>CAMBTV010000059.1 GCA_945870835.1 Chitinophaga pinensis
AATGCAGCTGTTTTAGAAGCTCAGTTACTAATGTTGTCTTCTCATAACATTTTAAATCCTCAGAATGGTACTCCTATCACCCTTCCTTCTCAGGACATGGTGCTTGGTTTGTACTACATCACTAAAGGAAAAAAATCAACCGATACTGAAAAAGTAAAAGGAGAAGGAAAAGCATTCTATTCTGCTGAAGAAGTAATCATTGCTTACAATGAGCAGCGTGTTGATCTTCATGCACATATTAGAGTGAGAGCTAACTTTAGAAATGAAGATGGAAGCTTGACTTATAAATTAATTGAAACTACTGTTGGTAGAGTTTTATTTAACCAGCATGTACCTAAGACCGTAGGTTTTATTAATGCATTGTTGACCAAAAAATCCTTGAGGGAAATTATTGGTGATATCATTAAATGGACCAACGTTCCTATAACTGCTAAATTTTTGGATGATATCAAAACATTGGGATACCGTATGGCTTTCCGTGGTGGATTATCCTTTAACATCAATGATTTGATTATACCAGATATCAAGCAACAATTGATTGACAATGCAACAGTGGAAGTAGATGAGGTTTGGGAAAACTACAATATGGGATTAATCACCAACAATGAAAGATATAACCAAACGGTGGATATCTGGAGTAGGGTGGATACAAGAATTACTGAAACCTTGATTCGTGAATTGGCAGCAGATAAACAAGGATTTAATTCTGTTTATATGATGCTTGATTCAGGTGCTCGTGGTAGTAAACAGCAGATTAAGCAGCTGGCTGGTATCAGGGGATTGATGGCAAAACCTCGTAAATCAGGTTCATCTGGAAGTGAAATTATTGAAAATCCAATCTTATCTAACTTTAAAGACGGATTGAATGTATTGGAATATTTTATTTCTACCCATGGTGCTCGTAAAGGTTTGGCGGATACGGCTTTGAAAACAGCAGATGCTGGTTACCTAACACGTCGTTTGGTGGATGTTGCACAGGATGTGGTTATAAATGAGGAAGATTGCGGCACTTTACGTGGTATAGCAACTTCAGCATTAAAAGACAATGAAGACATTATTGAAAATTTAGCAGATAGAATTGAAGGTCGTACTTCATTGCACGATGTGTATGATCCAATTTCAGAAGAATTGTTACTAACTGCTGGCGAGGAAATTACCCAGGATCATGCTCAAAAAATAGAACAAAGTAGCATCGAAACTGTTGAAATTCGTTCGGTTTTAACTTGCGAAAGCAAGAGAGGTGTTTGTGTGAAATGCTATGGTAAGAATTTAGCAACAGGTTACACTGCACAAAGAGGTGATGCTGTAGGTATTATTGCTGCACAAAGTATCGGTGAGCCTGGTACTCAGCTTACCCTACGTACTTTCCATGTGGGTGGTGTGGCTGGATCTGCTTCTGTAGAATCTACAATGCCTGCTAAGTTTGATGGTACGATCCAGTTTGATGGTTTACGTACTGTTGCTACCCAAGATGCAGAAGGAAATAAAATCAATGTGGTAATAGGACGTACTGGTGAAGTTCGTATCATGGATGTTAAGAATGACCGTTTATTAACGTCAAACAATATTCCTTATGGTGCTACATTGAATGTGAAAGACGGACAGAAAGTAACCAAGGGAGAAGTAATTTGCACATGGGATCCATTTAATAATGTGATCGTTTCTGAAATTGTCGGTTCATTGAAATTTGAAGCGGTGATTGAAGGCGTTACGGTTCGTGAAGAAGCTGATGAGCAAACTGGTCACAAAGAGAAAGTGGTAATCGAAACAAAAGATAAAACCAAATTACCTTCCATTATTATTGAAGGTAGTAAAGAGACAAAATCTTATAACCTACCAGTTGGAAGTCATATCGTGTTAGAAGAAGGTGATTCTGTAAGAGCTGGTCAGGTATTGGTTAAGATACCAAGGGTATTAAGCAAATTGAAAGATATCACTGGAGGTTTACCTCGTGTAACTGAATTATTTGAGGCAAGAAATCCAGGTAACCCTGCGGTAGTTTGCGAAATTGATGGAGTAGTTACTTTTGGTAATATCAAACGTGGTAACAGAGAAATCATCGTAGAGGCTAAGGATGGTGTGGTAAGAAAATACCTTGTTCCATTAACTCGTCAGATTCTAGTTCAAGATGGCGACTTCGTAAAAGCGGGTGCTGCCTTAAGTGATGGTCAAACTGCTCCTGCAGATATCTTATCTATTAAAGGACCGTTTGCAGTACAAGAGTACGTTGTGAATGAGATTCAGGAGGTATACCGTTTACAAGGTGTACGTATCAATGATAAGCATGTGGAGGTGATTGTTCGTCAAATGATGCGTAAAGTAAGCATTGAAGATGCTGGTGATACTATATTCTTAGAAGGTGATACAGAAGATAAATTGGACTTTAATACCGAAAATGACAACATTTTTGATAAAAAGGTAGTTACAGATGCTGGTGAAAGTACCATTTTGAAAACTGGTCAAATTACTACGCTTCGTGATGTTAGAGAAGAGAATTCAATCTTACGTAGAGCAGATAAAAAACTAGTTGAATTCCGTGATGCAAAACCTGCAACCTCTTCACCATTGTTACAGGGAATTACAAAAGCTTCATTGGGTACACAAAGTTGGATTTCTGCAGCTTCTTTCCAAGAGACTACAAAAGTGTTGAGTAGTGCCGCTATTAACGGTAAACTTGATTTGATGTTAGGTCTTAAGGAGAATGTTATTACGGGTCATCCAATTCCAGCAGGTACAGGCTTGCGTGAGTTTGAAAACATGATCGTTGGTAGCAAAGAGGAGTACGAATTACTGATGACTACTAAGGAAGCAATGAGCTTTGATGATGAAGAATAAATTAACTAAAAAGTTAATAAAATAAATTAGAAGGAGTAAGATGTAAGTCTTGCTCCTTTTTTTATAAATAGATTCTTAGTATTAGTAATGCGCTAATTCGATAAAGGGCTATCAGGTAATAAGTCAAATAAATAATAAATTCTTATTGCTTTTTAGTAAAATAAAAGTTAAGTAGATAGGCTTGGAATTTCCTCTTGAATAGAGTGCTTTTACTTTTTTGCCTTGATGCAAAAAAGTAACAAAAAAAATCTATCCGCCGCGGCGGATGAAATTTTAACTATCAGCTTAAAATCAAGGAACTCGCGGGTAGAGTAAGTTACTTTAATGGCCGTGCTCGCTCAAACAGCCTTGATTTTTTAACGGCTGATAGTTAAAATTTCTAGCACTTTTTATTCGAGGGCGTCAAACAAAGGATTGACTAAAAATTATCGCGTTTACCCATTTAAAAGAATACATGCTTACTACTTTTTGATAGTCGACTAATTAAGTAAATGAGACAATACTAAAAACTATACTGAAAAAAAATAAGTACCAATAGACTACATCTTTGTATCTACTTTAAGATTAACTTAGTGTATTGCTATCATAGAAGAAAAAAAATAAATAGTTACCAATATGCCTTATTTAGATCATGTATTACAGCCACCTTCCTATGGGTGGGCAGACGCTAATGGAAAGCTCATAAAGCCTAGTATTATTCAGATTTTAAAGGAGTTTTTTTCAAGACTTAATGTTGTCTCTAATAGAAAAAATTGGCTACCATTTTTTAGCTGGCTAAAAGTATTTTGTCTATTGCCTTTCTTTTTTATTTTTATATTTAATTTTCTTCATATTTGGACTTTTCTTGCAGCCTTTGTTTATAGCATGATCATCATGGGAACGCATGGTACTATCTGGCACCATCGATATTGTACGCATGGAGCGTATACATTTAGAAATGCATTTTGGCGTGTTTTTACTCAAAATCTTACTATCAATGTGATCCCTGAAGAGATCTATGTTATTTCACATCATGTTCATCATGCAAAATCAGATCAACCTGGAGATCCTTATAATGCTCAGGCAGGTTTTTTATATTGTTTTTTAGCTGATGTAAATCACCAACCAATTGCAAAAGATTTAAGTAATGCAGATTACAATCGTATAGGGTTACTGATGAAGCATACGGGTATAAAAGGAAATACTTATAAGCAATACCATCGATGGGGTTCCTATGTTACTCCTCTTGGTGCTGTTACTTCATGGATTCTTAACTGGTCATTTTGGTACATTACTTTTTATATGTTAGGCGGTCATGCTTTGGCTTGCAGTATGTTTGGCGCTGCAGCATTTTGGGCAATAGGAGTAAGGACGTTTAATTATGAAGGGCATGGTAAAGGTGAAGAGAGGCAACGGGAAGGCATTGACTATAATCACAAAGATAATTCGGTGAATCAATTATGGCCTGGAATTGTTGCGGGCGAGTGGCACAATAACCATCATTTATTTCCAAAAAGTGCAAGAAGCGGATTTAAGCCTCATCAAATTGATTTTGCTTGGTATTATATAAAATTAATGAGTTTATTAGGTGCAGTAAGTCATTACAAAGATTTTAAAAAACAATTTTTAACACAATACCATCTTCCTTATCAATTGAAGAAAAGAGAAGAGGTTCAATTGTCATCTTCGACTTTCATTACTCAACATGAAAAAGCTAGTTGAGTTTAAAAACTTATTATCGTTTATACCACAGCTAAGAGCAAATTAATAAATCCCACTTTTTATTTAAGGGTAATCTAAATAAATGTCTTAAGCACTGGCGTCTGCCATATCAGGGATTTCAGCAGCCTTGTATTCGCCAGCATCTAATTTCTTTTTAGTCGCTTCAAATGCTTTTAATGTCATATCGATGTCCTCATCGGTATGAATAGCAGTAGGAATTAATCTATAAATAATGTCTCCCTTAGGTATAACAGGGTACACTACAATAGAACAAAATACATGGTAGTTTTCGCGAAGATCCATCACCATCTGAGTAGCTTCTGGTACATCACCTTTCATGTAGATAGGAGTTACAGGGGTATTGGTATTACCGATATCAAATCCTCTTTCTCTTAAACCATTTTGCAGGCGGTTAACATTGTACCATAATTTTTCTCTCAATTGCGGCATCGTAGTTACCATTTCCATTCTAGTAAGCATTCCTTCTACAATCATTAGTGGAAGGCTTTTTGCAAATATTTGTGATCGGGTATTGTAACGTAAGTACTTCATTACAGCTTTCGGGCCACTGATAAATGCACCGATGCTTCCCATACTTTTTACAAATGTGCTAAAATATAAATCTACTCCAGCTTGGCATCCTTGTGCTTCATCAGCGCCAGCACCAGTTGGCCCCATATAACCAAAACCATGTGCATCATCGATTAATAAGCGAAACTGATATTTTTGTTTAGTAGCTACAATTTCTTTTATAATTCCTTGTTCACCATCCATTCCAAATACGCCTTCTGTAATGACTAAAATTCCGCCTCCTGATTTTTCAATCATCTTTTCTGCACGCTGCATTTGTTTTTCATAATCTTCAATATTGTTGTGCTTAAAGGCGTAGGTATGTCCCATGTGTAAGCGAATACCATCAATAATACAGGCGTGCGCCTCGGCATCATAAACAATAACATCTCTACGATTTACTAGTGCATCGATACAACTCATGATACCTTGGTATCCAAAGTTTAATAACATTGTATCCTCTCTATTAACGAAGCGGCTAATCACTTTTTCTAGTTCCTCATGCTTTGCAGTATTGCCACTCATCATTCGCGCACCCATAGGATTTCCCATTCCGTATTTTGCAGCTGCTTGAGTATCCACCTCTCTAACACGAGGGTCATTCACCAATCCTAAATAATTATTTAAGCTCCAAACAATCATTTCCTTTCCACGAAACTGCATCCTAGTCCCTAATTCACCTTCCAATTTTGGAAATGCAAAATAGCCATGTGCTCTATCCATGTGCTGCCCAATAGGACCACCATCTTTCACTAATTTTTCAAAAACATCTGCCATGATTAAAATAGGTTATTGGTTAAGGATATTTATAGCGCTTATAAAAGCATCTTTTGCCTTTTCAACGTTATAAATGTCAATCTTTTTTATGGGGCAAATTTAAGGAATTGCTATCAAAATTTGACAAATTGAATCAATATTAAAACTTAAAAGACCGACTGTCTATTATCTTTGCAAAAAAATATTACATGTTTAAAAAGCACCTTACTATTTCTACCTGTTTGTTATTGTTATTATTCAACTCTATGGCACAAGAATCAGTTAAGCCATTGACAAGTCTTCGACAGCCAATGGCTAAGCAGTTGAATTCTTTAAGTAAGGGGCCTAAATTGGTAGTAGGCATCGTAATTGACCAAATGCGCTGGGATTATTTATATCGTTTTAATGAGCTATATATTTCCAATGGGTTTAATCGATTATTGAGACAAGGCTTTAGTTGTGACAATACTTTAATCCCTTACATGCCGACTTATACCGCTCCTGGACATACTTGCGTATATACAGGTTCTGTACCTGCCATACATGGTATTGTGGGCAACAATTGGTACGATAAACTAACGAATAGAACTATTTATTGTGCAGAGGACCTTACCGTTAAAACGGTTGGAAGTGAGTCTAGTGCTGGAAAAATGAGCCCTCGAAATATGTGGACTACTTCAATAACGGATGAACTAAAATTGAGTAATAATTTTCAAAGTAAAGTAATAGGAATATCCTTAAAAGATAGGGGAGCTATTTTCCCTGCTGGTCATAGTGCAAACGCGGCTTATTGGTATGACAATGGAAAATGGATAACTAGTAGTTATTACATGAATGATTTACCCAATTGGGTGAAACAGCAAAATGCCAAAGATCTTCCATCTTTATACATGAGCAAAGATTGGAATACTCTTTTACCCCTTACTAATTATAATTTAAGTACATCGGATGATCAGCCTTATGAGACGGCAATAAAGGGAGAAAAAACGGTCACCTTTCCTCACATGACATCACAAATGACCACTGAAAAATACGAGTCCTTCAAATACACGCCTTATGCTGCTTCCTATACATTTGATTTTGCAAAATCTGCTATTGAAAATGAAAAATTAGGTGCTGGTAAGGTGACCGATTTTCTTGCCATTAGTATTTCATCTACTGATTACATTGGACATAGTTTTGGACCTAATTCGATCGAAGTAGAAGATGCTTATTTGCGATTAGATAAAGATATTGCTGGCTTTTTACAATATTTAGATAACACTTTAGGTAAGGATAGTTACCTTATTTTTTTGACCGCAGACCATGGCGTGACACAGGTTCCAGCATTTTTAAACCAACATAAAATACCTGGTGGTACCTATTTAGAAATGGCTCTTTTAAATGAATTGAATAAATCTATTGAAGCTGAATTAGGAATTAAAAAATCAGTGTTGTCTGTACAAAACTACCAAGTTTATTTAAATAAGGATGAAACAATAAATCAACAAAAAAATATAAAAGACCTTACTCAAAAAATCATTTCCCTGCTTAAAAATAAACCATACATCATCAACGCAGTTGAAACCGAATCAATAGAATTAGCTTCTTTGCCTGAGCCTCAAAAGAAAATGTTTATCAATGGATTTAATCCTAAAAGAAGTGGAGATATTATTTTTACAACTTTGCCGGGCTATTTGGATGGCTCTTATAAAGGTACCACTCATGGCGCATGGAATCCCTACGACTCGCATATTCCTTTATTGTTTTTTGGATGGAATGTACAGCAAGGAAATACGCATAGAGAAACTTATATGACGGATATTTCTGCTACTATTGCAGCGATGCTAAAAATACAAATGCCCAATGGAAACGTTGGAAAAGTAATCACAGAAGCGATGAAGCCAAGAAAGTAAAATTGAGGAGAATAGTAATAGCTCATTGATTGGTTTTTATAAAATCAGTATTCAATATTTATCCATTTATTGTAGAAACCTTAACTTTCCATTGGTAATTGAAATCAATTAATTGCACTAAGAAGTGTAAATATGAAATATTTAAAAATTCTTTATGTACAAGTTATAATAGGTATTTCACTTGGAATATTGGTGGGATGGCTGTTTCCTTCTTTTGCTCCGACGGGTAAATTGATCAGCGAAAAGTTTATTGATCTAATTAAAATGATTATTGCTCCGATCATTTTCTTTACCATCGTTTTGGGGATTGCTGGAGCTGGTGATTTGAAAAAAGTAGGCAGGGTGGGAGGAAAAGGCCTCTTGTACTTTGAAGTGGTCACCACGCTGGCTTTGATAATTGGATTGGTGGTAGCGCATTTGGTTCATCCAGGTGTAGGGGTAACTAGCAGTAATTTACAGTCGGAAAAAGTTATTAAAATTGCAACCCAAGCCAATGAATTAAATTGGTTAGATTTTTTTACTCATATTTTACCTGACAATATTTTTAAGTCATTCGTTCAGGGAGATATTTTGCAAATATTATTTTTCAGTATTTTATTTGGTGCCGCGCTTAGTAAACTTGGAAGTCATGGAACTAGTTTGATTGCTAGTTTTGAGAAAATTAATAAAGTGATTTTCAATATCATGAAATTCATTATGCACCTAGCACCGCTCGGTGCATTTGGTGGAATGGCTTATACAATCGGACATTTTGGTTTTGGCACTTTGGTTCTTCTAGGAAAACTGATGCTTAGTTTTTACATTACCGTTTTTCTATTTGTTTTTATTGTACTTAATCTAATTTGTAAATACAATGGATTTAGTTTGTGGAAATTATTAAAATACATTAAAGAAGAATTATTGATCACATTAGGAGCTAGCAGCAGTGAGCCTGCATTGCCTAATATAATGCTTAAGTTGGAAGCGGCTGGATGTGATAAAACGGTGGTAGGATTACTGATTCCTGCTGGCTATAGTTTCAATTTGGATGGAACTACTATCTACTTAAGTATGTGTGTTATATTTTTGGCACAGGTTTTCAATATTGATCTTTCTTTAATGCAGCAGTTAACAATCATTGGTATTTTAATGATTACGAGCAAGGGCGCTGCTGGCGTTACGGGAAGTGGATTCATTGTATTGGCTTCTACTCTTGCTGCTATAAAAGTGATACCAGTAGAAGGGCTAGCACTATTACTTGGAGTAGATAGATTTATGAGTGAAGCTAGAGCGATCACTAATATTATTGGAAATACGGTCGCTACAGTAGTGATAGCAAAAAGTGAACATGCAATCAATGAACCATTATATCAAGCAATGGTGGAAAATAAATCGATTACGCTAACTGCCGGAATTTGATATTAAATAAAGGGTTAGGTAAAATCAGGAGCTCAATAGCAATTAATTTATATTTTATTTTGGCTATAAAAACAACGAATGTCTGCTAGGGAAAATGCAATACATATATTCAATACTGCAGTAGCTGCTGTTCAGCCTCAAAAATTAATTGCTGATCATTTGTTCGTTGATGAGTTTCAGCAACTTCATATTTTAGGTCAATCATTTGGTATTGAAGAAATTCAAAAAATTTATTTAATTGGTTCAGGAAAAGCTAGCGCTTCTATGGCTAAGGTGGTCCAAGATGTATTGGGAAATTTGATAACTGATGGGTTGGTGGTTACAAAATATGGTCATTCAATTTCTCTTGAAAATATTATTTGTCTTGAAGCAGCTCATCCTGTTCCCGATCAGCAGGGAATAGATGCCACGAATGCTACTCTTGAATTACTAAAACGTGCAAAAAAAAATGATTTAGTCATTTGTCTCCTTAGTGGTGGAGCATCTTCACTTTGGGTGGATGTTCCAAGCGGCCTATCTCTTGCGGCTATTCAGCTTACTTTTCAGTTGCTTCTAAACAGTGGAGCTTCTATTGATGAGGTTAATACCATTCGTAAGCATTTATCAGATGTAAAAGGTGGACAACTATTACAATATGCTCCAGAAGCGTATTGGTTTTCTTTTATTATTTCTGATGTACCTGAAGATGATTTGACGGTTATCGCAAGTGGCCCCACTGTTCCAGATAATTCTACTTTTGATGATTGCCTTAATATTATTGATAGGTATAATTTATCTGATAAACTTCCTCCTTCTGTTTATCAGCGTATAATGGATGGATGTAAAGGAATAATCGAAGATACTTTCAAGAAAGAGTATGCTGTCTTTAAAAGAGTAAATAATAAAATTATTGGCAATAATTTTATTGCAATAAAGGCAGCTGAATCAATGGCAATTCAACTTGGTTATCATATCTGTAAAGTAGAAACTAGTCTTACAGGCGATGCCGAACAAGTAGGTCGTTCGTTAATTGATTTCTGCAAGAGCTACCAGGGCGTTAAACCAGCGTGTGTTTTACTAGGCGGAGAAACTACGGTGAAGGTTACTGGAAAGGGAATTGGCGGCCGTAATCAGCAGATGGCACTAAGTGCTCTTCAAGAGTTGGCTATAATTAATAGAAATAATTTTTCGAATATAATAACTTTTTTATCCGCCGGAACTGATGGTACTGACGGGCCAACTGATGCAGCGGGTGCAATTGTAGATGGAGACATTATTGTAAAGGCGAATGAATTAAAGCTTGATGTAGCAGACTATCTTTTAAATAATGATGCGTATACTTTTTTTAATCAATCAGGTGGACTTTTAAAAACAGGAGCCACTCACACCAATGTGATGGATTTAGTTGTAATGTTAATTGATTAGAGTTTTTTTCAACAACTAATTTTTTAAAGATATTTATCAATGGTTTCGAGTATATCCAAAAAAATAGATGACTTCTTTAGTCATCTATTTTTGAAAATTATTTTAATATTTCATTTTTTATTTAGTGTCATAATTTACACATTCCTTTAATTCTCTTTCGGTGTAAGCTAAATTATGCTCCTTTAAAACGTCATCTGGTACGCCATTCCATTGATTGGGAACATTACCCATATATCCAACATCTTTTACTCCCATTTCAGAAGTATAAAATCCTGTAGTGGTTAGGTTGCGCATCAAGTTAAAAAAGGCTACTCCTTGTTTCATCGATGCTTTTGCTTTTTTAGGATAGGCAATTTCATCTATGATTTCAATTCGCTGTTTTTCAGTAATAGCAGTAAATGAATTTCCAAATTTTTTGAGAGAGATCATTTCTAGCCAACGCAATCCTCCTCTCATGGGTGTCTGATGCGCTGGCATATCTTTAACAATAAATTCGATAAACTCAGGCACTTTTGCTTCAGAAGCACTTCCACTTACTGCGTCTTTCGGTATGATGATATCCCCTAAAATTGTAATGGTTGCCATTTCAGTAGGTGTGAAAAATATTTCATCACGCAGTTTTTTGTTAGCAATTTTTTCTTCAGCCATCCGATCCTCTTCATTTAATCCTTTGGAAGAAGCTGCTGAATTATTTTTAACTGAAGTGTCACAAGATTCGATTAAAACCGATGCCACAGCGGTTCCTACTAATAATGTTTTGATTGATTTACGTCTATCCATATAATTATTTTTGTCTTAAAGTTTCTTAAAATAATAGACTAGCTTTTTTACATGCTAGTTTACAGGTTATTTTTTTTAAGTTGATCAATTATATATTCTGAGGTTCTCATTGACAAAGCTAAAATTGTCCACGTGATGTTTTTATCAGCTTGCGAAACAAACTGACCACCATCTACATTGAATAAATTTTTGCAGTCATGCGCTTGACTCCATTTGTTTAAGGCAGATTTTTTTGGATCGTTACCCATTCTAATGGTTCCGGCTTCATGAATAATATTTCCTGGATTTGCAAGGCCATAATCATTTTCAGGGCCATCAGTGTCTCCCCAAGTAATCACTGCACCCATATTGTGCATAATTTCCCTGAAAGTTTCTTTCATGTGTTTAGCCTGCTTAATCTCGTAATCGCTATTTTTAGTATTGAATCGAAGCACGGGAATTCCATATTTATCAACTACAGATGGATCAATTTCACAATAATTAGTTTCCACAGCAATACTTTCACCACGACCAGCCATACCAACACCAGAGCCGAAGAGATATCGTACATCTTCTTTTAAAGAAGCACCATATCCGCCCGCTTCTTTTGTTTTTCCATTGATAGGAAACATGCCGTTTTGAGATTCCATGTCAAAACCAAATCCATAAGATGGTTGGCTCATTCCGCCCCAATATTCAATATGATAACCACGTGGAAAATCTAGTTTTTTATTATCTAGCCACCAAGGTGAATAAACATGCATTCCTCCCACACCATCTTCATTGTATCTTTTTCTTCCAACTAATTTAGGTAAAACTCCTCCCATTGCTGCACCAGTAGAATCGTGTAAATATTTCCCTACTACATTGCTTGAGTTAGAAATACCATTTGGATGCTGTTCAGATTTTGAATTTAACATCAAACGCGCACTTTCACATGCACTGGCTGCAAGTATTACCACTTTGCCTTCAACTTGATATTCCTGCATATCTTCTTTATTCACATAGGAAATACCCGTAGCTTTTCCCTCTTTGTTAGTGAGCACTTCCCTTGCCATCGCATTGGTAATAAGGTCAACATTTCCGGTAGCAACTGCAGGTTTGATTAACACAGAAGAGGAAGAAAAATCTGCATAAACTTTGCATGATCTTCCGCATTGCGCACAATAAAAACAGGCACCTCTTTCTTTATTGATTTGTTTTGTTAGAATGGATAAACGTGAAGGTATTACTGGAACACCTCCACTGATTGCTGCTTTCTTGATATACAGTTCATGAAGACGAGGTTTGGGAGCCGGTAAAAATATACCATCTGGGTCATTGGGTAATCCTTCGTTGCTACCAAAAACTCCAATCAGTTGATCTATTTTATCATAGTAAGGTTTCACATCTTCATAACCAATTGGCCAATCATCACCCAAGCCATCAATACTTTTACGTTTAAAATCTTTGGGGCCAAAGCGCAAAGAAATTCTGCCCCAATGGTTGGTTCTTCCACCTACCATTCTTGCACGCCACCATTCCCATTTGGTGCCTGGGGCGTGGGTATAGGGTTCTCCATCAATTTCCCATCCCCAATAACATCCATCAAAATCGCCAAATGGTCTAAATTTTGTACTAGCACCTCTTCGTGGCGACTCCCATGGATTTTTCATTTGAGATGAGTTTGTAGCTGGATCATAATCAGGACCGGCTTCTAGCAGACAAACCTTTAAACCTGCATTTGCTAATACATATGCTGACATTCCGCCTCCTGCACCCGAACCAACTATTACTACATCGTATTTTTTAGCTTGTTTTTTAATTTGGAGAGTGTCTCCCATAAATAAAGTTTTTATATAGTCTGAATAAAAGTTGAATTGTAAATATAATCATTAGAAATATTAAAAAAAACATTTGTAAAAGCTTTTACAGTTTATAAATTATTAACCTTAAATTTAATTTCAATTTTGAAGGATATAGGTTGATAATCGATTATCTTTCATTTAATTAAAAACATTCTTCACCATAAAACGATTCTTCGTATGAAAAAATTCTTATTTTTATTATCCTGCTCTATTCTTTTTTCTGCTCAACAAAGTTTTGCTCAAAAACAAGATCCTGCTGCCACAGAAGTATGGCAACCAGAACCTAAAATAGTAACGACAGAGGGAAATCAAGCACCTTCAGATGCGTTCATTTTATTTGATGGAAAAAATCTAAGTGAATGGGTGTCTGTAAAAGATAATTCACCTGCAAAATGGGAGGTAAGTAACGGAGTATTCACCGTTAAAAAAGAAACTGGTAATATACAAACAAAAAAATCTTTTACTGATTACCAATTGCATTTAGAGTGGCAAATACCAGCTAATATCACAGGTACTGGACAGGGTAGGGGAAACAGTGGATTGTTTTTAGCCTCCACAGGAAAAGGTGATGATGGTTATGAAATTCAAATATTAGATTGCTTTGAAAATAAGACCTATGTGAATGGTCAAGTGGGTAGCATCTACAAGCAATCTATACCTTTAGCAAATCCTAGTAGAAAACCAGGTCAATGGCAAACTTATGATGTAATATGGACTGCCCCTCGTTTTAATGACGGAGGTGATCTTTTATCTCCGGCTCGAGTTACATTGATTCATAATGGAGTTTTGGTTCAAAATAATACCATCTTAACCGGTGGAACTGTTTATGTAGGTAAACCAACCTATAAAAAACATGGTGCTACTCCAATTAAATTACAAGCGCATGGTGATAAAAGTGAACCAATGAGCTTCCGTAATATTTGGGTGAGAGAACTCTAAAAAATTAGTATTCTAGTTTTATGTTTAGAATAAAAC
>CAMBTV010000060.1 GCA_945870835.1 Chitinophaga pinensis
CGCTGGGGGTGACGCGGGGGCTGGCCCCCAAAGAGAGGCTGGGCGTTGCCATGGATGTGGGCGTGACACTGCGCGATGCACTGGGCGTGCGAGTGGATGAGGGGGTGTCACTTCCAGAGGGTGTGCCAGTGGGCGTGGGAGTGTTGGTGCCCGAGGGGGTGTCTGTGCGGCTGGGCACCTTTGTTGTGGAGGCGGTCTTGCTGCTGGAGCTCCCCCGCGAAAAAGTTTAACAAATGTTTTACTCATCATATTTGGCTCAGGAATACCATGTACACGGCTAACGTAATCTTGTATATATGTTTTAGTAGTATTAGCTGCAAATTTCAAGTCAGCGTAATTGGTAATTAAACCAGAAACCGCATCATATTTTGGAGTTCCAGAAGCTATTTGAACACCTTCTCCTAAATATGCTTTTACGCCTTTATAATCTTGGAATCTAGCAACACCCATTTCACCTTGAACTGTTTCAATGTGACGACCACCCTGGAATGTTTTCTTTCTTACATAATCTTCCATTACACCACCAACGCGACCATCTACTTGCAAGTTTAAGGTAAATGCTTTGTAGCTAAATTTATTGTTAAGTCCCCATACATAATCAGAATTAGAATTACCAGCAAATTGTGCAACTGGTAAGATAACTGGTCTACCACCCGCATCATTGATGATTTTACCATCCTGTGTTCTAGCAAACTTTCTGATATAAACAAGATCTGTTCTTGATCCAACTATATAAAATGTATTTAAAGCAGTTACACCTTTTGGTAATTCAGTGTATACGCTTTTGAATGTACCGGTATTGAAGGTCGCATCCCAGTTTAAACCATTTGCTTTCTTCAAAATCACCGCATTCAAACTTAGATCGTAACCCGTTCTTTTAGTTTTAGTACCATTGATCACATAAGAACCATAACCAGATGTTTGAGAAATTGATTTAGAGAAAATTTGAGGCCCATCTGTATAACTAAAATAACTTGCTTCTAGACCAAAACGATTGTTGATGAACCTTGTTTCTAAACCAAATTCAAGACTTGATCTATCATCAGGCTGAACGTCACTATCTACTAAAGTGTTAGTGAAAGCAGCTTGAGTAGTATTGTTATATCCAATACCTGTAGAATACACATCGGAATAAGTATAGGTAGGTCCGCCATATGGAGAGCTATTTTGCTCACCATAGCCAATAGGGAAATTGTTATTAGGTGTAGAGCCAATATAATCAGATACAAAGTTTCCACCACCTCTAACTTTTGCATACGAACCTCTTAATTTGAAGAAGTTAATTTGCTTTGGCATGTCAATATAATCATTCAACACAGTGCTCAAGTTAAATGAAGGATAGAAGAAAGAATTGTTTCCTTTATTCAATGCTGACAATTGGTCATTACGTCCAGTGATATTTAAGTTAGCATATTTACCAGCCTCAATATCCACTGAATACAATAAAGATTTAACCCTCATTTCAGATGCAAAATTGTATGCAATTACCGGATTTCTACTGTTTGCAAAAGTGTACACATTAGGTACATTTAAATAGTTGGTAGTTGTAAAATTTGAATTGTAATTAAATTGTCTGTAGTTAGCACCAGCAAAACCAGAAATATTAAAGAAATTCGCTAACTCAGGTGTTTTGAAATTGGCGCGGAATTCAGAGTTGGATTCAAATAAAGATCTTCTGTCTTCTCTGTAATCTCCTCTATTCTCTTCTCTACCGTAAGGATGAGCTGAGAAAGGCATTTTCTCGTTGCGCATTAAATCATAAGTAGTAAGTGAAGTTCTTGCAAATAAATCTACATACTTATTTATTTTGTAGTCTAAAGTAGTATATGCATAGATGTCATTTTTATAATGACCTCTTGTCCACTCATAAGCCATAAAGTAAGGGTTATGGTATCTTTGATATTCTGCATAGATACTTTGTACACCTTCTTTACCTGGCTGCCAGTAATTTCTCATGTCATTCATATTCCAATCAGCACCTCCCCAAATAGTAATATTGTAAATTACTGAGTTAGGACCGTAGTTTACGTCTGGGAAATTATCAGAATATTGTTTGTTGAAATTGATATTCGCATCTAAAGTTAATTTAGAGTTGAATCTCAATGTACTTGACAAATTTAAGTTGGTTGTATTTAAACTCGTGTTTGGTAAAATACCTTTGTTATAAGTATTGCCCATTGAAAAACGAAGGTCCGCTTTTTCTGTAGAAGAAGCAATTGCAATACTAGATGTATTTAACAAACCAGATTGAATAAATTTCTTTAAGTTGTCTTTACCACGCGCAATCCAAGGAGTACCAGATCTTTTACCAGTAATAGGATCTACTGGACTATCATACTGAGGAATCAATTGACCTTCAAATTTTGGTCCCCAAACATCATAATCCGCATCGTTTGTACCTGCACCTAGACCATCTACGAAAGCATACTTACCGTGGTCACCAGGTCCATACTCATCTTGTGTTTTAGGTAAAGCAATAAAACCATTTTGAACTGAAGTACTGCTATTGAATTCAACAGAGTACCCTCTTTTATCTTTAGTACCTTTTTTTGTGTTTATGATGATAGCACCATTTTGACCTCTATAACCATAAAGAGCAGACGCAACTGGTCCTTTCAAAACGTTGTAAGATTCGATATCGTCTGGGCTAATATTCCAAGTATCAGAGTTAATTGGCACACCATCCACTACAATTAAATTTACACGGCCACCTCTTAATACTAAATTTGGTGTTCTTAACATTTCTTGGTTGATACCTACTGTTAAACCAGCTACTTTACCAACCAAGTTGTTGATAGGATTCAATTCTCTTGCTTTCACTAAATCGGATCCTTTCACTTCTTGTGTAGCGTAACCAATTTTCCTTTTCTCTTTTTTGATACCTAAAGCGGTTACAACCACTTCATTTAATGATTGGTCTTGTCTTGTCAAGCTAATCATTAAATTACTATTGCTTCCACTTATTTCAATTCTCTTTGTTGCAAAACCTACATTAGAAATTATTAATGTACCTACTTTGTTCATGGAAATTGAGAAAGTTCCTTGTTGGTTAGTTTTGGTGGCAGTTGTTGTTCCACTCACTGTTACAGAAGCAAACTCAAGCGCCGCTTTTGTATCAGCATCCATAACCTTTCCATTAACTTGAATGCTTTGGGCGAAAGTAACAACACTAAAGCCTAATAACATAAGTGGTGTTAACAACCACTTTAAATTTTTTGGTATTAATTTCATATTTTTTATTTTGGAGGCAAAACTATCTCTCAAAATTTTAACATTTGTTTTTTACAAATAAAGTTTTCGTTAAGCAATTGTTAACCAGAATTAACATTTTCTTGTTAATTATTTAATATTAATGAATTTCTATAAAAAAACTTTTATTCATAAATAATTTTAATCTTCGAATAATTAAGGATGTCATTATTTATCGTTTTTTATTTCAATTAATATATACACAAAAAAAGGACTTACAGCTTTTCCTAAATCTTTTACTAACCTATAACCTTTATGATATTTGAACTCAGTCCAATAAAAGGAGATAGAAATATTGTGTTTTTAAATTAAGGGTTTGATCTAAAGTGGATTATATTTTGTAAAAACTGTAATCAATCAATTTGAACTGATGGGAAGGGATATTTTGGGTAAGCAGCTTCGGAAATGACTATGATTGAAATAATTGATTAAGGTGTCCTAATTAAATAATGCATAAAAAATGCCATTAATTAAGCAAGTTATATTAAGTGTTTTCGAATAGACAATTAAAAATTTCTAGCCTTTTGGTCAACTTTTAATTAAAAACCAAATTGTGCTGGGATTATTTCCTGTAAATATTTTTTAAATCAGACTCAAATAAAGTGTAAGGACGATTATAAAAATCAATAAAATCTTTTTCTGATTTCTGTCCAGGAAATGGGGCATAAAAATGGGTTGGACTTTTAGCGTCATTTCTCCAAACCAAAACATAACAAAGTTTTAATTCACTTCGAAGCAATGTTTTTAACAATGAATTCGTCCACCAGGTTGAGTCAGGAATAGATTCTAATCCAGTTTCAGTAAATGCAGCTAACTTTCCATTTTTTAAAGCCACATCGCTAACAATTTTTAATTTTTTATACCCGGCATCTAGATCGTACCTGCCATCACGGCCAAAATCTCCATAATTATCTACCCCTACTAAATCGACAAAATCATTTCCCGGATAACGTTCTAAATATTTCTGCTCTGTTAAAAATTTATTATCAGGAGAAAAAGCATAAATAAAATTATGCACTTTCAAACTGTCTTTCAAATAGGTAACAGTAAACTGCCATAGTGTTTTAAACTCATCTATCGTGCAATGTTTTGCTCCCCACCAAAACCAATCACCATCGAACTCATGAAATGGCCTGAAGATAATTGGCACTAATTTACCGTCTGCGCCTTTTGTAGCTTTAGCCACCGCTGCAATATTTTTTATAATACTTTTATATTTCTGATGATGACTGCCTCCTGGAACTATATTTTTTACTGCTGCAACAGCATTGCTATCATTCCAATAAAAATTAGTTTTACTAACTGGGTTATTAAAATGCCAAGCTGCAGTAATAACCCCACCCCTGTTGTAAGCTTCACTTATATATTTAATTAATGAAAGTTTTTGCTTTTCCACAACCTCTTCAGAGGAGCCATATAAACCACTAAAATCCACTCCAATTACTCCGGGGTGAGAACCTGTAATAGATTTTACATCACTTTTATTGTCATCACCATACCATCCATGACCATATTGAGTTGCATGTTGATGTCCAAACAATATATGTTTTTCGGAAAGCATTTTCAGATTAGCATAGAGTGCTTTCGTTTCTTTAGTGGATTTTTTATCGATAGGTTTTATAGTAACCTTTTGACTAAAACAAAATACCACCACAAAAAGATTGATGAAAAATAGAATTATCTTTTTTTGCATATTATTTTTCCAAATATTTTTATAATACCTGAATGATTTAATTGAATAATAAAATGACCAATAGCAATCTAAAAGTTAAATTATTTCTCCGGCACAAAAAGCACTGCATCCGCCACTATAATTCCATTAGAATTTTTATTAGAAATTTCTACGTAGGTATTTTTTCCCTTTGGCAAATTGCATTTTCCTAAAGATACCCACTCTCCTGCTGTTTGACCAATCACTTGAACTTCGGATCGCTTGATAACTTTATTAATTACTTTCTCTCCATCGAAAATTGCTATTTGTGTCTGTTCAGAACCATTTTGCAACTTTGGATAATAGGTATAAATCTGATAGCTTCCTTCTTTATTTATCTGAGGTATAAACCTAACTGACTTGGCTTTTGAAGAACGAGCAGTATCACGTAAATAAGAAGGGCCAAAACCTCCATATTTTCCAAAAGACCAATCTCCTTTTACGATAACACTAGCTGTATCCAAATTGTCCACTATAATTTCTGGCATACTACCATTTGCATAAGGATTTGTTTTTAAGATTTGTTGCAATTGATCAATATTTACATCTTGTACAGCTTGATTATTATCTATTGATAAACAAGCCGCCACTGCTGATGATTGTGCTAGCACCATAAATACAGGTTCCATTCTAATAGAACCGTAGGCAATATGTGAAGCGGATAAACAAACAGGAACTAATAAATTTTTACACTCTTTCTTTTTCGGAATCACTGATCGATAGGCAATTGGATAAGGATCAAAACCGCCTACTTGAACATCCCCTTCATTTTTCACCATACCATTCACAACAAGCCGCTGGCAATTATGTGAATCCATTGTGTAAGCAGCCAGTCCAATTCCATCTTTTACTACCTCTTTACCTTCACAGTTTAATTGAGTCATAACATATTCACCAATCATTCTTCTGGTTTCACGCACATACATTTGAGGTGTCCAGTTTTTATTATCCATATACTCATCCTTTGGATATCCCCATTGAAGCATTTCATTTCTAAGGTAGGAAGGCATTCTAGGATCATGACCTATAAAATAAAAAAATCCTTGTACATAATTATCATGTGCCTTTTTTATTTGTATTCTTTTATTATAATCTGCTTCTGGATAATCCCAATTCTCTCCAATCATATCAGTTGAAAAAGCTCCATTGTTATTGATATCAGTTTTATTATTAGGCATTGGAGCTATTGAAGTAAATCCTCCAATATTTTTTACTGGCTTCTTCGCGAGCACCCTCAATAATAATTCATATCGCTCTGGTTTGTAATCATCTGGTTTAGTAATAGGAATTCTATTGCTTGGATTGTTAGTAAAACAAACCCGAATATTATAGGTCTGTATTTTTTTATCGCCCGTTCCATTGGGTGCTAAGGTTTCATTACTAATACCCCAAACCAATCCGCTTTCTTTTTTACCTGGAATTTTATACGGATCTACTCCGTCAGGAAACTGGTGCTTATCCATCAACTGTACCCCATTATAAGTTTCGCCATAAGTACTATTTG
Source organism: Chitinophaga pinensis (assembly GCA_945870835.1). GTDB lineage: Bacteria > Bacteroidota > Bacteroidia > Chitinophagales > Chitinophagaceae > Ferruginibacter > Ferruginibacter pinensis_A. The sequence goes on from CAMBTV010000060.1 coordinate 6,465, forward strand.
ATTCTCTTCCAGTAAAATAAGAAACGCCTGACTTTGCCATTAAATCACCTTCATAGGTACAATCAATAAAAACCTTTGCCTTTATAATTTGATTCGTTGATTGATTGGGTTGAATAGCGTTCTCTACAGTTATTTCTTTAATAGCACCCTTTTCAGTGCTTACTGACTGAAGTCTATAATTATAAACAACATTGATATTGGCTTCTTTAATATATTGTTCAAATAATTCTTTGGCTACATGCGGTTCAAATGTCCACTGTTCAAACTTTCCATAATGCTGACCAATACGCCTATAAAAATCTAGTGAAAGTCCAGCCACCGCATATTTATTTCCGATATCTGTTTGACCTAATCCACCCGTCGTTAAACCACCTAATCGGTTACTCGGTTCAATTAAAATCACCGATTTTCCCATCTTTTTTGCAGTATAAGCAGCCATTACACCGGCAGAGCTTCCGCCGTAAATACAAATATCTACCGTACTAGATTGATTCACCTGGGCTTTTGCAGACAGGTCAGTGAGGAGAATTAAAAAAACTATCCATTGAGCTATTTTATATTTTTTCATATTACTATTTAATTGTATTTATTTGATTAAAATTAAAAGTTAAAAAATCTAAGAGAATCAATCGCCTGCTGACTATTCCGTAATAATATATCTAAGTGCAAAAGAGTTCAATTAACAAGTTAAAAATAAGGATTTTAATAATTCGTGGCAAGATTTTCCAGTCTTAGTAAGAATGCCTAATTTACTCCCTCTAAAAGGTTCAATTTAAATTATTTGAAATATATTAGAATGAAAAGTAAACTGCTGTCCTTATTATTGTTTGTCTCATGCATTACTAACAGTTACGCGCAATCGATCAATGAAATATGGTTAGATGATTTGGTGATACAAAAATATTCAGAAGGTATTCCTGGAATATCTGCCAAAAAAAATGGAGGGGGCGAAACCATGGCGATGGTCAAAAAAACTTATCAAAGAGGAATTGGTGTTCAATCTACCAGTGTATTGTCTTTTTTACTGAATGGAAATGCTACTGAATTTACTGCTTCAGTAGGAGTCGATGACATGGGTAATAAAATATTAAAACACCAATTTTATGTATTAGCAGATGGTAAAATTTTATTTGAAAGTGGTGATATGAAATGGGGTGATTTGCCCAAAAATGTAAAAGTAAATTTAACCGGCGTTCAAAGAATGGGATTACTAGTAATGGTAGAAGATCAAGGTTATACAAAGGTCTATACCAATTTTGCAGATGCAAAAATTTCGATGATTGGAAACGTGGTACCCCTTACTACACCTAACTTAGACGAAAAATATATTCTAACACCTCCATCCCCTAAAACTCCTCAAATTAATTCTGCAAAGGTTTTTGGTGCAACGCCTGGCAACCCATTCTTATACACTATTGCATCCACTGGTTCAAAGCCTATTGAATTTTTTGCAGATAATTTACCACTCGGACTTTCCATTGATCATGCAACCGGAACTATTTCAGGCAAGATCTCTCAAAGAGGTATTTATTTAGTTCAACTTAGAGCAAAAAATAAATTTGGTGAAGCAAAAAAAGAATTGAAGATTAAGATAGGCGATACGATTTCACTTACCCCACCGATGGGCTGGAATGGATGGAATTCTTGGGCCAGATTGATCGATGGTGAAAAAGTAATCGCGTCAGCAAAAGCGATGGTTAGCAAGGAACTTAGAGATCATGGATGGAATTTTGTAAATATAGATGATGCATGGCAAGGCAATAGAGGAGGTAAATTGCATGCAATGCAAGCCAATGAAAAATTTCCCAATTTCAAAAAAATGATTGATGATATTCATGCTATGGGTTTGAAGATCGGAGTTTATTCTACGCCCTGGATAACGAGCTATGCGGGCTATATGGGTGCCTCCTCTAATTTTGAGAATGGTATTTATCCTGATTCAATAAAAAATAACAAAAGAGCTTTCCGTTATATTGGTAAATATAGATTTGAAAATAATGATGCTTTGCAATTGGCTGAATGGGGCGTTGATTTTTTAAAATATGATTGGCGCATAGAAGTTAATTCTGCTCGCAGAATGTCTGCTGCACTAAAATCATCCGGCAGAGATATTATTTATAGCTTATCTAATTCGGCACCATTTAATAACGTAGAGGAGTGGGTGAAAATTTCCAATATGTACCGCACTGGTCCTGATATTAGAGACAGTTGGCAGGGATTATATCATTGCACTTTTAAATTGGATAAATGGGGTCCTTATGGTGGACCCGGACATTGGAACGATCCAGACATGATGATCCTTGGCAATGTTACCACTGGAACAGAAATGCATCCGACCCGACTAACGCCCAATGAACAATATAGTCATATCAGCCTTTTCGCTTTACTATCTTCTCCTCTGCTAATTGGTTGTCCTATTGACCAACTAGATGAATTTACCTTAAATCTTTTAAACAACGATGAAGTGATTGCAATCGATCAGGATCCTCTAGGATCCTCTGCTAGATTAATTTCGGATGAAGACGGAATACAAACCTGGTTTAAAAAAATGGAAGACGGAGCTTACGCCATTGGATTTTTTAATACTGACAATTATGGTAAAAATCCTGCTTCCTTTTTCCGTTGGGGAAATGAAAAACCAAAAAATTATACCGTTGCGTTATCAAAACTTGGTCTAAAAGGTAATTGGAAAGTACGGGATGTATGGAGACAGAAAAATGTAAGTTTAACCAATGGTTCTATCAATACAATGATACCTTTTCATGGTGTTAGCCTTTATTATATTCAACCATTACCTTCATCCAAATAAATTAAACTATAATAAATTACAAGCGATATGAAAAAGCAAAATCAATTTTTAATTTTTTTAGGATTTTTTCTTCTGTTAACGATTCAATCCTTTGCACAAAATAGTCCTACTACTACTCAACCAACCCTTCCTATTCCAGCCTTGTTGGTTTCTCAAAAAGGAAATACTATTTCGACTAAACAACAATGGGAAAAAGAACGCAGGCCTGAAATCAAGGATTTATTTGAATCACAGATGTATGGAAAAATTCCAGGTAAACTAAAAATTTCTTCAGTGAAAGTTCTTGAAACAGATAATCAGGCACTCAATGGAAAAGCGATTAGAAAACAAGTTAGATTAACGTTCACCGGCAATGGAAAAGAACTTTCAGTTGAAATATTGATGTATTTACCGAAAGCAAAAAAATCTTTTGTCACCTTTCTTGGATACAATTTTAATGGAAACCACAGTACTATCGATGATACCGCCGTTCACATGGCTAAAGCATGGAATGGTTCATCAATGAAAAGGGCTGGCGAATCGGCTAGATGGCCAATTGAAAATATTATTGCCGCTGGATGTGGTGTTGCTACTATGTATTATTGGGATATTGCTCCTGATAGAAATGATTTTTCGATTGGTGTTTATCCTTTATTGTATCAACCCAATCAAACTCTTCCTGCAGCTGACGAGTGGGGTGCCCTTGCCGCATGGGCATGGGGTTTATCGCGCGCGCTAGATTATTTAGAAACTGATAAAAATGTAGATGCAAAAAAAGTTGCGGTCATTGGACATTCTCGATTGGGTAAAGCAGCCATATGGGCTGGTGCACTAGATCAAAGATTTGCAGCAGTTATCTCTAACTGTTCTGGTTGCGGTGGTGCGGCAATTTCAAGAAATAAAGAAGGTGAAACCATTGGAAAATTGAATGAAAGATTCCCAATGTGGCCTTGTGCTAATTTTCAAAAATATAGTAACAATGAAGCTGCTTTACCTTTTGATCAACACATGCTGCTTGCAATGGTAGCCCCTCGTCCTTTGTATGTAGCGAGTGCGTCAGAAGATTTATGGGCATCTCCTAAGAATGAATACTTATCGGCAGTTTATGCAAGTGAAGTATATAAATTATATGGTTTAAAAGGTCTTGAATCGAAAGAAATCCCTAAGGTAGAGCAACCAATTCTTAGTCGTGTATCTCATCACATTAGAAATGGAAAACATGATATTTTATTATATGACTGGGAAAACTATATCAAATTTGCTTATCAATTTATAAAATAATATACCTTTTATTTCAGAATAAAAAGTACCAGCTCTTTGCTCTTAGTTAATTCCAATAAAATCAAATAGAAAGTTTACAAGATTCTAAAAAAGATTGTGCTAAATTTAAAAATTATTAAAACCAATTTTATATGAAAAGAAAAGAATTTATTAAAACCAGTTCAGCCACTTTAGCTGCAGTGGCAGGTTATACAATTATTCCATCTTACGTGATGGGAAAAGCCCTTGGTCACGTAGCTCCCAGCGATAAGGTGAATGTGGCCTGCTGTGGAATAGGAAACAGAGGTAGTGATGTACTCAACTCTTTACATAAAACTGGTTTAGCTAATATTGTTGCCATTTGTGATATAGACATGGGTGCTCCTCAAACGGTCGCCAACATGCAGAAATTTTCAACTGCTAAGCGCTTCCAAGATTTCCGTGAAATGTTTGATAAAATGGGCAATCAATTTGATGCAGTTTCTGTCGGTATCCCCGATTTCTCTCATTTCCCTGTTGCCATGTTAGCGATGTCTCAAGGCAAACATGTGTATGTAGAAAAACCAATGGCGCATACTTTTCATGAAGTTTCTTTAATGATGAAGGCACAGAAAAAATACAAGGTGGCTACACAGATGGGTAACCAAGGGCACTCTGAAGAAAATTATTTTCAATTCAAAGCATGGACAGAAGCGGGTATCATAAAGGATGTTGAAAAAATCACTTGCTTCATGAACAATGGACGCCGTTGGCATGGCATGAAAGTTTCAGACTATCTTCCATCACAGCCTATCCCTACTACCTTAGATTGGGACAAATGGCTTTCAACAGCTCAGTTCAAAGAATATAACAAAGGATATATTAATGGTGATTGGAGATCATGGTTTGAGTTTGGAAATGGTGCATTAGGAGATTGGGGCGCACATATTTTTGATACTGCTCACCAATTTTTAAAATTAGGATTACCGACAGAAGTAGATCCTATTTACATGGAAGGACATAGCACGCTCATATTCCCACAAGGCTCTACCCTAGTATTTAAATTTCCGAAACGTGACCGTATGCCAGCACTAGAACTTAGTTGGTATGATGGCTACAACAACCAACCAACCTTACCAAGTTTTTATGGAGAACCAATAAGAGCTAAAAATATTCCACCGCCAACAGCTGGAAATATCAAAAGATATCCAGGAAAAGTTATTTATGGTAAGGACCTTACTTTCAAAGGTGGATCTCATGGATCAGCACTTGAAATTATTCCAGTTGATAAAGCAAAGGACATGGCATCCTCATTACCAGTAGTACCTGAGAGTCCATCTAACCATTTTGCTAATTTCCTTAAGGCTTGTAAGGGTGAAGAAAAATGTCGTTCTTCTTTCGATATAGCTGGGCCTTTAAGCCAAGTAATGGCTTTGGGTGTGTTAGCGCAAAGATTGAATACCAAACTTATATTTAATAGTCGTACTAATAAAATAACCAACAGCAAAGTGGGCAATGAATTGCTATATGGCCCACCACCAAGAAAAGGATGGGAGCAATATTATAAAATGTAGTTCAAACAGATTTTAGAAAAAGGACCGAAAAACAATCTATTGGATTGATCGGTCCTTTTCTCAATTTTATTGTTTTATAGCAATCTATCTTTTAATAATCCATTACTATCTTTTGCTTTCTAAGGAAACAAAAAATATTCTTTCATTTACTTAATTAAAAAATATATGAAATTATTAACTCTTTCAATTGGCTTACTATTCAGTTGTCTAAGTTATGGACAGCAGGACAACCTTTCCCTTTGGTATACCAAGCCAGCTCAAAAATGGACGGATGCGCTGCCAGTAGGAAATGGACGCTTAGGTGGTATGGTCTTTGGAGGAATTCAACAAGAAAGAATTCAATTAAATGAAGAAAGTGTTTGGGCTGGAGCGCCTATCAATAATAATAATCCAGGTGCAAAAACTCATTTGAAAGAAATACAAACTGCTATATTTAACGGTGATTACAAAACTGCCAATAAGCTATCCAATCAATATTTAGTAGGTACTCCTCCCAATGTTAGATCTTATCAAACATTAGGTGATTTAGGGATTAAATTCCATTGGAAATCAGCAGCTACCATTTACAAACGTTCTTTAAACATTCAAACAGGTATTGCCAAAACAGAATACACAGTGGATGATAATAAAATTGTAGAAGAAGTTTTTGTATCAGCTCCTCAAAATTTGATGGTCATTACCATTCAAGCAGAAAAACCTTTTGATGCAGATTTTCTTTTGTCTCGCCAATTTAATGCAGACTATGAAACAGGTGGAAACAAGAAAAGAAAAACCGATGGTATTTCAAAAGGTGAAAATCATTACCAAGTTCAAAATGGATTGGCTTATTACAATGGTCAAATCATTGATCTTGCTTCTGACATGAAAGGTCCTGGAGGCAAGCATATGCGGTATTCAGCCGCTATGAAAATTTTATCGCAGTCTGGAGTTCAATCACCTATCGTATCAGATACTGCTGCTGGTTTTAAAATGGTAGGCTCCAAAAGTATTGTACTTATTTTAACGGGAGCTACTGATTACAATCTGGATAAATTAGATATGGATCCTTCTATCGATCCATTGACTATTTGTAAACAAATTCTTACAAAAGCTAGCAGCTACTCAGCGTCAACACTTAAACAGATTCATGTAAAAGACCATGAGTCATTTTTCAACAGAGTTTTATTTTCACTAAAAGATGACAACAATAGTCAATATCCAACTGACGAAAGATTAGTGCATGTAAGAGAGGGGAAAAATGACAATGGTTTAGTGGCTTTATATTATCAATATGGTCGCTACCTTTTAATGGGATCTTCTAGAAAGCCAGGCAAATTACCAGCCAACCTTCAAGGGATATGGAATGATTTATACGATGCTCCATGGAATGCAGATTTTCACACCAATATCAATTTGCAAATGAATTATTGGCCTGCAGAAACTGGAAATCTTTCAGAAACTTCTGAAATTTTAGCAAAGTTTATGGAAAAAATAATGGTCCCTGGTGCCGTTACAGCTGCTGAAACCTATGGGGCCAAAGGATGGACACTACATCATTTAACAGATCCATTTGGACGTACTGGTGTAATGGATGGCGTATGGGGAATCACTAATATGGATGGTCCCTGGATGACGCTTCCCGTTTTTGATCACTTTGAATTTACCAATGATACCAATTATCTACGCACCATCGCTTACCCAATGATGAAAGGTTCAGTGGAATTTGTACTTGATTTTTTAGTGACGTCTCCGGAAGGTTATTTAGTAACTAACCCATCCCATTCTCCTGAGAATTCTTTTTTTGTTCCCAACACTGACAGAAAACAGAAATCGCAAATGACTTATGCCCCTTCAGTGGATATGCATATCATCAATGCTTTGTTTAATAATTTTACGAGAGCATCTTCTATTTTGCATCTAGATAAATCATTAGCTGAAAAAGTAATTGCTGCACAAAAAAAATTACC
>CAMBTV010000061.1 GCA_945870835.1 Chitinophaga pinensis
TCATCAATTCAATTATTAGCACAAGCTCCATTAAATTTCACTCCAGCTAATATTTCCTATCTTGAAATTCCAACTTTGAAAAATGGAGAAACCGTTATAAAACATAAAGGCTACTCTTTAAGTTATAATGAGGAGTATGAACAGGCTAATTGGGTAGCTTATGAACTTACTGCCGAAGAAACTCAGGGTAAATTTAAAAGAACCAACAAGTTTATTGTTGATCCGATGGTGTCAACTGGCACTGCTGATAACAAAGATTATTTACACAGTGATTTGGATAGGGGGCACCTGGCACCTGCAGGAGATATGGGCTGGTCGGCTCTAACAATGGCGGAATCTTTCTATTATAGCAACATGTCGCCTCAGGTTCCCACATTCAATAGAGGAATCTGGGAAGACGGAGAGAAATTGGTAAGATCCTGGGCTGTGAAAAATAAGGCTGTGTATGTTGTTGTAGGTCCGGCTTTATCCAAAGGACTTTCAACAATTGGACCAAATAAAGTAGCCATTCCGAAATACTATTATAAGGTTATTCTTGATTATACTTTACCCTCTATTAAAGGTATTGCGTTATTAATTCCCAATGGAGAGTTAGGTAAGCCCCTGAAAAGCTATTTTGTAAGTATTGATAGTGTAGAGAAATTTACAGGGATTGACTTTTTCCCCGGCTTGCCCGATGATCAGGAAAAGCTAATAGAATCAAGGGTAAACTTAAATGAATGGACTTGGGGACATAGCCAAACAAAAGTTAGCCAGCCCGAAGAAAAAGTAAATACAATAATAAAATCAACTCTAAATGCAGAAATATCTAGTGTTCAATGCACAGGGGTTACCAAAAAAGGAGCAAGATGTAGAAAAATGACAAAAAATCCCAATCATCGTTGCTCAATTCATCCATAAAACAAAAAAGATTGAAGCTATAATAAAAAAAGCAGTATTTTTTTATTATATAAAAGAAAATTGTCTATCTTGTCAAATCATATTAAAAATAAGAAGACCACAATCATAATTTTATTTAAGTCATGAGAATTTTATTAGCAATCATTATTTCAACTCTTATCTTATGTTCTTGTAACATGAACAAAGTTAAATACCAGACTGATATTGAATCTGTTGTAAAAAAAGCGAAAAATAACGTAGGTGAATTAACTCAAAAAGATTGGGAATTGGCTGATCAAAAAATAGAAAAATTTAAAGAAGATTTTGAGTTGAAAAAAGATCAAATGACTAAGGAAGAAAGAGATAAGGCAAATGAGTTGATGGGAAGATACGCTGGGATAAGATTAAAAGGTATCGGTAACCAACTAAAAGAAACTATTTCAGATTTTGGCAAACAAATGGAAGGGGCTATGAAAGAGTTAACCGATACAACAGAAAAGTAATTTTTAATTTTTAAAAATATCAAACAATGAAGTTTAAATTTAACATTTTTGCACTATTGATTTCAGTTGCTTCAATCAGTTTACTCGTAAGTTGTGGTTCTGGAGACAGTTCTGCTTGGGGTAATTTCAAGCCTTTAAAAGAATTAGATAAGCATATTGATGGCTACTATAGCGCATCATTAGGAGATGCATCAAATCCTAAAGCTGGAAAACCTGCGGTCTACATTGATTTTTCTGATGGATTAATTCAGGCGTATACAAAAAATAGCACGAATAAAGATATGATTCAGGCAATCACCAATAAATTGGTAAGTCCCGAAATTGAGTGGTACGCTATGGATTCCGGAAAAATCAAAAAATTAGAACTTACAAGCAATCAGGTTTTCAACAAAGTGTCTAATTCAAAAGAATACAAATCGTTAATGGCTCCCATTCAACAGACACTTAAAAAAATTACTGAGTCGAACAACGACGCTTTGATGGTAACTGATTATGAAGAATATACAACCGACGGAAAAGAACAATTGGAAAACTATCCAAAAAAGTATTTTATTGATTGGCTGAAAAAAGGGAACTCTATCTCTTTCTTATACACTGACTACACAGAGGTAAATGCAAAAACAAAAATTACCAGTCAGAAACATCTTTATTTCACTGTATTCACCCAAGGAAAGACAAATGAGAACAGTATGATCTCTCAAATTAAAGATGCATTAAAAGGTAGATATTCTCCTAAAGAATTTAATCTTAACAATAACGCTTATACAGTTAGCAATGATTATGGCGGAAAAGAAATGACCGGTATTACTAACAAAACATTTGCAAAGTGGGTTAATTACAATAATAATGCAAATTTTGATAAAAAATTACCTTATGAAGTTATAGGCCTGAATAAACCATGGGATAAAAAACTGGATGAATATGTAAAAAATATTATCGACAAAGAGGATGGAGTTTTAATGGAAAAATTAACTTTAAATGCTTCTGATCAATCATCATACAAGTTGAATAAGATAGCTGTTAAATTGTACGATGCCTCTGATGATTACGAACATTATGCACGTTGTGAAGAGGCTAAAAATCATATGCCCAAATTAGAAAAAGACAAAGGCAAAAATGATGTTTGGTCTAAAGAGAGTGCTAAGGATGCCATAACCAAAACTTGTTATGATGATAAGACTACGAAATTGAAAAAAGAATGGATTTATGCACCAACAACTGATCCGGAAGCATTGAAGTCTATTGATGAAGTATTAGATTATGATCAAAAAATATTCACTGATCATCTCAAAAATTCACCGGATAAAGTGGAGTTGATTACTACATTTCACAAAAATTACAAGTTGAAAAAAGTAGAGAAAGCAGATGGTTTATGGAGGATTGATTTCGTAATTGATGATGCAACCTTTAATGATAGTAATTCTCAATTGGCTGATTTTTCATGGCAATCAACAACTATGGCTGGTACTCCAAATAATTCACTGTCAGAAGCCATCAGAAACACTTTGCAAGATCCAAGTGTAAGTCCTAAGGGTAAAATCATTTATACTTATTACATAAAATTGGGTAATTCAAATAAATCAGAATAATTTTTAACCAAATAACCAAAATAAAATCTACACAATTATGACATCTTACATTATCTCCGTTATTTCTGCAGCATTTTTTATTTTAATTGCAGCACTAATTTCTAACGTTATCCAATTTGAGGGAGGAACAAATCCTAAAGATCCTAAAAAAAGAAAAATGTGGTTTTGGATTATGGCAATTATTAATCCTGTGGTATTTTTCGTATTAGGGGCATTTGTTTTAGCACCAGTTGCCGATGATGATCAAATGGTTTACGATGCTTATATGGCAGCATTACCAATTGCAACTGCTGTTGGTTTTGTAGTGTATATTTTGGTTGGATTCATTTTAAGCAAAATGTTCAAAAATGGTAAATTAGGGAACTGGTTTTAAAATAATATTTATGTGATATACATTATGATTTGTTTTTGTTTTATTGTTTTTAGTCTCTGTAAAAAAAAATATCAAATCTAAATTTCAAGAACAAAATTATAAAACAATGTAAAAAGCTGAAATAGCTATTTAATCAGAACCTTCAGATTTTAATGATGAGTGTTTTACTATGTGGTATTGTAGAGCTCTTGAAGGATAAATGATTGAATAGTGATAATATTTTATATTTTTAATTTAATAATATATTTATATGAGTCAAGATAAATTATTTGTAATCGCTATTGGGGGAACTGGTATGCGATGTTTGGAGTCGTTTACCCATTTGTGTGCGATTGGCATGTTTGACAGTCAGGAAATTGAAGTTCTGACATTAGATACTGATCAATCCAATGGAAATAAGGCTAAAGTCGAACAATTAATTGGGCTTTATTCACGAGTAAAATCTTCGGACGGAAAGAGTAGTGCTAATTCAGATACTTTTTTTTCTGCTAAATTGAACCTTCATCGTTATTGGACAAACTACGAAGGTGCGGCTAGAGAAAATTATCGTAATATTTCAAATATAAATACAGGAACTCCCGAGCAGCAAGAAGAAAACCAATTATTAGCTGATTTATTTCTTGATAGAAGTACTGTGCAAGAATTTAATTTATCTCATGGATATAGGGCACAAACACACCTTGGCTCACAATTGATGTATCATGGAATTGTTGAAGCAGCCATAAGTTTGGCATCAGGAAGAGATGTTAAAGTTGAAGAGAAAGAGTTGGAGACTTATCTAACTAAACTAGAGGCTGCGGGTGCGGATGCAAGAGTATTTATTTTCGGTTCTGTTTTTGGTGGTACTGGCGCATCTTCAATTCCTGTTATACCTGTAGCACTTCAGGATTTTGTGAAAATTCGTTCAGGTGGAAAAAGTAATATAGATTTATCGAAAGTCAAATTTGGAGCAACGCTTTTAACTGAATATTTTTCATTTAAAAAACCTGACATGAAACAAATGGAGGCAAAAAAGGATAGCGTTGTTGCTGATTCATCTTTTTTTCCATTAAATAGTCAAGCAGCTCTTCAATTTTATCAAAATGATCCCACGGTTAAAAAAACCTATAAAAGATTATATCACATAGGATGGCCAATTGAAAGTAAGCCAATTGGTGGTGATAAAAAAGAGGATAAAACAATAACAGGTGGTGCTAATCAAAAAAACCCATGTCATATAGTAGAATTGTTATGTGCTTGTGCAGCATATGACTTTTTTACTCGTAAAGACGGCTTTGATTTTGCTCAAGCTGAATATGTTTACAAAGCAGTTGAATTTGATAAGAATAGTTTCAATTTTGATTTTAAAGATTTTGTTGGAAATGAAAATAGAGCTGGCGAGACATTTGCCAATAGATTAGGGGCATTTTTGTCATTAGCTCATATATCTCTTTCTAAAAACAAAGCTGCTTTAAATGAAAATGAAAAAGGAGTAAAAGGTTTTATAAACCAATTGCAAGTGCAAAAGGTAGACGACTACATTTCAATTCCTGATGATGATACTGTAGATATTGATAATTATTTAAAGCAATTCGCGTACACATTTGAAGGGCAAGAATTTATTCCTGGTTGGCTTTATCAAATAAGGAATTCTGTGAGCCCAGGTAAATTTATGTTTAATGATAATGCATTCGCTTCTCATCGAAATGAATTAGAGAGATTAGATGTTGGGGAACTCTTTTTGGATGAAAAAAATCATTGGGACAAATCAATGATGAGCAGCAGGTATGATACGTTTGTGAAAAAACTACTTAATGAAGGTAAGCCAAGGCCTGAACAAAAAGCAAATAACACAAAGGAGAAGTTTTTAGCACACGTATATAACGCTATTACATTGTCCCAAAAATTTTAATTTAATAAAACTAAATTATGGCTAATAAAAATATAAAATCACTGGTTATTAGAGTGAATGCAAGTTCAGAACCTGCAGGTATAGAATATAATTGGGATTCTCTAACAAGCAGAATGCCCACTTTTACTAAAGAAATTGTTACCCCTGCCTTGAGTGTGGACCAAGATGGCAAAAGCGAAGTTAACATTGGCGCGATCGTATCGGGGATGCCTACGGTTTTTGCGAGAGCAAACATGTTTGTTAATGCGCTAAATGCTATAACAGATAAGACAGAAAAGGTTGATGGGCTTTTAGGCTTTTATAAATCATTGGTGGATGAATGGAGAGGTATTATTTCTTGCATCGCTTTAAACTACAGTGAGATAAAGGTAAAAAGAGTTTATCTCGTCTATTCTGATGGCTTAAAAATAGATAAAACAGAAAATATTTATGAACCCAAAGGTGCTTTCGGAAATGTATTATTTGAAAGAGCACCACTTTGGTCTGATCAAACAAAATCAGGTAATGTAGATAACCCACCTTTTATTGATGTAATCACTTATAAAGGACAAGTCGTTGGCGGTACCTCTCCAGAAAGTTTTTTCTTTACTTCCGTTTCATACAGTTTAAAAGATAACGATGTATACGTAAACTTAAAAAGTCGCACCTTTACGGACCCACTTGAGTCGGATATTCAACCAGAGCAGTTGAATTTCCTTTATGGTTATGTGAAATTTATTCTTAACAAAATTGAGACGTTCAGAAAACAATTCAATAATTTGGATGATATTTTACAACCAAAATATGGAAACATTATAGGCAATTTACAGGATTGGTTAAAAGAGATGGAGGTCAAGGCCAACCAAAAAGGCTTTAAAATCATTGAAAGACTCCCTGAGTTATCTTGTTTTGAAAAACCTTATAGCACCATATTTAATCATTCCACCGAACTTTATGGTAGTGAAGGAATGATAAGTTCTGATGCAACAATGGAAGGAGCTATTCCATTTGATCCAAAGAATTTATTATTACCAGAAGGGTCGGATATTGCTCAAATCGATTTTGGAGCGGAAGGGGCAAAAAATAAAGATTTTTTAAAAACTCGTGCAATATATCTTCTTCAAGCTGAAACTAAAGGAGAAAAAGGTTTATACTCTTATTTCGCGCTTCCTTTAACACCATTAGCATTAGATGTATTTGGCAAAACTATTGGAGCGCTTACAGGTGTAGAGGATTCAAATGTAAAATCGAGAATCTCTGCAGAATATGATCCAAATAAAGATGAATTAGAAGTTACTTTGAATTTATTTACAGTTGCTTCTGATAGCCCAATACCCAAAACACAAAAATATTCAGTTGGCAAAGAACTAAAAAATCAGGATATTTTACTTTGGCCAAACTTTATTTCTAAAAAATGGGGAAGATATTTCATGTATTCAGAACTGCCACACAATGACGAAAAATACCGAGCAACACCATTTGTTGGAGATATGGAGGATCCTTATTTTAGGATTGTAACTGATGATAATAAGGTTCCAGTTTACTTATCTGAAAATGGAAAAATCAAACCTATATCTGATGCTTCTTTAAAAGAAAAAATAAAAGCTAAGTTGCATATTGTTTCTGATAATAGGGTTTCAGATAATAAGTATAAGTATGAAATCTATGAGAGTAATTTGCCGTTTAAGGGTATTAAATTCTCTTATGGATCAAGAGATTGTGGCTTTGCTATAATTAGATATAGTACTAATCAAGATGCTATAATAAAGAATAAGTTACAAGATAATAACGACCTTTCAGATGCGAATTTGGGAATCGATTTTGGAAGTACAAACACATCAGTTGCTTATTATTCTAAAAAACACGAATCAGTTTCTCCATCTATTGTTTTTAAAAACAGAAGAGTTTCATTACTTTCAAATGACGCTAAAAACAATGATGAAAGACCAGCTATAGAAGATGAAGTTTTCTTTTTTCAAAATGATGAGATTAAAAGCAATGCGATTAAATCAATTTTGACGATTCATGATTTTAAACGATTGGTAAAAGATTCTGAAAGTCAAAGTGCAGAATCGTTAGCTGAACAATTTGTAAAAGGAGGATTCCCTTGCTTTGAAAAGAATCTTCCTGTTGAAGATGCAAGTGACAGCCGAATTTACTTAAATTATTCAAATGCTGGACGTGTTGAAATTGTCCAAAATATGAAATGGTCAACTCAGCAAATTGAGAATAGTTATAAAACGGCTTACTTAAGTTCGTTATTACTTCATGTGTATGCTCAGCTTTTCGATGAAGGTCATAAACCAGTTAGTTTGAAATGGTCTTACCCTTCAGCTATGAGCAATAATTTAATTAGGCAATACATACAAATTTGGACAAAATTAGGAGACGTTAATCCGTTAAACGATTCTACTAAATTGAATATTTATAATCCGGTTACTTCTATGAGTATTGCAGGTGGTAGTACTTGGGGTGCGGCAACAAATGAAAATACCGGCGAATGGGGTACACCTGTTAGCACTCCAGCGGCAAGTGGTTGGGGAAATGATACTGTAGCAAGCCAAACAAATAACCCATCTCAAAATAGTCTAAAAGAAATAAAAACGGATTCGGGTCCAATTGATTTTAATTTTAAGCTATTAGGATCAGAAGAATCACTAACAGAATCTTGTGCGGTTGCAAATTATATAGCAAATAGTGGTCATGTGAGCACTGATATGAGATACTTAACTATTTGCTTTGATGTTGGAGGTAGCACAACAGATATAATGGCGCTTTGCAATATGATGGGGCCTCAAGGCATTGGACTAGCAATGGTCAAGCAAAATTCTATTCGTTTTGCAGCTCAAAGGGTTGCTCAAGCAACCAAACATTCGCCAAATTTTAAGGCTGTAATGGTGGAAATGTGCGAAAGAAAAAAAATAACTATTCAAGGATTAAATAGGGGAGACAATAAATTTAATTCAAATACAGCCCCTTATTATTTTGAACAATTAGTAGATAGATTAGATGATGCAGATTTCAATTCATTTTATCAATTACTAGCAGGAAAGTGCCCTGAATTGATGTGCGTTAATCTTTATGTTACAGGGCTTATTATGTTTTATGCAGGTCAACTTGCCGCAAAGTTAAGGACCGAAGTGATTAACTCTCCTAGTAAGTTGCCAGGTATGGAAAACTGGAAACCAATTGTAAATATTATTTTTGCCGGAAAAGGAGCGCGTATTTTTGATTGGTTAAAAGCAAATAACCCACAAAATAGTAAAGAATATTACGATACTTTATTCATCAAAGGTTTTGGCGGTATGTCTGCTGCTCAACAACTATTAGGAGGACCTCCAAATATTAATCCAACAAATGCTGATGGTAGTAACGATATTAAGTACGAAGTATCAAAAGGCTTGGCACAGACAACTCAAAAACTATTTGTCCCTCAAAATAACACAGCTATTGAATTATTGGGAGAAGATAACTTTATTGTTTTATCACCAACTGGTGTGCAAAAACAAATAAAAAGTGAAGACTCTATCACTCCGGAAATGATGGAAAGTATTGGGTCGTATTTTCTGTCATCACCTCCACAAGGTGGTTTCCCTTGCCCAAAATTCATGGAATTTGCAGACGTTTATTTTAAAATTGCTACAGGAATGTTTGGCTTGTCGTTAACGCAACAAGATTTTATGCAAGGATTTAATAATATGAACATTGGAAGTTACATTAAGCAATTACCAGAATATAAGCAAGCACAAGAAAGTAAACAGAAAGGTGACAGCCAAGTATTTGATTTTGTTGCACCGATTATAATTTTGGAAGGCATGAAGTTTTTAGAAGATGTAATATATAAAAAGATAGCGAATAGAAATTAATGAATTATTCTGTTTTAGTTCATATTAGCAAGAGTTTTATATCCTTTTGGTATCAACAACAAGGAGCACCTTTCGAGCCATTAGCTATTAAAGAAGGCAATGTTATGCCTTTGTATTTTTATGCAAAAGATAATGATTTTATTTTAGGTTCGGCAGCAAGGGAACGTTTTTTAAATGGAGAACAAGTAAATGCCTTTGGGAATTATTTTGAGATAATTGCTAATCCTGCTAGTTATTTTACGGTTTATGGGAATAAAAAGCATGTAAAATTCCTATTGTATTATGCTGTAGAACAATATTTGTCTCATTTTCTTAATACTGTATTATACAAAAATGAGTCGATTGAAGGATATCGTAATAATTTTCCTTTAAGATTTACATTTTCAAATGACGTTGCACAAAAAGAAAGATTACTTGTTGAATCAATTTTTAAAGAATCAGGATATGATAATGTTGAATCATTATCTTATACTCAATTCTTATTCTCTTTTCTTAATAATGAAAATTATTTTAATCCAAAGGTGCCTGTACTCCTTTTATCAGGATTAGATGGTAATTTATTTATTGAGCTATTTTTAAAATCATTCATCAATTCTATTAGCCAAGCAATTATTGAAGAACAAGGTTCTGATCCTCGTATAAAATATATGGCAAAAATGATTTATGATGATGCAATGGCAACATCTAGATTAAATCTGAATTTGAAAAATGAGTTATCGCACCTATTACCTTATGCTAAAGAATTTCTATTACAAGATTCTGCAATACCGAAAGGAGATATTACATTATCAGATGGTACAAATTGTTGGGTTAAAATAAAAAGAAAAGATCTGGATCAGTTACTTATTTACGATGAAGGCATAAGTAAAATAATTAAGGCAATAGAAAAAATATTGATTGAAAATGCTTTTCAATCAAACACAGTTCAAATTATTTTAAATGGAGATGCTGTAAATACCCAATATTTTATCGATAAACTAAAAGAAAAATATGGAAATGTAATTGGAACACCATCTAAAACTCAAAATGAGGTGTTGAAATTATTATTTCAAAATATTAGTGATGCTGGTTATCAATTAAAACCCAATCCAATAAATGTTACTATACCTGCAACTGAAATACCTTCAAGGTCGACACCACCGCCTCCTGCACCTCCTTCTGCGTCAATACGTCATGTAACAGAGCCTCCGTATCAGCCTATTCAAGTTGCGCCGCCACCACCAAGTCGTCCGTCACCACCACCCCCCAAGGTTACGGCACCACCGCTAATGCCTCCAAGGTCAACAGCACCACCGCCAATGCCTCCAAGGTCAACAGCACCACCGCCAATGCCCCCCAAGGTAACAGCACCACCGCCAATGCCCCCAAAGGTAACGGCACCACCACCAATGCCCCCTAGGGTAAATGCAGGCCCACCAAAGCCGCCACCACCACCGCCACCACCGCCAAAAAAGAAGTAGAAAAACTTCAAATAGATTTATTTAAAAAGAAAATAGTAGAATATTTCATTATCTTTATTCATATTAAATTATTAAAATAAAATGGCAATAAGTCTTACTAAAAAAGAAGAGATAATAAATTGGTATTACTCCAAAGATGGAACTCAAATGGGACCTTTTGAGTTAAACAATTTGATTAATCAAATTGATGGGAATACTATGGTTTGGAGAGAAGGAATTGAATGGACAACAGCCAGGTTAGTGCCTGAGTTATCACTTCATTTTCCTGCAGAAAAAGTATCTTCTGCAATAGTCAATAACACAAACACAGCATCTTTTCAGATGTCTGCATCCAATGATGTAGTTTCAGAACCACAAAAAATGTTTGCTGCTCCTTTTTCATTTGATGGAAGAATCAGAAGAACAGAATATGGGATTTCTTTAATCATATATGTTTTTGCTGCATCTTTAATTAATTCTATTGCCAAGGGGGCACCTATATTGGGCCTCTGTTATATCCCATTGCTTTGGTTTTTCTGGGCACAAGGAGCAAAACGTTGTCACGACAGAGATGCATCCGGATGGTATCAAATTATTCCCTTTTATGCTTTTTGGATGTTGTTTGCAGCAGGAGAAAATGCACCTAACCAATATGGGAATTCACCAAAATAATGTATAAAAAATAAAGTAATGATAAATTTACAAAAAAAACAAACCATTAATTTAGTAAAATCAGCCCCTTCTTTAAATAATATTAGAGTGGGGTTAAGTTGGGATGAATCAGTAATTAATGGTCAGTCTCCAGATTGCGATGCTTCTGTATTTATGTTGGGTAGTAATGGGAAAATTCCTGATGAAGGATATTTTGTATTTTACAATAGTCTGATAAGTACTGATGGTTCTGTTAAGCATAATGGTGATAATAGAACAGGGGCTGGGGATGGAGATGATGAAACTATTGACATTGCGTTATCTTCAGTGAATGCTAGTATTGAACAACTGGTTTTTACTATTACCATCAATAATCCAGAAGCTGGATTTAATTTTAGTACTGTTCAGAATGCTTGCGTTAAAGTATATAATGCAGCGAATAATTCAGTTATTTGTCAGTATCAATTAGCAGAAAGTGCTCCCGGATGTGATTCTTTAATAATTGGCAGATGCTATAGATCAGGAAGTGAATGGGAGTTTGAAGCAATGGGGCAAGCCTTCGGAGGTGGCTTGGGAGCTACCGTTGAGTTATATTCTTAGTATCATCATTTTGTTTATTAAACTTTAAAAATAAATTATTATGGCATTGAATTTAAATAAAGGTGGAAGATTTAATTTGGCTAAAGAAGCCCCTAAATTAAAAGTTGCAGGAATTGGATTAGGATGGAATCCCAATGAGGAACCAAATGGTCCAGATTTCGATTTAGATGTAAGTGCTTTTCTTATAGGAGAAAATGGCAAAATACCTGCTGATGACTATGTAGTTTTTTATGGTTCTGAATTAAAAATGGATACACCTGAGGGGCCTAGACCTTATTCTGGTGATGGATCTGTTGTAGGAGCTGTTGATGCAATTGATGGCACCGAAAGTGATGGAGCTGATGACGAAGATATGAAAATTTATTTTGATAAAATTTGGGAAGGTGTTCAACAAGTTGTAATTACAGTATCAATAACCAAGTATCCGAATGACAAAAAGAAAGACAGAAGAACATTACTTCAAAATTTTGGCATGGTCGAAGATTGCTATATTAGATTATGGGACGAGGAAACAGGAGTAGAGATATTAAAATATGATCTAAAAGAAAAGTTTACCAATGAGGATGCAGTTGAATTTGGAAGGTTTATGAGGGTGGACAACTCTTGGGAATTTGTCGCAACGGGCGAAAAATATACAGGTAGTCTTAATAAATTAATTGAATTATTCACTTAAAAAATCAATTATTATGGCCTTAAATTTAAATAAAGACGGCGGAGAAAAAAAGAAATTTAATCTCACCAAAACTCCTGAAGTATTAACAAGCAAACCGGAAGAGACAATAAAAAATGATGCCACTGAATCAAATCCTAAAAAATCTAATAAGGGTTTATGGATAGTAATTGGGATATTGGTAATAGTTGGAGGGATTTGGTTTGTGACTTCTAAATCAAGTGATGACACTTCAACTGCTGTTGACGAAAATAATCAAGCAGGTATAGCTGCTCCAGTTTCAGATACGGTTGCTTCTTCTCCTTCAACAACAGCGACAACTACAAGCAATCCAAAAGATAAAAAAATTACCAATTTTGCGGCTGGTTCAGCAAATTTGATCAGGGTTAGTAATAATTTGGTTAAAGAAATATCAGATTTTGTTTCAAAAAATCCGAATTCAAAAATTACAATTAATGGTTATGCAAGTAGTGAGGGTGACTTAAATGTAAACCAGAAACTATCTCAAAAGAGAGCTGAAAAAGTAAGAGATTACCTTATTAAAAAAGGCATCCCTGCTGGACAATTAGAAGCTATCGGTAAAGGTATTGAGAACCCTATTGGAGATAATAATACTCTTGAAGGAAAAATGCAAAACAGGAGAATAGAAGTTGTCTACTAAACAATCTTGTTATGGCATTAAATATCAATAAAGGTTCAAAGCTTGGTAAATATTTTTATCAAAAAGATACGATTACCTATGGTCCTATAACTGTAGATGAGTTACTTGAGGTGGTAGATGGAAATACATTAGTTTATTACGAAGGTATTTCTTGGGCTAAAGCCAAGGATGTTCCTGAGTTGAGCAAATTTTTTAGAACAGAGTACAAGGAATCAATTCCAAAAACTCAAAATACACCTGCACAAAAAACAGTCATTCCTCAAAGTAGAAATGTCATTGAGCCCAAAGTAGCTTCAAATCTTACAACTGTATCAGACACTAAAAAAGTTCCAAATGATGCTCATTCGAAATCATCTAATGCTAAGAAAATTGTCACAGCTTTAGCTTTGCTTATTCTTGCTTCAGGGATTATCGGTTATTTTGTATGGTACAAGCCATATATCAAGAATAAAAATGCAACAAGAATGTACTCTTTTGCATCTTCTTTGGCATTAAGATCAACACCCGTGTCTGGAGTCGATTATAATGCTGTTGGAAACATCTTATATGGTACTGAAATTTTGGTTTATTCAAATACAGGAGAGTGGTCTGTTTGCAAAGCAAATAACATTGAAGGTTATACGGCTTCTAAGTATATATTATCAAAACAAGATTTTCATATTTTAAACGGAATCTTTCCAGATGCAGTAAGTAGAGATGCTGTAGCAACAACAAAATGTAAAAAAGCATTGTTGGATTATTTTAACAGTAGATCTTTCATGGGTAAAATTGACGAACAAGTACAATTAGAAATATTTGACTCTGTTTTACATA
>CAMBTV010000062.1 GCA_945870835.1 Chitinophaga pinensis
TTGGGTTCAATAGGATTGTTTGCCCATCGATTATAAAACCAAAGCGTAGGCAGCACAGTAATAGGAGCTGTCTTTTTATTTCGATTGGTAATGTCTATTTTGATATATATATCCTGAGAATTTTCTTTAGCATAGGTAATATTTACATCAAAATATTCATCCTGATCAAATATACCTGTATCGAGTATTTCATACTCAGGTTCATGCATGGAGCGATAACGATTGGTATTTTTAAGTTCATCGTAGGGGAATTCCTTCTGAGGATATTTATACAAATATTCCATGTAATAATGGGTAGGAATATTATCTTGATAAAAATACAATTCCTTTACGTCTTCGCCATGATTACCCTCGTAATTTCCAAGGCCAAATAAACGTTCTTTGAGAATTCGATCCTTCTCATTCCAAAATGAAACTGCAAAACAAAGATTTTGAAAATAATCAGAGATTCCTCCAATACCATCTTCCCCCCATTGATAAGTTCTAAAATGAGATTGGTCAAAAGGAAGATAACCCCATGCATCCCCATAATGTCCATAATCCTCTCTAACCGTTCCCCATTGCCTTTCGCTTAGATAAGGACCCCATTGTTCCAAAGGAATTGGCTTTTTAGCATTAGCTGCTAAGCGTTGGTGTTCTGCAGTCATGATAGTTTTTTAAAAAATGTTTTTTTATATTGAAGGACATTCAATATAAAAAATATCGTGTTCATGGCAAGCAAAACGAAAACGACCTTACTGATTGTAAAAATACAGTATTTAAAAATGAGTACCGCTATGAAAAAAAATGAGTTGGCAGTACACTAGAAACAAATTTTCTAGAAATTTTAACCTTAAAATAGCGATTTAAATAAAAAAATGATTCTACCTCTTACATATTAGAAGGCACATAAAATATTACTATTAAGTGACTGATTAAAATAAATACGTCTTTAGAATCAAAGAGGGTGATTTTTGTATACCCTCCAAATGGTGGGCTGTGCTGGACTCGAACCAGCGACCCTCACGTTGTCGACGTGATGCTCTAAACCAACTGAGCTAACAACCCTAAACAAGGATCAACAAAAATAAACAATGTAGCACAAGTATAGCTCAATTCATTTTTTAATACTAGAAAATTAAAATTTCACATTTACAAAAAATAAAGTGGTCCATTCAATCTCCATCACCAAAAAAAGCTTAACATATTAAAATTGTTTGGCGATAAATGACCTACCACTTGCAGTACTGATTATATTAAAAATCATTACAATATCTGAAGTCAATATTTCTTGGATGAATAATAAATAGTAATCAAAAAATAATCTGCTTAAAAGGTAAAAAAAGTTAAATCAAAAAAATATGTCCTAATATTGACAGCGTTTAAAAACTAATAAAACTATGAGCCAAAAAAAAACAATCTCTTTATTTCTATGCCTTTCACTGTGCTATACCATTTTTGGGCAATTAACAACTTATACTTCTGCTAATCTGCATTCACACAATGATTACGAGCAGTCTACACCATTTTATCAAGCTTACCATGAAGAGTTTGGCTCAATCGAAGCAGATATTCATCTCGCTGATGGATTACTATTGGTGGGTCATGATGCAAAGCACCTCACTAAAAATAGAACACTTGAAACATTGTATCTAAGCCCGTTAACAAATTTCATCAAGCAAAATGGAGGGTTTCCATACAAAGACAAAACTAAAAAACTTCAACTGCTTATTGACGTAAAATCTGATAGTGTACTCACTCTAAATGCCCTAGTAAGTTTACTGAAAAAATTTCCAGCTATTATTCAAAACCCGAATATTCGTATTGTGATTTCAGGGAATAGACCTGAAGAAAGAGCTTACACTTCCTATCCTTCTTTTATTTGGTTTGACGGCAGACTCAACAAAGAATATGATAAGACTACTTTATCAAAAATTGGATTGCTAAGCAATGATTTGAAAGAGTTCAGTAAATGGAATGGTAAAGGCGAATTACCTGAAATTGATCGACAAACAATAACAAAGTTGGTGGGGAAAGCACATGCCCTAAAAAAGCCTATTCGTTTTTGGGCAACTCCCGATTTCCCTTCTGCTTGGAAGGAAATAATGAGTTTGCAAATTGATTATTTAAATACAGATCATATTGAAGCAATATCAGATTTTTTAAGAAGGCAAAGTGATTCTCTTCGACTAATGCCTTATAATCGAGTTATTAAATCTGCTGGAACAGTGATTCGTTTTGGAAAACCAGAAACTGAAAATCATGCATTAGACGCTGCAATTTTAAGCAAGGATGGAAAAGTGGTAATTGAAGATCGATATGGTATTGCCGCAATAGATATCAACGAAAAAAAGATTATCAGCCGTTGGTCTTTTTCTGATGTCAACCGTTATGCAGGATACATGAGCACCTACTCTGGCATCCAGTCATTTACAGAAAATGGAAAAACTTTCGTAGTATGGAGTGCTGCTGGTAAAGGCAGCAAGTCTTCTATAATATTGGCTGAATGGGTAAACAATAACTTTACAAATTTTTCAGATATACCTGTAGATAGATTAAATCCAGCTTTAAACGCAATACCAAATGACATAGAAATTTCAAAAGAACAGGGTGATCTTTTTCTTTACGTAGTATTAAATGGCAACAATGAATTATTAAAAATTCGTTGGAGTGATAAAAGTATTGTTTGGCGCGCTGCAACAGGTGTAGCACCTTACGGTGTAGCCATTGCAAACAAAAAAATATATGTAAGCAATTGGGCTGGTACCGCTGCAACAGATCCCACAAAAGAAAGAGCAGGTGTGCCATGGGGGCTTGCTTATACTGATCCTCGCACAGGAGCCACTTCAAATGGAACGATAACTGTATTGGATCTTGCCACTGGAAAAAATATTCAGGAAATCAAAATAGGGCTACATCCCAATGCAGTAACTGCCTCTGATAATGGAAAATATATTTATGTGGCCAATGGATCGAGTGATTTAATTTCTGTGATCAACACCAACACTGATGTAGTTACCGAATCAATCAAAGTAGGCTTACTAAACGAAAAATTAGAATTACAAGGAAGCACTCCCAATGCACTAGAATTAAATATTGAAAATAATATACTATATGTGGCTAATGGATTCGATAATGCAATCGCTGTAGTTAAGCTCGGAAAGAATGCATCTACAAAAGGGATGGGTAATTCTGTAGTAACAGGTTATATTCCAACTGAAGCATATCCTGGAGGAATTAAACTTATTCAAAATAATTTAGTGGTCACCAATCTAGAGTCAGATGGCGCCAATGTAATTGATGTAAAGAAAAATGCAAGATCTATCCATAACCAATTGGCATCAGTGAGTATTATACCAGTTCCCGATAAAACTAGGTTAGATAAATATACATTAGAAGTAACTCAATTAAATCTTCTGAACAGAACGGCATCTTTAAATTTAAAACCAAGAGCAGGTATAGAACCAGTGCCCGTTCCTGAAAGAATTGGAGAACCTTCTGTATTTAAACATGTAGTTTATATTATCAAAGAAAATAAAACTTATGACCAAGTTTTTGGAGATCTAAAATGGGGAAGAGGCGACAGTTCACTTTGTATTTTTGGTGAAAAGGTAACTCCCAATATGCACGCTCTTGCAAAAAAATATGGGTGGATGGATGATTTTAATGCCTCAGGAAAATGTTCTGCCGAAGGACATCAATGGACCGATGCTGGAATGGTAAATGACTACATTGAAAAAAGTGTTCGTGCCTGGTTTAGAAGTTATCCTCACCGCCAAGAAGATGCATTGGTTTATAACAAAGCGGGCTTTATTTGGAACCAAGCTGTTGATCATGGAAAATCAGTAAGAATATATGGAGAAGCTTGTGAAACTGAATATGATAAAAAATTAAAATGGGCAGATCTCTATAAAAATTACAAAGAAGGTAAAAAACCTAATTGGTCCAACAAAACTACCATCGCAAGAATTCGTCCACTTATTTCTCCCACCTTTCCTGATTGCGATAATATTGCTTTTAGCGATCAGCAAAGAGCGGATATATTTATTGAAGAATGGAAAGCATATGAAAAAGCAGGTAATATGCCTAATCTAATGGTGATGTCACTTCCCAATGATCACAGTGCTGGAACTTCTCCTGGATTTCCCACACCCAATGCGATGGTAGCCGACAACGATTTAGCGGTAGGAAGAATTGTAGAGATGATTAGCAATAGCAAATATTGGGATTCAACCGTAATTTTTATTACAGAAGATGATTCACAGAGTGGATGGGATCATATTTCTGCATACAGAACCACCGGCTTAGTAATTAGCCCGTACAGTACAGGTAGACTAGTGACTTCGAATTATAATCAGACTTCTATGCTGAGAACTATTGAACAAATATTAGGTCTGCCTCCAATGAATATTATGGACGCTACTGCCAGACTAATGACTGATTGTTTTCAAAAAAATAAAAACAGTAAATTTTTTACTGCAGTGCCCAACAACATTCCTCTTGACCAAATGAATAAACCGCTTACTGCATTAAAAGGTCAAGCAAAAAAATATGCTCTTCAATCACAATTAGAAGTATTCAATGAAGTGGATGGAGGCCAAGATGATAAAATGAACCGAATCATTTGGTTTTACGCAAAAGGGAACACTAAATATCCAGGTTCTAAATAATAGAATTACCTAATAAAAAAGCTACCGACTTTGAACATAATCAGGTCGGTGGTTTTTTTTTAAGATCTTAAAAAAATTAATATTTATTTGACCTATCCTTTTAATGACAAACTAGGGCCAACTTTCATTTAAAGCAAGTGCTTTTTGGATTTATAATTCTCATCTAGTAATTAATTTCAATTAAAAGTCTCTATTCTTTCATTTATCAGTTTTCAGTTTAGCTTTCTGAGTTACCTTTGCGCCCATGCATTATGCCTCTATAGAAAATATCAGCAAAACCTTCGGGGTTAGAACACTTTTTAAAAATATCACCTTAAACGTTGAAGAGGGAGATAAAATAGCCTTGGTAGCCCGAAATGGTAGTGGAAAAAGTACGCTACTGAAGATCATTACCGGCCTCGATACACCCGATCAAGGAATCGTTTGGGTTCATAAAGATATCAAAGTGGTAATGCTGCAACAAGATAATGATTTTGATGGCAACAAAAGTATATGGGACAATGTGTTAAGACTCGACCATCCTGTTGTTAAAGTAGTAAAGGAATATGAATTGTTTTTAGAAGAAGGTTTAGAAGATATTGACAAATTAGGTGAGCTAATGGCTAAGCTAGATGATCTGAATGCTTGGAGTTTTGAAAGTGATTTAAAACAAATATTGGGGAAACTTAATCTGCATCATCTCAACGAACAAGTAAGCAACTTAAGTGGAGGACAGAAGAAAAGAGTTGCTCTAGCACAAGCATTGATAGAAGCCGATCTTCATGCAGGTCGGTGTTTATTAATATTGGATGAACCTACGAACCATTTAGATGTAGAGATGATTGAATGGCTAGAAGAATACCTTTCCGCTGCAAAAGTTACCTTGCTATTGGTTACGCATGACCGTTATTTTTTAGATGCAGTTTGCAATGAAATCGTAGAAATTGATGAAGAGAAAGTTTATGTCTACAAAGGGGACTACGATAATTTTCTAGAACAAAAAAGTCTTCGATTGGAAGTACAGCAAAGTGAATTACAGAAAGACAAAAATATTTTTCGTAAGGAATTAGAATGGATGCGAAAGCAACCTAAAGCTCGTACTACCAAAAGTAAAAGCCGCCAAGATGCATTTGCCGATGTAGAAGACCGTGTAAAACAAAAGAAAGATGTTGAAGAAGTTAGCTTGCAAGTAAAGATGACCCGACTAGGTGGAAAAATTTTAGAGTTGATAAAAGTTCATAAAAGTTATGGCGACCTGACTATTATGAAAGGATTTGATTACACTTTCAAAAGAGGCGAAAGAATTGGAGTAGTAGGAAAAAATGGAGTAGGAAAATCAACTTTTCTAAAAATCGCATTACAACTAGAGAATCCTGATAGTGGAAAAATTAATCACGGAGATACAGTAGTTTTCGGAAATTTTAGTCAAGATGGATTGGTATACAAAGAAGACAAAAGAGCTATTGAATATGTAAAAACAATGGCAGAATATTTTCCGTTGAATGATGGTAGTAAAATCAGTGCAAGCCAGTTCATGGAAAAATTTGGTTTTTCAGCAGAGCAACAGTTTACTCCGCTTAGCAAACTAAGTGGTGGTGAAAAACGTAGACTTCATTTAATGAGTGTACTTTTCTTAAATCCTAATTTCCTAGTACTCGATGAGCCTACCAATGATTTGGATTTACAGACCTTGCGAACGTTAGAAGAATTTTTAATGGAATACCCAGGCTGTATTCTTATTGTAAGCCATGACCGTTATTTTATGGATCGAATGGTGGATCATCTTTTTGCATTTGAAGGCAATGGAGTCATTAGGGATTATCCTGGTAATTATACCCAATATAGAGAAGCTGTCGCCAATGGTAGCCTAACCGACGACCGGCAGATAATGAAACAAGAACCAAAATTGGCCGAGCCTGGGAAGGCAACTAATTCGAGTACTACTATTCAAAAGTTTTCATTCAAAGAAAAAAGAGAATTGGAAATACTTGAAAAAGAAATGCCTGAGTTACAAAAAGAAAAAGCTGTTCTAGAAACAAAAATGAATGACGGAAATCTTGGTTTTGAAGAACTTCAAAAAGCAGCAGAACGCATTGGTATTATCGTACAGCTACTAGATGAAAAAGAAATGCGTTGGTTAGAGCTAAGTGAAAAAGCTTAGGCTACTTTATACTTTAAATCAATTGGATTGATTCACTTGATTTATTTAGAGAGGTAGGTTGGCTGTTCCATCAGATGTCGCTACAATATACGCTTCAGAATGAAACTTAAACTGTTGCTCGTAAGCAATAATGGTTTGCTCTATAAAATTTTCAACTCCAGTTGCTTCAACAAGATTAATGGTACAGCCTCCAAATCCGCCACCCATTAATCTTGAGCCAATCACTGCGGGAAATAACTTAGCCTGATCTACTAAAAAATCTAATTCACTACAGCTCACTTCATATAATTTACTTAGCCCCTCATGGGTTGCATACATTAGTTTTCCAAAACCTTGCATATCATTTGACTGCAATAATTTGGCAGCAGTTTTAGTACGACCAATTTCCTCCACCACATATTTGCAACAATTATATTGTTCTAAAGTCATTGCACTTTTTCCAATTTCTAATTCATCGGCTGAAGTAATGTCACGAAAGGATTGAATAGAAAGCAATGAACGCAAGATGGCAAGGCCCTGTTCACATCTTTGCCTACGAATGTTATATTCACCTGCGGCTAGAGAGTGATGTACTTTAGAATTTAATAACACAATTTTATAACCTTCCTTCACCAAGGGAAAATAAAAATGCTGCAAAGTTTTACAATCTAAGAGTATTACATGGTCCTTCTTTCCCATCATATTGGCAAATTGATCCATGATGCCACACTTCACATTGGGGAAATTATGCTCAGCCCTTTGACAAAGCAATGCTAAATCTTCTCTGCTAAGTCCAACCGAAAACATTTCATTCAATGCAAATGCCAATCCCCCTTCTAGTGCAGCAGAGGAACTCATGCCTGCTCCTAGTGGAATATCTCCTCCAAAAACACAGTTAAATCCTTTTAATGAAACACCAAGTAATTTAAATTCATTCACTACACTTAGCACATAGTTTCGCCAACCATTATTAATTTGAATATCCTGAATTGAAATAGCAAAATGCTCATTAAAGTCAATTGCGTAAAAATGAAGCGTATCTGTTTGATTTTCATCAATAGCAATATAAATACCCTTATCAATTGCTGCAGGCATAACAAAACCATCATTGTAATCAATGTGTTCACCTATTAGATTAATTCGACCTGGAGAAAAGTACAATTTAGGTGAGCCTGAAAAATTTTCACCAAAATGTTTTAAAACCAATGTAGCAATACTGTTCATCAAGATACTTGGAAATGAAATAATTAAATATTAGACAAATATAAAATAACAAAACTGATCAAGAACAAATTGAAGGATATATAAAAAATTAAAGTAGGATTAATCTATTTGACTTTTTAACCTAACAGTTTCGCCCTTTTTCATAATGAATTTCAAAATATTATCCTTTATCTCATACTTTTTTTGGACTCCTATAAAATTAAACTTTTTAAAAGGAAGTTTCAATTGAAGAAGTCCGCCTGCTTCAGCGGTAATAATTACTTCCTTAGTGAGTCTATTTTCTAAGGACGCAGAAACTAAAAAAGCTCCTTCTGTCCTCAACGTTTTAAAAGAGGCTTTATTCCAATTAGTAGGCAGGGCTGGGAAGATCTCAATATAACCGTTGTTACTCTGAATCAGCATTTCATGAACTCCTTGAGCAAATGCAAAATTACCTTCCAAAGTAAAAGGCCGATAGTTAAAGTTGGAGAACTGTCCTCCGCGCTGATCGCCATTCAAATGAAAACTATTGGTAGATACGAAATTAGTAGCAAATTTTTTCAACATACTAGCTGCGCTATCTCCCTCTTTAGCCTTTGCATACAAAGAAGCTGCCCAGCTAAATGAAAATCCTACCCATTCTCTAGTTCCCATTTTCTCCATCCACCGAAGGCTTTTATCCATGATTGCTTTATCGGCTGCTTTATCGGCATTCAATAATCCCAGAGGATAAATGGCCATCAAATGAGCATGATGTCGATGAGATTCTTCTAAATTTTGTTTGGGTGCAATAGTAAGCCCGGTGTGGTTGATATCAAAGGAAGGGAATAGTTCACTACCTTTTAAAATAGTAAGCTTATTTTTTTCGGATGAATTAGTCAATAGATCCTTGTACTGACTATATAAACTTTTCACCAACGAAAGGTCATAATTAGTAAACTTCGAAAACCAAGCATTGATACTATTATTATTATATTCAGGAGAAGAGCTAAGAGGCAATTGATATTGATTACTAACGGTATCGAGTACTCGAATATTAGCAATGAACTGAGCTACCTCTTCAAAATAGGGCAAGCATTTCTCCTTTAAAAAAGTTTTATTCATACCATACTTCCACTGCCAGTAAAAATGCTGAGCCAGCCAGATAGCAGTAGTAGGACTCATAGAATACTGTATCCATCCTCCCATTGGCTTACCGCTGATAGTAGTTACACCTGGAACATTCAGTCCATCCACACCAAAATACTGTTTAGTCCATTTTCTATTTTCAGGTCTCACTTTCCAAATCCAATTGGTATAAGAAGCAGTAAGATCTAAATGATTTCCAGTATACCCGGGCCAATAACTTAATTCAGTATTTAAATCGTGATGGAAATCGCCCTTCCATGGTGGAAGGTTCCCATTATCTGCAGTCCAAATAGCTTGTAATGAAATAGGCGGTGTATTGCTTCTGGCGACAGAACCAAATTTGTACATTTCCAAATAATATTGCTTTGCAATAATGGTATCAGGAATTGAAATTGAAGAACGACTCCAATAATTTTTCCACCAAGCAATGTGAGAAGTCAATGCAACTGTTTGTTTCAATACACTATCGATCAAAGCCAATTTTGCCTTTTTATTATGAGTAATTGTCCACTGACCAATTATTTTATTTTTAATTTTTTTCCATTGTACCAGTACTTCATAATAATTTCCATCCCATGTAGGCTGATGATAATACAAAGAGTTTTTATTAGCTACAACAGAACCAGCCACATATCCTAATCTTTCTAGTCCTTGCCCCTCCACACTATTATTGACTTTCCCCTTTACAGCAGAGCGATAAGGTGGAATGACAATAGATGGAATAATTTCATCTTCACAATTGTCAAAACTAAAATAACCTTCTTGATTAACTGCATGAACGAAGTTGGTAAACACCACTCCGTTTTCAAATTTCACTTTGCTGATGGCGGTGATAATATCTAATTCATTTTTTATTACTCTTCCAAATTTACTTAAGTCAAATTCAATCGCTGCACCGGGTATTTTTGTAGGGGCTGAAAATTTTTCATATGGCAGATCCCCTATTTTTTGGACCGTATCATACACTCCTTTTTCAACCTGTTCTTTCACCCATTTAAAACGAAGTTTTTCTATTTCAGGCATTGGCCGATCGTCCCATAGGTCTACCCTATCAATTGATAAACGAACTTTATTATCTTTTTTCCATATCAAAGCACCTAGCCAACCATTGCCTATGGGAATAGCTTCATCCCATCGAGTGGTAAAGGAATCGAATATTAGATTGTCTTTAACAGTAGGCTGTGCAATAGCACCTACGCTATAAAAAATAAAGCATATAATTAGCAAATAATATTTCATAGTATTTTTTACTCCATTTAAATTAAATTCATTTAATCAATCTTTGCTGCTGGCCTAACTTCTGTTCCTTTTTGATTCGTTAATCCATCGCCAATTTCTTTTCTATATTTATCAGCAATGGTAGATAACTGAGTTATAATTTCTGGATGCTGTTCCTTTACATCTCTTTCTTCACCAGGATCGGTTCTTAAATTATACAGGGACAGTCTCACTGTATCAGATCCGTATTTACCTGGAAACCCATCACCACCAATAGCTCCTGATTTATCATAGGTTTGGGAATTGGCTGGAAAAACTAATTTCCAATATCCTTTTCTTATCGCTTTCAAATTATTATAATCATAATAATATACAAACTCATCTCTAGGATTTGCATTGGACTTTCCCTTCAACAAATCGATAATATTTACTCCATCAATTTTTTTAGAAGGAAGAGAAGTATTACATATTCCAGCCAGGGTAGGTAAAATATCCATCGTAGTCGCTAAATTGGTACAAGTTGATCCTGGTGCAATTTTTCCAGGCCAACTCATTATGCAAGGAACCTTTAAACCTCCATCCCAAGCCGTTCCTTTACCTTCTCTAAGTCCGCCAGCATTTCCAGCATGATTGCCAAATGTTAACCATGGTCCATTGTCACTTGTAAAAATAACCAAGGTGTTTTCAGAGAGTCCATTTTTCTTAAGCGCCTTCACCACTTCACCTACTGACCAATCTACCTCTTGCATTACATCTCCAAACAAACCAGCACCACTCTTTCCTTTGAAGGTAGCAGAGGCGGCAATAGGAACATGTACCATAGCATGAGCTAGATAAAGAAAGAATGGCTGCCGCTTATTTTTTTCAATAAATTGAACAGCTCTCTCAGTATACATTTTAGTAAGTTGAGATTGATCATCTAACGTTGTAATAGTTTGAATAATTTTATTATCCTGATATAAAGGCAATGGAGGATAAGTAGATCTAAAATTCGAGGTATCTGTCATTGGTTTTCCATCAAAATAAACTGGCCACATATCATTGGAATAAGGCAAACCTAAATATTCATCAAAACCTTGTTGAAGCGGAAGACAAGGTTGTCTATTTCCTAGATGCCATTTACCCACCATACCAGTCCGATAACCCTTTGTTTTTAGTAATTCCGCTATTGTTTCTTCTGATGGATTAAGTGCGATTTTACTTCGATGATTTAATGCACCTGAAATTCCAAGTCTGGTGGGATAACAGCCAGTCAACAATGCACTTCTTGATGCGCTACATACTGCCTGTGCAACATAAAAATTAGTAAACCGCATTCCATCGGCAGCAAGCTTATTAATATTGGGCGTATGATAAGGCCCGCCACCATAACATTCAGGATCACCATATCCCATATCATCCATAAAAATGATCACTACATTTTGCTGAGCAGCGGGAGGTTCATTTTTAAATGTTGGAAGATTAAAACTTCCTAAAAAAAATGATACAATTAATAGACAAAAAAGAGTTCCAAAATAAATAAATAATTTTTTCATGTTTACATCTATTGGTAAAAGAATAAATTCAATCAAGTATCAGTATAAATATTTAGAAGGCCTTAAAAGTAAATTTTAAAAGACCGGTTACTAAAAAAATCCATTCCTATTTTTTGAAAGGTACTTTAATGATAACTGATTCTGCTTTTCCTTTTTCATTAGCAATACTCTGTATCGTCCAAAGGTCAAGTAAATTATCTCCATCTACAATACTACCACTATAATCACCCCATGATTCACCATCGGTTGCACCCTTGCCGTCTCCAATAGATACAATAGATCTTAATTTACCCAATGGATCGTTAGACTTCCGAAATGCAAATCTTGGACTAATAAAAGAATGTCCATTAACCTCTTGGAATCCAACCAATACATCATTTTTTTTATTGACCGCAATCGTTGTTTGAATATAATTAGTAGTAGCACTCTTAATCAATCCAGTTTGAATAATTTTTCCTGTTTTCGCATTCACTTGATGCCATTGTACCGCAGACCTGCCCTCACAATTTACTGCTTGTGAAAACCAGATACTCCCATTTTGGAAAACTAAATTTTTTGGATTACGATCGCCGCTCGAAACCTTTTGCTCGGTGCCACTTTGAGGAGAACTAGGCGGATAGTCAATATACTTTAAATGATGTGAGATATTCGAAACCTCCTGGCAATATGGGTTTCCCTTTTCATCGGCTGAAACTTTTCGGATAACCATCTTTTCATCATCTATATCAAAGAAATACAAATCATCAATTGGATCCTGCATCAAAACAGGATGTCCTAAGCTTCCATTAAAATGATAAATAGTAGCAGGCTTTCCAGCTTTAGCCTCTGCTACTCTCATTACAAAAGTATTTTCTTTTCCGCCAGGATAAGAATAACCAATCCATTTTTTACTATATCCAATTCCACCTCCATCTTCTTCTTCTACTCTTGAAATAGGGTAAATATTCCAAGCACCCCTTGGGTCACTCGTTTCAGATATTGAAATATTGACTGGTTTCGTTTTAGGTTTATCATAATACCACCAGAGATCAAAAACGAAAACTTTATTATGAACATCAAAAAATAATTTCGGATCAATTCCATTATTAAAACATTTTTGAGAGACGCCCTGCAAAAATTCTCCCTTCTTATTGTAAATAATTAGTCCGCTATTGGAACCCTCCATTACAAAGCCACCACCAACCGCTACCTGAGGGTCTACCTGTCGATTACCATCCATAGATCCATTAAATACCTGATAACCCTTTACCAACCTAGTATTGCCGCCCTGTCTTCTTTCAGGACAATCATTATTATTATTAAAACTTGTTTTATGAATAGGTATTACTATTTCGGTAGTGGTGGGGAGCATTACTTTGTTATTGATCTGGCCATTTACTTGCGTCAGAAAAAAAATAAATAAACAAAAGAAAAGGTGCCTCATTATTATCATTTAAAATTAAAATACTTTTTTATTTTTACTGATCAGATTTTCGATCTTTTATTTTCTATAATCTCTCAACATGATCAGCTGTCTGCTGAGATTTTTTTTAGCAAGATTATTTTTTGGCTGAAAATTTTGGATCAACAAACTCCCATTCCTTTATATGAGATGTCTGATGTTCCCTTTTTAGAATTACTTCCATTTGCTTCACTAATTCTGGCTGACTTTTTGCAAGATCAATCGTTTCATTAACATCTGATGCAAGATTGTATATTTCCCAGGGAGCGTTTTTATCTTTTTTCATATTAGTTTTTACTCCTTTCCAATCTCCTATGCGTATAGCAACCTGGCCTGTTTTTTCAGGAAATTCAAAATAAAGAAAATCGTGTTTCATTTGTTTTTTTTCATTCCCTAATAGAGTGGGTAAAAAAGAGATTCCATCATTGGGCAAAACTTTTACTCCAGTAATTTCAGAAAGAGTAGCCATCAAGTCAAATTGAACGGATACATGATTCGTCACTTTTCCAGCAGGAATTTTTTTTGGCCATCGAGCTATCAGTGG
>CAMBTV010000063.1 GCA_945870835.1 Chitinophaga pinensis
AAAGTCTTTTTTATTTAGTCATTACTTTATTTAGATCTAATAAAATAAATTTAAATAAATATTTATTTCAGTAGATCTTTTTTAGTACCCATCCAAAATGCAATATTTTTTCTTTGCCAGGTATAGCAAACAGCAACGGTATCACCAAAACTTATCAATGATGGATACGAAAATTCATCGTCTCCTTTGCCATTTTCAATGTTTAATTTATGTGGCCATGTGATTCCATTATCGAACGATACACCAAGTAATAATGGTGCTCTGTCACCATCATTTCTGTTATCAGGATTATAGGCTAGAATTAAAGTGTTATCAGTATGTTGGGCAACATCAATACCACTATTTGGATTGGGTAAATTGGTTTTGTAAATAGGTGCCCAAGTTTTTCCATAATCTTTGGAATCGCTTCTACAAATAATTCCTAGTTCACTCCTAATCAGCATATGAACATAGCCTGGTTTTGATTCCCAAAGTGTAGGCTGGATTAATTCTTTATTTTGTAAACTAGTATCTCCTAGCTTAAGGTAGGGGGTTGCTGTCCATGTTTTGCCTTTATCTTCACTGCGATCAGTAAATACATGATAGCCTTGGTATTCATGAGATGAACCAGCAAGCCAGGTACCGTTAGATAAAACAATGGGTTTACTTCGTACAGGTCCTCTTCCACCTTTATCTCCTTTTATTAGTTCATAAGCTTCCGACCAGCTATCTCCATTATCATCAGAGGTTTTTACCCATGTTTCCCAATGTTCAATTTCTTTACCTACTTTAAAAAATAAAAATATTTTTCCATCTGGTGATTGAAAAAGAACTGGGTTCCAATGTGCATCATTTCTAATTTTTGCAATTTGCTTTGCAGACGACCATTGATGAGGCCTACCTTTTACTAACCAAATACCTACATTATTATTTTTTTCTTTTTCTCCTGCAAACCAGGCGACTAAAAAATCATTGTCTTTTAGTTTGACTAGGGTAGAGGCATGGCATTCTTTAAAAGGAGGGTTAGATCCAGCAACAAAATCTTTTACAGGTAAGCTATCGATTTTGATAGTTTGATTCGTTGAAATATTATTTTTTGATTTTCCATTGCTATTGCAATTGGTTAAGAAAAAAATCACCAGTATGGATAATACACAATATGTTTTATTCATCTTTTGAAATTTTAATGATTTACAATAATATATTTATTAGCTGTGATTAAAAAATAAAAAATAATATAACATAAAGAAGCCTTGTCGGTATGGTGACAAGGCTTCAATAATTTTAAATATATGTTTTATTGATACATTATAGTAACAAAAACATATTACCAAGGTTTACCAGTTCCTTGAAGTAACCAGAACTTAGACCAAGCACTATTTTTACCATCAGAACCAACATAACTAGATTCTTCCAATTTATTAGACGTTGCAGTAGTATTTGCCGAATTACTTTGCAGTTCAGTATTATGATTGGAATCGTTAAAATTTTTATTATTAGCTATTTTTTTTAAATTAAAATTATTTTAATAAGAAAATTTCGGATTTAAATTATAATAATTTTCATCTTTCACGGTTGGTTTTTTTAAAAGATTCTTTAAAATAATCAATGTTAATCTTTATTCTTTTGTTTAATCAAAATGTAAACTAACAATAATCCAATTAGGAGGAGTGTTAATTTTCCCTGCCAATCAAAATGAGTAACCCCATAAACTGAGTATGCTTCTAGCAGTAATGCTGGGATTTTTCCCAATGAACTTGCTACTAAAAAATAGTTGAAAGAGACATTGCCAATTGCAGCAGCAAAAGTGATCAAACCGGATGGTACATAAGGGATTAACCGTAGAGAAAACACAAGTTGAAAAGCTTCTTTATTTTGAGCAGAAAGTAATTTTTTTAATTTTTTATATTGGAGAAGCCTAGATTCCATCGCCTTCTTAAATCCTTTTCTGTAAAGTATAAAAGCGACTGCTGCTCCGACAGATTCTCCAATAAATGAAATAAAGGTTCCATTCCAAAATCCAAAGAAAAGTATATTTGCAGCTGTGATAAAAAAACTAGGCAATACCCCAATGACAGCTATGAGTATGCTTAGGAAAATACTAATTATTACAGCAAGCTGAGGGTATTGTTCTAAAACTTGAAAGAAAGTGTTTTGCAAATCTGTTCTAATTTCGTTTTATCAGTTGGTTATATACGTACTTATTATTTTGAATTTTTTTTTAAAAATATACCCTAATTTACAAAAAGTATATTATTTTTTTTGACCTCTTGTAATTGGCTTTCCATATTTTTTCATCATTCGGTCTTTCTTTTTTACGATATAATTCACCTTGCTATTTTTAGCTGATTTTTCGTGAAAGGCAGGACCAACTTCTTCTTTTTTGGGAGTCTTTAGCTGAATGATTTTCATAAATACCTTTGGTATTTCATCTTCTGTCAGTACTTCAGATATCACCAAATTTTGCGGTAATTCTACAATAGGTAATTGATATTTCATCAGCGTTTCAATCATCGATAATGATGACTTTTCATTTTCTGTGATTAAAGTAATGGCAATACCTTTTTTGTCTGCTCTTCCTGTTCTACCAATTCGATGAATATAGTTTTCAGGAACTTCTGGCGTGTCAAAATTGATAACATGGGTAACTTCATTAATATCAATTCCTCTTGCAACAATATCTGTAGCAATAATGAATCGGTAATTACCTTCTTGGAATTGTTTTACAGTATTAAAGCGATTATTTTGTTCTTTATTGGAATGAATCACTCCTGCAGTACCTGGAAATTTAGCTGCTAGTTGTTCATACAATTGATCAGCTAATTTTTTTGTTGCTACAAATATTAACACCTTGGTCATGTTTTTCTCTTCACTTAGTAGCAATTCCAATAGATTAACTTTTGTATGGAAGTTGGGTACTTGGTAACCAGATTGAATGATATTTTCAAGTGGTGTTCCAGTAGGAGCGGCTTCTACTCTAATTGGGTCGTTAAAATAAGTTTCGACGAGTGTTTCAACTTCCTCAGTAATAGTGGCGGAAAATAATAAATTTTGTCTTCTGGGGGGAAGTAGGTCGAGAATATTTTTTAGCTGTGTTCTGAAACCTAAGTTTAGCATTTCATCTACTTCATCAATGACTAGTTTTTTGATCATTTTTGTTTTAAAAGCACCATTCATGGCGAGGTCATAGAGTCTGCCTGGGGTGGCTACTAATACATCAACACCTTTTTCTACTTCTGTTTTTTGAGTATTGATATTTACTCCTCCATATACTCCAATTACAATTAGGCTCATATAAGGTGTCAAGGCTTTTACAGATTCTACTACTTGTGCAACTAGTTCGCGGGTGGGAACAATAATTAGAATT
The DNA here is from genome assembly GCA_945870835.1 of Chitinophaga pinensis. Classification (GTDB taxonomy): domain Bacteria; phylum Bacteroidota; class Bacteroidia; order Chitinophagales; family Chitinophagaceae; genus Ferruginibacter; species Ferruginibacter pinensis_A. Next base: position 3,347 of record CAMBTV010000063.1, read on the forward strand.
TGAGGAGCTTTATCTTTACTGAATTTCCATTGTCTTAAGCAGGGGAGAAGGTAGGCAAAGGTTTTACCAGTTCCTGTTTGAGCTATGCCACAAACATCTTTTCCAGACATCACTATTGGGAAAACTTTTCGTTGAATGGTGGTAGGATTGATATAGCCAAGATCATCCAGTGCTGAAAGTAAAGGGGTATTCAAATTTAAATCATCAAAAGTCATACTCATAAAAATGAACTGCAAAGGTAGTTTTTAATTGACTAGACCAATCGATATGTAAAAAGGCGATTATTTTGGGTGTCAATTCACTTTATGTATGTTTGAGAATAAAGCTGAGGCTGTTGTTGTTGAATAGTACCCAATGTTTTGATTGGACAAATTCATCACCAGTGCCTCTATTCATTTCGAAAATCTATTTAAAATTGCTTTGAGGTGCTAAATATTATTCATGCATTACCAAATTTGGTATTTTGCTTTGGTAGCTGAGGACTTTTTTATGACTAAGTTTAAATATTTTTTTGCATTAGATTTTCATCTCACGGATAACAATTTGCAAATCGATTCCCTTGTCTTTAGCGAATAAATTAAGGGCTTCATTCACATCGTATAGTAGAATAAAATAAAATTCAGGATGGTAGTTTTTGATATTGATTATTCATTCATCTTAAATTCAGAAATTAGTTTGGTGGGTAATTGTTTATTGGCATTTGCTCCCATCTTTTTTAATTCTTCAATTTTACTAATTATATTACCCTTTCCTGAACCGAGTTGCTTAAATGCAGCATCATAAGATAGCTGTGCATCTTGCAATTTTTTACCTACTACTTCTAAATTTTCAATAAACCCTACAAATTTATCGTAAAGTAATCCTGCTTTGTCTGCAATCTCAATTGCATGTTGGTTTTGTTGCTCTACTCGCCATAAATCAGCAATTATTTTTAAAACTGCTAATAGGTTGGTCGGACTTACTAGCATAATACGTTTGTCATAGGCATATTTCCAAAGCTGTAAATCTGTTTTTACGGCTTCTAAAAAAGCAGGTTCTATCGGAATAAATAGTAAAACATAGTCAAGCGCTTGTGCGTAGGTTGGGTATTTTTTTTTGCTTAGTCCATCAATATGATTTCTTATTGATTGAATATGTTCCTTTAAAAATTGATCTTGACTCACTGAATTTTCTTCAGAAATATATTGTTCCCAGGCAGTAAGTGAAACTTTTGAATCAATGATAATCTTTCGTTGGTCTGGGTATATAACGGTAACGTCTGGTTGAAGACCTTTACCAAATTCATCTTTAATAATATTTCCCGCATTGTCTTTAATGAATTCTTGCGTTACAAATTCTCTTCCTTTGGTAAGTCCGCTGTAAGATAAAATACTTTCTAAAATCATTTCTCCCCAGTTGCCTTGTAGTTTATTATTTCCTTTTAAAGCAGTAGTTAGGTTATTGGCTTCTTGACTAACTTGCTGACTCATTTCAACTAACCTTTGTACCTCTTTGCCTAGCGTAAATCTTTCTTTACTTTCTTTGTCATAGGTGTCATCAATTTTTTTCTTGAACTCTAGCAATTCCGATTTTAATGGATTAAGTATTGCCCTCATATTTTCTTCATTAACAAGGGTGAACTTAGTTGTTTTCTCTTCTAAAATACCTTGTGCTAAATTTTTAAATTCGAAACGGAATTTCTCTGATATAGATTCAAGTTCTTCTTTTTGTCCAGTTAATTTATCATTGGCCGAGCTAAGTTGGGTTTGTAGTACAGCCAATTGATTAATTGTTTTGAGGTGTTCTTGTTGAAGTAAATGGTATTGTTCAAATTCTTGTAATAATAATTTATTGGCGCCTTCGGCATGTGTAGCTCTACTCAGTAGATCTTCTTTTTCTTTTTGTAATTGTTTTATTTCTAATTGAATAACCTGCAATGCTTGTTTAGCCTGAACTAATTGATCAGTTGGCCCTTGCATTTTATAGCGATTGATGGTTTTAATGGAATAGGCAGTAATCAAACCGATAACTGATGCAACTACTATTATTATGATAAAGGTTTCCATAATTTGTGTGTAGGTAACTTTAGATTTTAAATTGTTGAAAGTATTTTAAATTTTTTTTTACATTATGCTTTTAAAATTAGCTGGATTTAGAAACTTAAATTTACAAAAACTTACTTACTAACGACCTGATTACAAATAAAGTATTTGTTTATAATTTTTATTTATGAATAATTCTTTGGTAACCGGATAAAGAATATAAATCGCAATAAGCAAAAGACCTCCGGACGAGGGAGGCCTTTTAAATTTATTTATAAAATTTATAGACACTATTCTACAATGGTAATTTTGATGGTATTGGTGGGCAAATGAAGTTTGGTGGGTGTGCTACCTGTACTTACTACAACATCTTCTGCCTTTATGAATCCTCTTTCTTTTAGAATATTTACCTGATCAAAAATGATAGTATCTAGATTCTCTTCTTCGGCATAATAAAAAGCTCTAACTCCCCAACTTAAACTAAGCTGATTTATTAAGGTCCTTTCTTTACTAAAAACAAATAAAGGTGCTTTTGGGCGATAACTACTTAAAATAAAACCTGTGTATCCGCTCTGGGTCATTCCTATTAAGGCGTTGGCATTTACGTCTTGTGCAAGCTTACAGGCGCTGTAACAAAGTGCATCACTCAACAGGGAAGGCGAATGGGCCTGAGGTGTCAAAATATCATCGCGATCGTAATCATAAGCAGTGCGTTCTACCTCCATAATAATTTTGCTCATCATTTCTACTACCAGTCTTGGATATTCGCCCATAGCCGTTTCACCACTCAACATTACAGCATCTGCACCTTCTAATACAGCATTAGCAACGTCAGTTACTTCACTTCTATTAGGTTTGGTTCTTTCCATCATACTTTCCATCATTTGTGTTGCCACAATAACTGGTTTGGCTCTCCGCATACATCTGCGGATAATCTCTTTTTGAATCATCGGAACTTGTTCAACTGGAACTTCTACTCCTAGATCACCTCTTGCTATCATTACTCCGTCACTTTCAACAATGATATCCCGAATATTATTAAGTGCTTCAGGCATTTCTATTTTTGAAATTACTTTAATCTTGCTATTTTGCTCTTTGATGCGTTTTTTGAGATCAATGATATCATTGGCTTTGCGAACAAAGGAGAGGGCAACCCAATCCAATTCATTGGCTATAATAAAATCTAAATCAGCTAAATCTTTCTCTGTTAGTGAAGGCATTGTAAGTGCTGAGTCAGGAAGATTTACTCCTTTTTTTGGAGTTAAGATTCCGCCCAAGGTTACGGATACACGAATTTCTTTTTCATTTAATATTTCTTCCGCTTTCAATTCCATTTTACCATCATCCAAAAAAATCCTTTCCCCTACTTTTACATCTTTTGCAAGGTTTGGATAGGAAACGTAAATTTTTTCAGCGGTACCGATAATTTTTTCTGTGGTAAATATAAAAGTATTACCAACTTTTAATTCAATCTTTCCATTTTCTAAATCACCTACTCTTAATTTAGGGCCCTGAAGATCTCCTAATATAGCAATGTTAAAAGGTTGAGTTCGGTTAATCTCTTTGATATGATTGATAATCGTTAATTTATCTTCATAAGCTCCATGCGAAAAGTTTAACCTAAAAACATTTACACCAGCAATAACCAATTCCAGTAATTTTTCGTAGCTAGAACAAGCAGGTCCAACGGTAGCTACTATTTTTGTTCTCTTTATGGAATGGTTGATACCCGCTTGTTTATCCATGTTCTCATGCAAGTATTTTGAAATAGTTTTACTCATAATATTTGTATTAATATTTTTTCAAAGAAAATGGCTAAAAGTAATTGGGTATTAACTTTTGTTTAAATTAAGAAGCTAATATTTTAACAATTTTCATCCATTCTTCATTAATGCGTTGTTTCTTTTTAACGGCTTCATTGAGGGGAGTATAATGCATGCGGTTGTTTACTATTCCTACAAATACATTGTGTCGTCCTTCTATTAAACATTCTACAGCTGAATAACCCATTCTACTTGCTATCAACCTATCAAAGCAACTTGGAGACCCACCTCTTTGAATATGACCGAGTATACAAACTCTTACATCCTGCATCGGTAAACGTTCAGTTATTATTTTACCCACCTCATTGGCACCACCAAAATCATCTCCTTCTGCTACTACGATCAGATTTACTAATTTGTGTCGTCTTTCTTTTTCAGCCAATTGTTTAATGATCGCCTCTATATCTGTTTTACGCTCTGGAATTAATACACTTTCTGCTCCAGTGGCAATTCCACTATGCAATGCAATATAACCTGCATCTCTTCCCATCACTTCAATAATGAATAATCGATCATGCGCATCAGCAGTATCCCTGATTTTGTCGATTGCTTCTACAGCAGTATTTACAGCAGTGTCGAATCCTATTGTAAAATCAGTACCTGCAATGTCCTTATCAATGGTACCAGGAAGGCCAACACAAGGAATATCATATTCGTTACTGAAAGTTTGAGCACCTCTAAAGCTTCCATCTCCCCCAATGATTACCAATCCGTTTATACCCAACTTCTTTAAATTTCTGTAGGCTTTTTTTCTCCCTTCTGGTGTGAAAAATTCCTTACATCTAGAAGTTTTTAAAATCGTGCCTCCTCTTTGAATAATATTGGCCACACTTTTACCTTCCATCCTGAAAATATCATTGTCTACCATTCCATTATAGCCCCTCATTATTCCAAATACCTCTAGACCATGATAAATCCCAGTTCTAACTACAGCCCTCACAGCTGCATTCATACCTGGAGCATCTCCTCCTGAGGTAAGTACTCCAATCTTTGTTACTTTTTTTTTCATATTAAATGAAAAGAGTTGAAATTTAGTTTATTTGATTATAAGTACTTAACTATCTGTAATACTCTATTATTAAGTTGCAAAAATATGGTTTTAATGTCAATTAACTCTAGCAGATGATTATTTGAAGGTTAAAAAATCATAAATAAATGAACATTGTATTTTTATTTAATATAAAAGTTTATTGAAGGATTAGGTCTTTATTTTGTGATTTTTTTACTAATGATTTGAAATGTAATTTTTTAATTCACTTTTGAATATGTGTCTCATGATTTTTATTTATTGAATTTAGCATTTAAAATTTTTTGACTGATTGACAATCATCCATTTTAAAATATTTTTTAATAGGTGTTTAAATTTTTCCTATCTATCTTGAGGCAATAAAAATATGAGAGGGCTTGTAATCTCTCTTTTATATTTAATATTCATTTTTTATGAAAGTACTCATTACTGGAGCAAATGGATTATTGGGTCAGCATCTTGTAAAGTTGTTGATTGAATCAACTGATTATAAAATTACTGCTACAGGAAAAGGAGTATCCCGTTTAACTGTTGATTCTTCTAATCGATATAAATACGTTTCCTTAGATATTACTGATGGTGTAGAAGTAAATACTTTCATTGCTCAAAATGCCCCGGATATTATTATTCATACTGCTGCCATTACCCAAGTAGATGACTGCGAGAAAGATCCAGTTCATTGTTGGAATACAAATGTTACTGCCACCAGGTTTTTGGTGGGAGCTGCTGAAATGATAGGCGCGAAATTTATTTATATCTCAACTGACTTTGTTTTTGATGGAGAGGCTGGACCCTATATTGAATCTGATATTCCAGCGCCTGTTAATTATTACGGGAGTAGTAAATTAGGAGCCGAAAAATCAGTAATAGAGGCAAAACTTTCATGGTGTATCATTCGTACGGTATTAGTTTATGGGAATATTTTAGTTGAAAACAGAAACAATATGGTTAGCTGGGTACAAAATAATTTATCTCAGGGAAAATCCATTCAGGTGGTCAGTGATCAATTGCGAACACCAACCTATGTGGAGGATCTTGCAAAAGGAATCTTAATGGTTATTCAAAAAAAAGCAATTGGAATCTACCATATCTCTGGCGATGAGTTAATGAGTCCATACGAAATGGCTTTGGCTACAGCTGAATACCTTCATTTGGATAAGAATTTGATTGAAAAAGTAGATGCTGCCATTTTCAAACAGGCAGGAAAGCGACCCGCAAAAACAGGGTTTGTTATCGATAAAGCAAAAAATGAACTAGGTTTTAAACCTTTGACTTTTAAGGAAGGATTGAAAAAAATGTTGTAGATTTTTGATTTATAATAAATAAATATCCTCCATTTTTACATTCTTTCGGGTACTCTAATTCCCATTAATTGCATACCGCTTTTTATAATATTGGACGTCATGGTTGCAATTTGTAATCGAAGGTTTTTTTTCTCAATTGTTTCTGCGTTACCGATAGAATGTTCAGTATAAAATGAGTTGAAAGATTTTGCTAAATTAAATACATAATTAGCAATTACAGACGGATTGTGCTCCTGACAAGCTTCTTCCAAAGCAGTAGGATATTGTTCCAATTGAATAATCACCTCTTTTTCTAATAGTAATAATGAACTTTTAAATTCAATAGATGAGTTTATAATTTCTCCATTTCCCAATTCTTTTCTTAAAATACTTTTTATTCTTGCATGTGTGTATTGAACAAATGGTCCGGTAAAACCATGAAAATCTATACTTTCTTCTGGATTGAATACCATTGTTTTTTTAGGGTCAACCCTTAGTAAATAAAATTTCATTGCCCCTAATCCAATGATATCATATAGGTCTTTCAATTCCTCAGCAGTAAAATCTTTAACCTTTCCTAGCTCTTCAGTAAGTTTTTGTGAGGTAGCAATCATTTCATCTACTAATTCATCTGCATCTACTACGGTTCCTTCTCTACTTTTCATTTTTCCACTTGTTAATTCAACCATCCCATAGCTCAAATGAAAAATGTTTTCAGCATTGGGCATACCTAGTTTTTTACAGATCAACTGTAATACTTTCATATGATAGTTCTGCTCATTGCCAATTACATAAATACTTTGATCAATTTTAAACTGTTCATATTTTTGAAGGGCCAAACCAATATCTTGGGTGATGTACACAGAAGTACCATCCTTACGTTGTACAATTTTTTCGTCTAGTCCATCTGCAGTAAGGTCAATCCAAATACTGCCATCTTCTTTTTTAAAAAATACTTTTTTGTCTAGTCCTTGTTGAACAATATCTTTTCCAAGTAAATAAGTATTACTCTCGAAATAGGTTTTGTCAAAGTCGCTACCGATTTTTTGATAGGTAGTATCAAAACCTGCATATACCCAACTATTCATGGTCTTCCAAAGTTCAATCACCTCCGGTTTTCCTTCTTCCCAATCTACCAACATTTGTTGAGTAGCCTTCATGATGGGGGCTTCTTTTTCAGCTTCTTCTTTCGTTTTACCAGAGGCAATTAATTCTGCTACCTGTTCTTTATATGCGTCATTAAATTTTACATAATATTCTCCTACCAAATGATCTCCCTTGGTTTGAGTGGATTGAGGTGTTGCACCATTTGCGTAAAGTTGCCAAGCAATCATGCTTTTACAAATATGAATTCCACGATCATTTACGATGCAGCTTTTAATGACCTCTTGTCCATTCGCCTTTAAAATTTCAGCAACACTCCATCCTAAAAAATTATTTCTCAAATGGCCTAAATGAAGTGGCTTGTTGGTGTTGGGGGAAGAATATTCCACCATAACTTTTTTACCAGTTAAAGCTTTTTTTCCGTAACAAATATCTGCATGGTTCTTTTTGAGTAGGGCTATCCAATAATTATCAGCTACCGTTAGATTTAAAAATCCTTTTATAATATTGAAGGATGAAAATATTTCCGGATAATCGTTGATCAACTTTTCGCCCAATTGATTTCCAATAACGTCAGGAGATAGACGAAGGGATTTTACCAAAGAAAATAATACCACCGTATAGTCGCCTTCAAATTCAGGTTTGGTTTGATTGATTTGAAAATCCTTTTCACTAAAGGATTGATCATGTAGCGAGGTTAAGCTTTTAAGAACGCCTAATTGCAATTGTTTTACGATGGACATGTTGCAAAAATACCTTTCCTATGCTTAACAAAAAAGTAGTAAAGAATATTTAAATGAAAATTGAACGGAAGTCTTGAATATGGTAATTAATATTTATATTTAAATTCGATACAATAGTTTCATAATGATTTGGGTAAAATTGAATTCTGAAAGTAGTTATTGAGCAAAATACTAAGAAGAATAATGAAGGATTAATCTGCGAAACTTGTTTAATTTAGAAATCAATTTGTAACTTTGTTCACTTTTTAATACTATGATAAGTGTAAATAATGTGACCCTAGCTTATGGCAAAAGGGTTTTATTCGATGAAGTAAATATTAGTTTTACCAAGGGTAACTGTTACGGTGTAATCGGTGCCAATGGTGCAGGTAAGTCTACTTTTTTAAAAATTTTAAGTGGTGAAATTGAGCCTAACAAGGGCACAGTTCATATTACACCTGGAGAAAGGATGGCAGTCTTGCGTCAAGATCAGTTTGGTTTTGATGATGTATCAGTATTACACACTGTAATGATGGGCCATATCAAAATGTGGAATTTGATGCAGGAAAAGGATGCATTGTATATGAAGGAGGATTTTAGTGAAGCAGACGGGATGAAAGCAGGAGAGTTAGAGCAAGAATTTGGTGAAATGGGGGGATATACAGCTGAAAGTGATGCAGGTCAGTTCTTAAACCAATTGGGAGTAAACGAAGATTTGCATCAGTTAATGATGAAAGATATTGGTGCAAATATTAAGGTTAGGGTATTGTTGGCACAAGCATTATTTGGTAATCCAGACATTTTGTTATTGGATGAGCCTACCAACAACTTGGATGTAGAAACGATTAGTTGGTTGGAAAATTTCTTGGCTGATTATGAGAATATTGTACTGGTAGTAAGCCATGATCGCCACTTTTTAGATGCTGTTTGTACGCATGTGGCAGATGTTGACAAGCAAAAAATTAAAATTTATACGGGTAACTATACCTTTTGGTACGAGAGTTCTCAGTTGGCTGCTAGGCAAGCTTCTGATAAAAACAAGAAATCCGAAGAAAAAAAGAAGGATTTATTGGACTTTATTGCTCGCTTTAGCGCAAACGCTTCTAAATCCAAACAAGCTACTTCACGCAAAAAGGCATTGGATAAATTGGTTTTTGAAGACATCACCCCAAGTAATAGAAAATATCCAGGAATTATATTTAAACCGGAAAGGGAGGTGGGTAATCAGATTCTTAATGTAGAAAAATTATCCAAATCACTCGACGGTAAATACTTATTCAGCAACATCACTTTTGATATTGTAAAAGGCCAGAAAATTGCATTTTTAAGCAGGAATCCTTTAGCGTTAACTACCTTTTTTGAGGTCATCAATGGTAGGATTCCAGCTGATCATGGGATATATGAATGGGGCACAACCATCACCTCTGCTTATTTAAACAATGACAACACTGAATTTTTTACCGAATCATTCAATCTGATGGACTGGCTTCGCCAATTTGTACCACCACAGACAAAGGATGTGGATGAGGATTTTATACGTGGTTTTTTAGGGAAAATGTTGTTTAGTGGAGATGAAATTTTGAAGAAAACCAATGTATTAAGTGGAGGTGAAAAAGTTCGGTGTATGGTTAGTAAGATGATGCTTCAGAATCCAAATTTGGTTGTTTTGGATGAACCAACCAATCACCTTGATCTGGAAAGTATCACTGCATTTAATGATGGAATGATTACTTTTCCTGGAGTAGTTTTGTTCACTACCCATGATCACCAGTTTATGAATACAGTAGCTAATAGAATCATTGAGATTACTCCAAAGGGTATGATTGATCGACTGATGACTTACGACGAATATTTATTGGATGACAGGGTAAAAGCATTAAAAGAAGAGTTGTATAGTTAGTCGGCCCTCAAAATTCGTAAGCGGGCATTAGATATGGCTTTTGATCAAAATGTATCGAAAAAGTATATTAGATACTTGTTCAAATGGTTCATAATTTCTTCTTGTTTTAAGTAAAATAAAAAATAGTTACTTAGGCTTGAAATTTCCTTTGGAATAGAGTGCTTTTACTTTTTTGCCTTGATGCAAAAAAGTAACAAAAAAGATCAATCCTGCGAATAAAAAGGCTGAAATTTTAAATATCAGCCTAAAATCAAGGAACTCGCGGGAAGAGTAAGTTACTTTTAAGGGCGTGCTCGCTCAAACAGCCTTGATTTTTTAACGTCTGATATTTAAAATTTCTAGCACTTTTTATTCGAGGGCGTTTAAATAACTATCATTTCAAATTTCCTTGCTTGACTTTTTGAGGGTCGAATAACTATTTAGGTCTGAAATTCTGCCTGGAATATCGATCTGTTACTTTTTTGCCTTGATGCAAAAAAGTAACAAAAAAGATCAATCCTGCGAATAAAAAGGCTGAAATTTTAAATATCAGCCTAAAATCAAGGAACTCGCGGGAAGAGTA
>CAMBTV010000064.1 GCA_945870835.1 Chitinophaga pinensis
TAAGATAAAGTAGCGATAAGTGAAAATGATTTCGAATTGAATTGATATAAAAAACTACTTGGACTGATAGCCCCTATCACCAAAAAGCCATAACCAATAGCAATTACAGGAAATCCAAAAATGGAAGAACTGAAAGTTTTTTGATCATAGCATAGCCAATAAGATAAAGTCAAAATAGCTATTCCTAAACCGATCGACAGGTTTCCGTAGGTTGAAATTTTTTCCCAAGTCGATTGATAGAATGTATAGATTCCTGCAATGGCAACACCTATTAATAAACCGTCTAAACGATTATAGGTAGGATAGTAAACATATTGATACCAATAGATTGAACTATCAGGCAAACTGATAGTTGATAAATACAAATGGTTAAAGCTATAAATTCTTAGAATAAATCCAACTAAAAAAAGGCCAATCAATAACCAATAAGATTTATTAATCATTTTTCCGAATTGTAAAAAAGCAAGGGTAATGGGTAAGAATAAATAAAAATGTTCTTCCACACAAAGTGACCATGCATGGGAAAATGTCCCAAAATCTTTGATATTAAGTCCGAAGTTTTGAGTGAAAGTCAAAAATTTCCATAACGGTGGTAAGCTTTCCTTTTCTCTAAAAAAAGGAAAAATAAAATATAGTCCTACTACCAATAAAAATGCCGGAACAATCCTAAAAAATCGTTTTAAAAAGAATTGTTTGAAAGAAATCGGTTGACCTTTTTGTATTTGTATAAATAGTTGAACCGAAATTAAAAAACCACTCAATACAAAAAATAAATCTACGCCTGTCCAACCAAATTTTGCAATAAATCCGAGCCATTTCGGCCCTCCATTGCTTAACCCAGCATAATGATAGATGAAAACAAAGGAAATGGCTACTGCGCGTAAATTGTCGAGTCCGTATAGCTTTTTCTGATCGGCAGTATTCAATTTTATAAATATTTCTTGATAATTTGAATGCTAATTGATAGTTCAAATTAGCCGCAAAAGTTAAGTGATATAATGATTGATAAGTTAGATAATCGTATTAAAGATAAGCGAAATTGAAATTCTTAATTGATTGATGTAAGATGCCCATCCTTACTCGAATGCCATTTTTTACATCCATTCACTCCTAATTTTTTTAGTTTTACCTATTTATTGATTTCCGGGTAAACATTAATTAGTGAAATTGACTTATATTTATTCTGTAATTTTTGGCCGCAAAGGAATAAAAAGGTTGCTTAGGTTCATTAATTCCTAGATTAATTAAGAATTTAAAAAACAAAATAGAGATATCATCAAATAATATACTTGCTGTATGAAAGCTTCACTTAAAATAGTATGTGTAATTTCTTTCTTTGTAATTGTTACAGGAATTTTTCAAGCATGTAATAATCAAGAAAGCGGTTTACAAGTTGCGGCAACAATGCCAGACTTAGTTAGCTATAACTTTGATATTAGACCAATTTTATCAGACAAATGCCTTGCATGTCATGGTCCTGATGCCAACAAGCGCAAAGCGGGATTAAGATTAGACATAGCAGAGAGCGCATACGAAGCTTTAAAAGAACATCCTTCTTCCCATGCATTGGTTCCAGGCAAACCTGAATCGTCTGAATTGTTTTTGCGTATAAGTTCTAAGGATAGTAACACAATAATGCCTCCCCCTAATTCGAATTTGAAGTTAACGCAATATGAAATAAATCTATTTGAAAGATGGATTTCTCAGGGAGCAAAGTATGAGAAACATTGGGCATTTGTAGCCCCTAAAAAAGCTGCCCTTCCAAAGGTTTCACTGACTACCTGGCCAAGAAATGAAATTGATTATTTCATTTTAGCAAATCAAGAGCAGAAAGGGCTACAACCTAATCAAGAGGCGGATAAAGAAAGAATATTAAAGCGGCTAAGTATTGATCTTACTGGTTTGCCACCATCATTGAAAATGATGAATTCTTTTCTAGAAGATAAAAGTCCGGATGCCTATGAAAAAGTAGTGGATCAGTTAATGGGTATGCCTTCTTATGGCGAGAAGATGTCTTTGGTTTGGCTAGACCTTGCGCGATATGCTGATTCGCATGGATATCAGGATGATGGTTACCGAACACAATGGCCGTGGCGTGATTGGGTGATTCATGCATTTAATAAAAATATGAGTTACAAAGATTTTGTAACCTGGCAATTGGCGGGAGATCTGATTCCAAATTATACTCAAGAGCAACTGTTGGCGACAGGATTTAATAGAAACCATAAGATAACTGAAGAAGGAGGGGTAATAGAAGAAGAATATAGATTGATGTATGTAACTGATCGTACGGATCTTTTTGGAAAAGGTTTGTTAGGGGTAACCTTAGAATGTGCACATTGTCACGATCATAAATATGATCCATTTTCCCAGAAAGAGTATTATCAGCTTTTTTCTTTTTTTAATAATATAAGTGAAGAAGGCCTTGAATCAACTATTGGTGGTCCGAATACCTATGCCAAAAAGCCATTCATGGAGATCTGTAATGAGGATGTTAAAAACATGCTCACTTTTATTAACAAGGAAGATACCAATAAGTTAATTGTATCCGTAATGGGCGATCAAGATACAATTCGCAAAACACATATTCTTACACGTGGCCAGTATGATGTGCCAGGAGATGAAGTTGAGCCAGGAACACCGTCATCGATTTTGCCTTTTAAGGCGAGCTATACTAAAAACAGAATGGGCTTGGCCAATTGGCTTTTTGACAAAGAAAATCCGCTAACCGCTAGGGTATTTGTAAATTTATTATGGCAGGAAATATTTGGCCGAGGTATTGTAAAAACTTCTGGCGATTTTGGTATGCAAGGAGAACTACCTACCAACCCAAAATTATTAGATTGGTTAGCGGTTGATTTTATACAACATAATTGGGATATTAAAAGGTTGATGAAGCAAATGGTAAAGTCTGCTACTTACAGACAATCGGCTGAAATATCCAAAGAAAAATTAGCCAAGGATCCTGAAAATGTTTTACTAGCTCGTGGACCAAGATATCGCGTAGAGGCTGAATTAATAAGAGATATAGTTTTGTCAAGTAGTGGCTTGTTGAATACCAGTATTGGTGGACCAAGTGTTAAGCCTTATCAGCCCGATGGATTATGGGAAGGAGCCACTTCCGGAAGAGGTTTATTATCAGTGTACAAACAAGATCACGGAAAAGAATTGTATAGGCGAGGAATGTATACATTAATTAAAAGAACTGTTCCGCCTCCTTCTATGAGCATTTTTGATGCAAGTAATAGAGATATCTGCGAAGTAAGAAGACAAAGAACCAATACACCATTACAAGCATTGGTGATGATGAATGACCCTACGGTAATGGAAGCTTCTCGGGTATTGGCTGCCAAACTTTTTCAAGAAAATGCAGATGTTAATGCTTCGATAACAAAAGCATTTAGATTAATTGTTTGTCGAAAGCCGCGTGAAGAAGAGGTACAGATTTTATTGAAATATTATACTCAACAAGCCAATTCAATCGATGCGCAATCTGCTAAAAAAATGCTTTCTGTTGGCGAATCACCACAAGCAGAAAATTTAGATCAGAAAAAATTGGCTGCGCTTATGCGAGTAATATCAACTATTTATAATCTAGAGGAAACGATTACTAAAACATAATGCATGTGATCATTGCATTCAACTAATAAAGTTATTGTATGGATAAAAATTTTTTTGAACAAGGGTTTTCGACTACTCGTCGACGTTTTCTTTCTACGATGGGAATGGGAGTGGGCAGTGTGGCATTGGGATCTTTGTTGATGCCAGATCTTTTTGGTGGCAAAAACACAGACGACAATGCTTTTGCGCCAGGTATTCCTCATTTTGCACCAAAGGCAAAGAGAGTAATTTATCTATTTCAAAACGGAGCTCCTTCGCAACAAGAGCTTTTTGATTATAAACCAAAGCTTAGAGAATTAACAGGACAGGAAATACCCCCTTCGGTTCGCGGCACTCAGCGCTTAACGGGTATGACATCAGGTCAATCTACTTTTCCTCTAGTGGGATCTTTTGTTGACTTTAAACAACATGGACAATCGGGTGCATGGGTGAGTGATCTATTGCCCTATACTGCAAAAATTGCCGATGAACTTTGTTTTGTTAAATCAATTTATACAGAAGCGATTAATCATGATCCAGCATTGACATTTCTTCAAACAGGAGCGCAACAAGGTAATCGACCTAGTATGGGTTCTTGGTTGAGTTACGGCTTAGGAAGTGAGAATAAAAATCTGCCCGCCTTTACCGTATTGCTTTCTAGAGGTATTGGAAATGGGCAAGGTGTATATTCAAAATTATGGTCAAATGGTTTTTTAGATTCCGTACATCAGGGCGTGCAATTTAGTAAAGGAGAAGATCCTGTATTATACATTAAGGACAACGATGGCATCAAAAGAAATGAGCGGAGAGAGATGTTGGATAACCTTTCTGAATTAAATAGTTTATCATACAATCAGTTTGGTGATCCTGAAATAGCTACACGAATAAAGCAATATGAAATGGCATATCGGATGCAGACAGCTGTGCCCGAGGTAATGGATTTGTCAAAGGAGCCTGATAGTATTGTGAATATGTATGGCCCAGATTGTTTAGTGCCAGGCACATTTGCTGCGAACTGTTTACTAGCAAGAAAATTATCAGAAAAAGGAGTTCGATTTGTGCAATTATATCATCAAGGTTGGGATCAACATGGTAACCTTCCGTTTGAAATTGCTAGTCAAGCAAAAGATGTGGACCAGGCTTCTGCAGCATTGGTGATGGATCTTAAGCAACGTGGATTGTTAGATGAAACCTTGGTGATTTGGGGAGGCGAATTTGGTAGAACTAGTTTTACTCAAGGAAAACTTACCAAAGAAAATTATGGACGCGATCATCATCCGCGTTGTTTTACGGTGTGGATGGCAGGCGGAGGAATAAAACCAGGAATTACTTATGGAGAAACAGATGAACTTGGCTACAATATTATTAAGGATCCTGTTCATGTGCACGACTTTCAGGCCACCGTTTTAAATCAATTAGGGCTTGATCACGAAAAACTTATTTTTAAACATCTAGGTCGTCGTTATAAATTAACGGATGTTTCTGGAAAAGTAGTAAGAGATATTATCGGTTAATTAATTTAGGCATTCAATCATTTCATAGTAATGAATAATAAACTAAGTGTTGTTGCGAGGCAGGCGTTAATAGTGTTGAATGTGTTTGCACTATTTCTTTTATTGTTTTCAAAATATATTGTACTGCCTTTTTGGATGCAGCCTTTAGGAAGAATGCATCCTGCGCTTTTACATTTTCCAATAGTAGTTTTGATACTAGGAGTGATTATGGGATTGCGTCGTTTTGCCGTCAATCAGCA
The DNA here is from genome assembly GCA_945870835.1 of Chitinophaga pinensis. Taxonomy (GTDB): domain Bacteria; phylum Bacteroidota; class Bacteroidia; order Chitinophagales; family Chitinophagaceae; genus Ferruginibacter; species Ferruginibacter pinensis_A. The sequence goes on from CAMBTV010000064.1 coordinate 5,354, forward strand.
AGCGAATACTTCATTCGATGGATATGCGCGCAATCTTTTATTAGTCGGTGCATTACTAGCTGGCACAACAGTAATCATGGGATTGTTTCTTTCTAGAGAAGAAGGTTATTCAGGAGAAGTATTGGTATGGCATAAATGGAGTGGGGCCTCTATCTTTTTTATGTCATCTGCAATGTATTGGATAAACGACAAACCATGGTTTAAAAAAGCAGTGGCTTGGTCTTCAGGACTTGTATTGATAGCGGTTATTTTATTTACTGGTCATTATGGCGGAGTGTTGTCGCATGGTGAAAATTTTATTATTCAACCTATCTTGGCTAATATTCAAAAACCGCTAGTACCGATAGAAAAAGCTATCGTGTACGATGACATTATCTATCCCATCTTTTCTGCTAAATGTGCTAGCTGTCATAATTTACAGAAACAAAAAGGAGAGCTGTCTTTTGCAGATTCATTTTCTATTAAGAAAGGAGGCAAAACGGGTAAACTTTTTGTGGCAGGTAATCCAGAAATCAGTTTGCTATTGCAAAGAGTTCATCTTCCAATGGATGATGAAAAACACATGCCTCCTACAAATAGGGCTCAGCTTAGTCCGGATGAAATTAATTTACTAGGATGGTGGGTTAAAAATCAAGCAAGCTTTACACAAAAAGTTTTAGAATTATCACCGACTGATCCTTTAAGACAACTGGCTTCTAAAATGCTAAAGGGGCCTGAAGCAGTTGAGGATAATTTTGATTTCTCAGCAGCAGATGAAAAAATAGTTGCAAAACTTAATTCAGATTACCGAGTGATACTGCCGGTTGCTAAAGAATCTCCAGGGTTGGATGTAAGAATTTATAATAAGGATATTTATACCGTAAAGCAGTTGGAAGAATTAGGTGAAATTAAAAACCAAGTGGTTTCATTGAGCCTAGCTAAGTTGCCTGTTAAAAACGAGGATCTTAACAAAGTCAGTATGTTTGAAAACCTGCGAAAGTTAGACATCAATTTTACAGAAGTCAATACCAGCGGCCTTGCTGCAATATCTTCTTTAAAATATCTTAATACGCTTTGTTTATCAGGTACAAAAATATCTAGCTCAGGATTTAAAGAAGTGCTTGGTAAATTTAAAAATTTAGCAACAGTTACTCTATGGAGCACTAGTTTATCTGCTCAGGAAATTAGTCAGCTGCAAAAGACTTTTAAAAATATCAATTTCGTAGAGGGGTTTGTTATTGATGAAACAGCGAAGCTGAAATTAAATCCGCCTCAGGTAAAAAATAAAAGTTTAGTATTTTCAAGTTCAATTGATGTTGCGTTATTCCATCCTATTAACGGAACAGAAATTCGCTATACAATTGATGGTACAGAGCCTGACAGTATTTCTTCACCAGTGTTTAATAACAGTACTGACATTTCAAAAACTACCAATGTAAAGGCGAAAGCATTCAAGCAAGGTTGGTATTCAAGCGATGTGGTAGAGTTCAGTTATTTAAAAAATAGTTTTGTACCCGACAGCACTACCTTATTGTGTCAACTCAATAGCAGGCATCTTGCAGAAGGAGCGAATACTTTTTTTAATAAAAAGCTAGGGGTGATTGGTGCCAACAATCCTGCATGGGCAAACTACTGGGCTGCTGTTCGTGACAATGATTTAATTCTTGAATGCATATTTAAATCACCCATTACGCTAAGCTCTTTTGGGATGCACATAATGGTAGAAGAAGTAACGGGTATTTATCCGCCTAAGACGGTGGAGATTTGGGGAGGAGACAATCCTAAGAGCTTGCGTCTTATTACAAAAATATCCCCTAAGCAACCTGAAAAGGAAGAAAAGGTTTCGCTTAAATTTGTAGAGGGTGTATTTGCGTCTCGCAAGGTTTCTTATCTTAAAATTGTTGCAAAGCCAACGGTTAATCTTAATGCTAAGGATAAAACGAAAAAGAATAATTATTTCATTCTAGTAGATGAAATGTTTTTAAATTAACAGTTGGAAAATTAATTACCTTGAATAGGTAAGAATAAACCGTGTTATTAATTTTTCCAACTTTCTTTTATCATCGTGCCTCTTACCGGATCATTTTCAACTTTTAAAAACACATCCATCTCCTGTTGTAATTCTTCAACATGCGAAATTAATCCTACCACTCTGTTTTCTTGTCGCAATGATTGTAAGGTTGATAATACGATTTGAAGATTTTCTTTATCAAGACTTCCAAATCCCTCGTCTAAGAAAAAGAAATGCTGATCAATACCTGCATTTCGCTGAATACTTTCAGATAGCGCTAAGGCGAGGCATAGAGCAGCTTGAAAAGTTTGTCCACCTGAAAGTGATTTTAACAATCTTGTTTTTCCGCCATTTAGATAATCACGTACTATAAAATCCCCTTTTTCTGAAAGCTCCATTCCAAATTTTTGTCGCACCATTTTACCAAAGCGATTATTGGCCAATGCTACCACATTTTGCAAATAGCGTTTGGATACAAATTCAACAAATCCGCTGGCGTTAAAAAGCTTTTTTAGAGTAGCAATATCTGTAGCACGAATTATCAGAGCTACTTGCTGACTTTGTAATAGCATTTTTTTCTCTAATGCTTCTTTTTGATTTTTTAATTGCCCTTCTAAATTTCCCTTTTTTTCTGTAGCCTTAGTTAGTAGCTCCTTGGTATTGTTGAACGCTTCGATTTTTTCTTTGAAATCAGAATCGTTGAAACTAACTCCAGCTACTAATTTTTCAAGAACAGCAATTTCTCCTTGGAGTAAATGAAATAATTTTCTATTGTCAGTAATTATTTTCCTTAGCGCTGTAACATCTAGTTGTTTTTTTAGTATCGCTATAATCTCTGTTTCATTTAAATGCCCCTTGTCGACAAGTAACTTTATTTGTTCTCGAGTTTGCTCTTTTAGCTTTTCAATATTTTTAATTGATTCATTGATACCCGACATCTTTCCAATCAATAGCATTTGTTCATTTTTTAAGTCATCTGCTATTTTTTGAGTTTCAATTAGTGTCGCTTCATTAGATTGAATATCTGCAAGGAGTTGGATTTTTTCAATTTCTATTGCCTTGGTAGAAATATTTGCATAAGCTTTAGGAGCAACTTCTTTCAGTCCTTCCGAATTATTAATAATAGTTGTTTTAAGTGCTTCTTGATTTAATTGTAAATTTTTATGTTCTAATTCTATTTTGTTTACATTCTCACTTTCTAATTCAATAAACGAATAAGCTTCTTGGATTAGCTTTTCAATTTCATCTAATTGAATCTTAGTGTATTTAGATTTATTTTCATTTTCAGTAAATAAGTCAATGTCATTTACTCCGTATTTTTTATCAGGCTGAGATGTTCTTGTTTTTAAATGGATGCAATTTGCATTATCTAAATTTTCATTTAGTAGTATGTAATTGTCACGGAGTCTGACTTTATTTTCAAGTAGTCCCGTTACAGATGTGCGGAGAGTATTTAATTCATCTAATTGCTTTTTATATTGATCTATTTGTTGGCTTAGTTGTTCGATGTCGGATGTATAATCCTTTATCAATATTGGGCTGGGATGATGCTCTGATCCACACAGCTTGCAAGGTTGTCCATCTACCAACAAAGCAGCATGATGCTGTAATTCTTTTTGAATATTGATTGCATTAAGGGCCTTGGTAGCATTGTCTTTCTCTGATTCAATCAATTGATTGCGTTTCAAATAGATTGATTCAAACTCAGCATAGTTATTGAAACTTTCTAAATTATGCGAGTTTAGTTGTATATCAATGGCTTGAATTTGGGTATTAATTTTTTCTGATTCTTGAATTAGTAATTTAATTTCTTTTTCTTGTTGACTTAATTCTCTAAACCAATTTTTTGTTTCGTATAAAATAGATTCTGAAATAACTATTTTACTAAGTTCAATTTTCTTTTCTTCTAGATCTGTTCTTTCTGTCTTCTTGGATTGTACCCTTGATTTTAAAACCTTGATTTTGTTTTCTGTTATTGAAATATTTTTTTCGATTTCGTTTAATTTTTCAGTGGCATTGTTGATTGCGATAACTTTATCTAACTCCTGTAATTTGTTGCGAAAATTTTCTGCCTGTCTAGCTTTATTAGTTAAGTCAAGAAGTTGTTTATTTACTTCAATTAATTCATTTTCTATAAATGAATTTCTTTCAGCACCTTCTTTTAATTGAATTTCAGCAGCATCAATTGCATCCTTGTACTTTCGAAGGTCGCGATAGGGCTGTTGAAAACTGTTCATCAAATTTTCAAACTCCTGTAGCTCTTCTTCCTTTTGTAAATCATTTGATTCCTGCACTTCCTTTTGTTGAAGGATCGTTTTTTTATTGTTTAGCTGCTCTGTATTTTTCTTCAATTCCTGTAAATTCAAAACGATAGCCTCTAATTTGTTTTTTTCAATCTGCAGCCTTTCTGATTCTTCTTTGCTCTTTTGCCACTCTTTTTCAATAATTTCTATAGAATCAGAACTGATACCTTCGTAAGAATTAAGTTCACCTTCTGTTCTTTGAAGTGCAGCCCTGTTCTCACTTTCTATGGCAGTAAGTTTTGGCGAGAGTTCGAATCTTTGTAAATCGAACAATTCTTTTAGCATTCTAGTTCTTTCAGTGGAGCTAAGATCTAAAAATTCTTTGAACTGTCCTTGAGGGATTATGATGGTTCGTTTAAAGTTTTCATAACTAATTCCTACCACTTCAAGCACCTTTTCTTGCTCAATAGGAATTGGGTCTGCCCCATTTATTAGTTGATAAAACTCATGACTACGAAACTTAACGTCCTCGAATTTTTTTTTGTTGCGACTAAAGCGAAGTATTGATTTAAAAATATCTTTTTGAGCACCTGCTAAAAATTGAAATTCAATGACAGCTTCATTTGTTTTCAAGTTCAGCATATTATAATAACGATCATCTCCAGAAATATTCAATCGCTCGGATTTTGAATACAATGCCAATGCCATTGCCTCTAGTATGGTTGATTTACCACTCCCTACTTCTCCAAAGATTCCAAAAAGTCCAGCATCAGTTAGTCGACTAAAATCGATTGTCTGTTCTTCTACATAAGAATAAAGGCCTTTTATTTTTAAAATAATTGGAATCATAGTTCTGTATTTTGACTAATTACTTCTCTTAACAGACTTTTAATATTTTCTGAAGGCTCTTCGGGACCGTTCTTGTATTTAAAATATTCTATGAATAATGCATTTAAATCTCTGCTGTCATCAATTTGAAAAGGATCTACAATATTTGCCTCACCTTCAGATTTAATTATTTTTGGGATTACATCTACAATAAAGGAATGTGCATCTGCTAGTTGCTTTCTTGCTGTTCCATCTAGATAAGTGTCGGTTCTAATGGTGATTTCAATATAAGTTTCTTGATTGGCAACTAGCCATGTTACTGCCTCTTCTACTGAACCAAATTCTTTTCTAGTTAAAGGCCTTCCCTTTTTTAAATTGATTGAATGGAAATTAACTTTTTCACCTGGTGCTGCATCAATGATCACAACTTTTTTTATTTGATCTGCTTCTGCAAAGCTGTAGCAAAGAGGTGAAGAGCTGTAAATAATGGGACAAGGTTTTTCGTCAATGCTATGGTACCTGTGCAAATGTCCTAGTGCAACGTATTGAATTTGAGGTGGAATATTTTCAGAATAGATCGCTTGTGCGCCACCGATATGCAAAATAGATTTTTCTCCTTCTGGTTCTTCTTCAATTACGCCCTCCTTTTTCATAAAATATAAGTGAGCCATCAGTAGGTTAACTCCCTTTTCATCACAATACTTATCTGCTAACGTAGACCATTTTTTTTGTAATAAATTTCTAAGATTTTCTTCACTTTGGTCATCCCCTAAATAAGTTTTTAGACGAAGCTCATTAGCATAAGGTGTAAATAAAAGACGAAGGGTACTTAAACTATTTTGCGTTTGTATTTCAATAAAGCCAGGCTCAGATTGTATTATTTTTACACCCGCTTCAGTTGTAAATGGTTGAATCAAAGTGTCAGGAAAACCACAAAGAATAATTGCATTTGCTTCTGCTAAGGGGTGAGGGGCTTCTATACGCTCGGGCATATCGTGATTGCCTGCAATAGCGATTACAGCCCTTTTTCCATTGTTGGATAAACGATGGACGGTTTTAAAAAACAAGTCTTGCGCTTCGGCTGGAGGATTAAAAGTGTCATAGAGATCACCTGCAATGATTACGACATCAACGTTTTGCTGATCAGCGATTTCACCTATTTCTAACATCACTTCTCTCTGTTCCTCGAGTCGTGAATATTGATCTAGTTTTTTTCCTAAATGCCAATCGGCGGTATGTAATATCTTCATAGCGTATTACTAATTCTTTTTGAAATAAACGGCTCGTTTGGTATAAAATGAAAACTAAATGCAATTTAGTGCAGATTATACCAACTTGTAAATTCGTTTACTTTATAATTAGAATAGTTATACCTTTTTTCTAGGGGGATGTTTTGAAAATTTACGATTCCATATAAAAAAAGCACAATGAGAAATCAATTGATTTTTCTCATTGTGCTTCATTATAATTCTTAGTCTTTCTTAGTCTTTCGGATCAAGTATCTTAGAAATTCTATTGGCTACATCTTGTAAATGATATTTGCTCATAGGATCTACAATGCTTGCTGCTGCAACATTTACATCACGTCTTAGTGTTACTAAATGGGCTCTTACTACACTTTTGATATCAGAAATATCTGTATTTACCGGTGGCGGGCCGTAGCCTCCTATTGCACGTAATCCATTATTATTAGGCGGATTCAGCAAATTATTCAGAATAGCTACATACGATTTCTGTAAATTTCTTCTGTAAACACTGATAGTTTGTTGATTAGTTAGCTCGCTCCAAATTCCTTTCTTCAGATCGCTAAACAAATCGGTTATTTTGTATGCGTTGTTACCAATAGAAGTTTCAGCCTCAATTAATTTACTCAAAGTATTTGCACCCATCAATCGATTAAGCGTTGCATCTTGAATACCACCGATTACCGTAATTGGATTGATACCTGTTTTTGCAGAAATATCTTGGTTGATTAGCCAGCTAGGCGTAATGAATAATTGCTTATTCAAAAAATCAACCGCCTCTACTTGTTTTGCTTTTGGTTCATATTGAAATACGGGACCTGGATCTTCCACTACTTTGGGAGTTTTGTAAATGCCACTTATATGTCTTGACACATGCCCCATGTATCGATTGAATTGGCCACTAACTTGTCTGTAAATATCACCTAGGTTTTCATAGCCTTCATTTTCTTCCTTGGTCCAAGTGCTTAATTGTGGAATGATGCGTTGAAGATTTTTAATACCATAGTTACTTGCTTTTACTGCATCATCTGATAAATCTTCTGTTTGAGATCTTGGATCATCTGAATTGGTTTCACCATCTCCCCACCAAAGTCGATGGTCTTTTAATTTTTTTATTGTCCATTCATTTAAATATGATTTTTCAGCTTCTGGACTTTTATATTCTGTAAACATTCTATATCCCCAATCAATGGCCCACTTATCATAATCACCTATTCGAGGAAATAATCCTTTGGTTGAAATATTATCTTCAGGTTGTGCTACATAATTGAAACGTGCGTAGTCCATTATGGAAGGAGTGTGTCCATTGGCTTCTACCCATGCTTTGTTGCGAAGTAGCTCTACTGGTACAGATGAACTAGAGCCAAAATTATGACGAAGGCCAATTGTATGACCTACTTCATGTGAGGAAACAAATCGAATGAGTTGACCCATCAGTTCATCAGGAAAAACCATTTGTCTTGCGCGCGGATCGTTTGGAGCAGCTTGAATCATGTACCAATTACGAATCAGTTCCATTACGTTGTGATACCAATTAATATGGCTTTCCATAATCTCTCCACTTCGCGGATCGGATATGCTAGGACCACTAGCATTGGCAATATCGGATGGTTTATAAACGATCGCAGAGTTACGAGCATCATCTAAGCTCCAAGTACTATCTTCCTGTTTAGTAGGTGCCGTTTTACCAAATATTGCATTTTTGAAACCTGCACTTTCAAAAGCTACCTGCCAATCATTCACTCCTTGAATCAAATAAGGAACCCATTTTTTTGGAGTGGCTGGATCAATATAAAAAATGATGGGTTTCTTAGCATCCACCAATTCGCCTTTTTTATACTTTTCAATGTCTGCATCATTGGGCTCTAATCTCCAACGTTTAGCAAGACTGATAGCTTTTACACCTTGAGGGTTTGCATCAAAATCAGTATAGCCTACAGTAAAATATCCTACTCTCGCATCAAAATGCCTTGCTTGCATAGGAATTTTAGGAAGTAAAACTAACGAGCTATTCATCTCTACTGTGATGTTTCCAGAGGCTCCACCACCTCCGCCACGTCCTCCACCACCAGCACCAGGTG
>CAMBTV010000065.1 GCA_945870835.1 Chitinophaga pinensis
TAATAATGGTGCTGAGCTCATGAAGATTAATAAAGAATTTGCATTTTTACATTTTGCTTCATTTATTGACTACCTTGACTACAATGCCAATGAATACTTACAAATTCCTTTTGATTATACTAGCCTGCGGAGTTTCCTTTGGGAGCATGGCCCAAAAAAATATACACCCCAACGTCATTTTAATTATCACTGATGACCAAGGATATGGTGACTTGGGAATTAGCGGGAATTCTCTGATCAAGACTCCAGTCATCGACCGCTTTGCGAGGCAGAGTTTACAATTTAGTGATTTTCATGTTTCTCCTGTTTGCGCACCTACTCGGTCAAGTTTAATGACTGGTCGATATTCTTTGCGAACCGGGATACGAGATACCTATAATGGAGGGGCCACGATGGCTTCCAGTGAAATTACGATCGCCGAAATTTTGAAGCAAGCAGGATATCGAACAGGGTTATTTGGTAAATGGCATTTGGGTGACAATTTTCCTAGTCGGCCCATGGACCAGGGATTTGATGAAAGCTTAATGCACCTTTCTGGAGGTATGGGTCAAGTAGGTGATGTAACGACTTATTTTCAAAAAGATAGCAGTTATTTTAATCCGGTCCTGTGGAAAAATGGTCAAAAAGAGTCATTTAAGGGGTATTGTTCCGATATTTTTGCAGCCAATGCCATCAAGTTTATTGAAAAAAACAAAAGCAATCCTTTTTTCTGTTACCTCTCGTTTAATGCCCCTCATACGCCTTTACAAGTACCTGAATATTATGATCAGATGTACAAAAACGTAGACCCGTCCATTGAATTTGAACGAAAAAATCCCATGCATCTCAAAATGAGCGAGAAGGATAAGGAAGATGCTCGAAAGGTATATGGCATGGTGAGCAATATAGATGATAACATAGGTAAATTACTTAAAAAAATTGCTGATTTAGGGATTGAGGAAAATACCATTATCATATTTATGACGGACAACGGACCGCAGCAATTACGTTATACAGCGGGTATGCGAGATAAAAAAGGGTCGGTGTATAATGGAGGTACCCGAGTTCCTTTCTTCTTGAAATATCCCGCTTTGACGAAGGAAAGTAAAGTAATTGAAACGATGTCGGCCCACTTTGACGTGTTGCCTACGCTTTCTGAATTATGTCATGTAGATTTACCAAAGAATCGTAAGATCGACGGAAAAAGTCTTGTGCCCCTGATCAAAGGCAAAAAGGTTGATTGGTCAGATAGGTCATTGTTTAGTTATTGGACTCGAAAGTATCCTGAACTTTACAACAGCATGGCCATTCAAAAGGCGGAATATAAATTGGTCGGGCAAACTAATTATAATGCTTCCATCGAAGATTTCGAATTGTACCATTTGAAAAATGACCCAGAAGAGCTACATAATATTGTAAAGGAAAATAAAGCCATTGCCTTGAAACTGAAAACGGAATTAGATCTTATTTACCAGGATTTAATTCGATCAAAAAATCTGATCACCCCACCCAAAATTATTGTTGGCTCAAAAAAGGAAAACCCTTTGATCTTGAATCGAAATGATGCAGATGGTTCCCGAGGATTATGGGATCAAGAAGCCATATTTGGAAAATGGAACGTCAATATTCTAAAAGGACGCTATGATTTCAAATTTAAATTTATCAATCCTATCGCTGCAAACGGAGACATGTATTTGGAAACAAATACGATCATCAATCAAATGAAGAATGATCAGAATACGGATATGATTGAGATGAAAAATGTTTCTCTTCCAGAATTAAATGGCGAATTGATTCCATACTATTTGACGAAGGGTAAAATGATATTGCCATTTAGTGTTGAAATTGAAAAGGTTGATTAAATTAGCAATTAAATTTATTTTGAGGTGAAAACATTTTACATCATTGCAAGCATAGGCTTTTTGTTCCTCATGATACAATCGTATAAATTGCTGAGCAATAATTTAAAAACGGAAAACCAAAAATACAGGATAGTACTCAAGGGTGCACAATTTGAAATAAGGTTTTACCCTTCCGCTACAATTGCCAAAATTTATAGTTCAGGGACTGATTATAAGTCTGTTTCTAGTAGTGCATTCAGGAAATTAGCCAGGTATATTTTTTTGGGGAATGACCATAGAAAAAGTATTTCAATGATGGCGCCAGTCCGAATGGAAATGAGCGACAAAGAATCTTCTATGAGTTTTGTGATGCCTGAAAAATATAAGGAAGCTGATTTGCCTAAACCCAAAGATGCAAATATTCATATCGTGAAATCAAGTCCTCAATATTTGGCAGTTATTAGTTTTGGTGGATTTTAATTCAAAGCTAAAGGTGTTTTTTGCTAATTTCGTTTAAATCCATAAAAAATAATTTATGTCAAAATATATAGATTTTCATATTGAAATTAGTTCTTTATTACATTTTGTAAATGAACAAATTGAATTAGATACTCCAATACCTATTAAAAAAGAAGTGATTTTTGATTCTCTCAAAAGAGCAGTGATAAGTTCTGAAACGAAGCCATTTCTTTTTGAGCATGATTCAAACGTAGACAAACAGTATTATGAAAAGTATGTTCGTTTGGAAAATGAATTCCAGGATAAGTATATACCTGATTATTTTAGTTATGAAGGTGATTTTTACGATTTAGATGCAAACCTAAATATTGCAAAAAGAAATACAAGTGACGAAGTATTCAAAACTCTCTTTTTGATTAAAATGTTAGAAATTAACTCAGCAAGATTGTCAATGAATGACTTTTTCAATTTTCAGCTATATGATAATTTTTATGGAGACAAAGAAAGTTTAGCTTATTTTTTAGTTCTTTTTATAGGAAATGATATCAATCCTTATCTATTGCCATTGATAAAAGAGCATATCAATAAATGGGTAATAGATAATGGACAAAATGCCGTTTTCAGTTTGATCAAAAAAGAGGAAGAGAACAACAAAACGGAGGAAGAAGATGATGCCTTTGAAATAGAGGCTAATCTGCAGGCACAAAAAGATGAAGAATTTTATGCTTCAAAGCGAAATCTAAAAATAAAGGGACATTTCACAGACGATGAAATTCGTCATTATTTTTCATTCTTATATTTAGAAAAAGGGGCGGATAAGCAGCCATTTCTAAGTGAGGAAGCAGTTAAACAAATATTTGCAAATGGGTTATTAATCCCCCAAGAACCATTACTTGAAAAATTTGAATTGCATTGTGATCCACGAAAACCAAAGGCAATTGTAGATTTTGCTATTCATAAATTAATGATAAAGAATAGTTTTACCTCTAGAGATAAAAATGACTATTTGGTTTTCATGGGAAGTCATATAAAGAACTTCGAGTCAGCTTTACATTCTATTAAAAAATTAGTTAGCATAGCGAAAAATATAAGTGGTGAAAAACCCTCTCGATGCAGTATTATTTGGAACAAATACCTTCCTGAAAGATTCCAGGATTAGTAATTACGTTTTTTATTTAAAGCATACAAAAAGACAGCAATTGCTGTCTTTTTGTGTAAAATGATAGCATAATTCAGAAAAAGACACTACCATTAAAAGATACCTTATAATTGATTTGGTTCAATTTTTCGATTTAGAAAAGATTAGTTAGCTCCTATAATGGTTGTCTTCAGGTATCTATAGCTATCACCTAATCATTATCTCCCCCTTGGTGAACTCATAACAAAGTAGCTAATATACATCATACTAATACTTCGTGGTGTACTTAAATGACAGGATTTGAGAATTCAAAAACTATACGAGGTGCTCGTGCAATATTATACGAGGTGCTCGTGTAATTCGTATACGATTTTATGTAAAAACCAGTCACAGATTGGGTTTTATGGATTTTCGTTTTATAGCTTTGTAAAATAAATATTTGATATATGATAGCACCTAAAATTAGATTTTGCCAATTATGCGGCGGACTTTTGCCCGATTACAGGAACGGCAATAGTAAATACTGTAGCGGTGAATGTTATGATATAAATAAGGCAAATGAGGCAATTGTAGCTCGTAAAAAAAAGGCCTTAAAAATAATACTATTGAGAAATGACAACTTAGTTCATGATATCTACACAATTGAAGGTGGTAATATTTACGTGTCTGCTAAAATTTTAATCGATAAAGGGTTTAATTGGGAAATTAATGCAGGGGATACAACACTTGATAATTTGAAGGTTAAAAAGCTCATCCGCTATGGGTATACATTATTCACTAATCAAACAGTTAAAATATGGAAATTTTAAACGAGATACTTTCAGATAATATTGGTTATCTAAACGCACTTAGGCACGCACAACAACCAATTATAGAAAATGTCACTAAAGCAAGCATTGAAACAGCTGAAGTTGTTTTGAAGAAGTCAGGACTGCCTTATTTATTAATTGGATTAGGTATAGTTGGGTTAATTATAATAATTGATAGAATTGTTGAAAACAATAGAAAGAAAAATCAAATAAAGGACTAAACCCCTGATTGTTATATAATCTTATATGTTAGGAAATCAAATTTATATGTCTGGCTTCACACCTGAAGAACTTATGTCACTCTTTAGGGATGTGATAAAAGAGGAGTTGGATAAACTACAAACTGATAAAGTTGAAAGACTTCTATCGCCTGCAGAAACTTGTAAGATATTTCAACCTAACATTTCAAAAACTACTTTAAAGTCATGGACCGAACAGGGATATTTGTTTGATCATAGAATTGGCGGTAGGGTTTTCTATAAGCTTTCTGAAGTATTAGAAAAAAGTAAAACTTTAAAGCGGTATAAGAAATAATAATTCATTTAAAATATTAGGTGTTGGCCTGATTTTTTTAGTTTTAGAGCAATGCGGAATAGGGAAGCGCTAGAATATTTTTAAATTTTTAGAACAAATTTCATAAATGAGCTAAAACTTAATAATTACCGTAAGCTATTTCGGCAATTTTTGACCCTTTTTTAATTTCAAAAATAAAATACGCATCGCTACTATGTAAGAATTTTGGTCTAGAGTCAGAACTTCTAATGTATTTATAATTGATACTATCTTTTGACCAGCAGCTCTGAATACTTTCTATTCCGTAATAAAAATAACTTGAATTATCATTAGGTTTTATCGGCATAGGAAGTGAACAAATGCTATCAAGAGTATTAAAAAATTTAAGATCGGGGGGCGTATCAAATTCAATTTTGGATTGTACTTCAAATTCAAAATCGAAATCTTGATAATGGATAAGCTTAGATTCAGCAATTTTAAATTTTGGAATCTCTACACCTATTATCCTTTGAATTTCACTCCTATCCTCATAACGTTCTGAAAATTCTTTGTGGGTACCTTCACGAGTTGGGAATAAATTTGTAAGGAGCCAATAAGCTCCAAAACCAATAATTGAAAGCCAGATAATTATAAGCATCAATCCAATCTTCCATTTACTTTTAATAAATTCATTTATAATAGATGTAATTAAAAGTAATACTCCCATTTGTGTTAACAATAGGGTCTTAAATATAATAGAAAGAACTATTAACGCTATAGATAATAATTGCAATATCCACCATCTATCAGTACAGTATTTTAAATATTTTTTCAAGTAATAAATTATTTTATTGAGCATGAATTAAAATTTATTTATTAGTTTATTATTTGCATCCACCATTATTTTTAATCGTTTAATTTTACTTCTTTGGAATACAAGAAAGATTAGCATACCTAAAAACACAATGGGTTCAATAATGCAAAATATCCAAACATTAATATCAACATAGGTAGTTCCTAATTTTTGTGCACCCCATTGTAAAAGTTCCACGCACCAATTGAAAATTTCATTCATAATGATATTTTTATCTTTTTGCTAATTCTGTTTCATTAAAATACTCCGAAGGTTTTTCCATATACCCTGAATATTCATGTACTACCAAATCTTGGGTTGCCATGATACAATGAAAGGAAATGACTGGCTCAGTATATATTTTAGTAAATGTATTGGCAGCATAACCACAAACAGAATCATAGCTGTTGCGGTATTTCCATCTGAAATTCATTGTCTCTGCAGAACAGTTATCTTTTGTTTGAATGTTCTTTTTAGAGTCTGTCAAATATATTACACCGTATGATTTTTCCTTAGCAATCTGCGAACCTACAGCAAAACATAATTCATTTTTCTCATTTTCAAAAAACATTAAATATTGCTCTCGGCCCTTATACTCCTTTGTAACATTTTTGCCATTTTCCTTAAACTGGGTAATTCTATATCTTTCTGTAGGATTTAGTGTTTGAGAAATAACGGTTATACTGAGTAGAAAAAAAATAGCTAGTAAAGATAATTTCATGTTATTGGGTTTGTATGGTTAGGATTAGTTCATAGTAATGGAGTTGGCTATTTCCAACAATCTGGAATACTCTTCATGAAATCTAGTAATATTGATAAAATGATTTCCACCTAAGTTTGCTCTTGCAATGGTCGGTAATCCTTTAGGTTGAATAGTAACTCGATTATGTAAATAACTATATTTTGAAATCCAACCTAATACTGATTCGGTGGTAATCAATTCCTGTAATGCTATTTTACAATTAGCGTCGTTTATAAGAAAGTCTGCGTATGTTTTCATTGGTAATGTCATAAAAGATTTGATTTCTAATTTGGGATATTGAAAAAATATCTCAATTGTTTATTTTTGTAATCAATGTACATTGACGTATTACCATTTACAAGTGTAATCATAGACAAAACACATCTTTCACCATCTTTGTCAATTACATTATTGAAAACAATTAAATTGTGATCATCATACTTTGTAAAATCCCCCTTAGAAGTCAATTTATATTTTGAATTATATTCATCATTTATATAGAACACCTCATTCTTTAATACAATTGCTACTTCTTTGTATAAAACATCAGGACAGTTCCAATCTCTTAATGTGTCATTCCAAGTACACATTTTCTGAGCTTCTGATTTTAACACTGTACTGTCTTGTGCATAACAGCTCATTGTTGTTATTAAAAGAGCAGTAAGCATTACTAAAAATATTTTCATAAAGTATCTGTATCAATTTTATTAATAAACTTTCCGAATTTATCAGTCATTCCCATTAAAAATTATTTGCAAAACTGATTAATCATTTCAATTCCTCCTGTTTCCCCTAGTTCCACAGCTCTTGAAAAATCTGAGCAACTGCCTTCTTTATCTTGAAGAAGGTGTTTTATAAATCCTCTTCGTGCATAGGATTCTGAGTTTTTGGGATCAATCTTAATCGTGGAAGTAAAATCTTCTATCGCTCCTAAAAAATCATCTAAGGTTGATTTGGTAATACCGCGCTTGATATAGGATCTTATGTCATTGGCATTGAGTTCAATTGCTTTGCTATAATCGTCTATTGCTCCTTGGTAGTCACGAAGTGTTACTTTGATTTCTGCTCTAAAGTAATATCCCTTTGAATTGCAGGAATCACTTGCTATTGCTATGCTGTAGTCTTTCAATGCACCTTCGAAATCATTTAGCATTTTTTTACAAAACGCCCGATTTTTATAGGCATAATTTTCATTTGGGAAATACTCAATCACTTTGTCAAAATCTTTGACCGCCTCAGCAAATTGATTGTTTTGTGACTTAGCATAGGCCATTTCGTACCAAACTTCTTCTATATCTGGATCTAGTCTCAAGGTTTTTTCAAAATCCTTAATTGCTTGATCATAATTCTTAAGTTTCGATCTTGCATTCCCTCTTCTAAAATATGCATAAGCAACGTAGGGGTTATTTTTAATGTAAACTGTGTAATCAGCTTCTGCCTCTTTGAATCTATCTAACATCAAATTTGCTCTCCCCCTATAAAAGTACAGCAATGAATAGTTAGGTTTCAAACGAATTGCTTTGTTAAAGTCAATAACTGCGTCTTGAAATTCTTTTAATTCCGATTTTGCGATACCTCTGAGCAGGTATGGATGAACGTTAGTAGGATTCATTTGAATGGCTATATCTAAATCATTAATAGCAGCTGAATAATTTTTGAAGTCTGATTTTATTTGACTTCTTGTAATATAAAAATCAGTTTTTTGACAAAATCCATTTAGTATTGAAAAGCAAGCTAATGCTGCAGATAATATTTTTTTCAAAATTAAGTGCTTGAATATTTTTTAAAGTAGGGTTATATTATTTAAGGATTTGTCCACATCGGGCTTTACCACTGGCTGCTTTTTCTACAGTAATTTCTCTACTACAACTCATTAATAATAAAATAGAAAATAAAATACAGATTGTTTTCATGACGGTTTAAATAGCTTATGTTTTAATTACTCGAACTGTTCTTCAATAAAAGGAGAGTTGGGTTGAATTTTAGATCTAAATTCCTGCATATCTCTCGATAAATAACCTTTATACTCTTCAGATCGAAAGTATTTTGATTCTTCGCAAGTACACTGTTCTGCCTCAAGAATTTCAAGAAAAGTTTTAAGCCTTGAACTAATTGCCCTGTCAACTGATAAATATTCCGTTCCTTGAAATAAAATCGTTATTGCATTGTGATTGGTTGATTCTGATTGTTTATCTGGAAGTAATGCTTCTTGAAAATCAGCTAACTGGATTTTTGAAAGAGTAAAACTATTATGATAGGAAGTACTGTCATGATAACTTGAAGTCCATATACCTCCAGGTTCTGAAATTGGCGTATTATAGAGTATTAGATTATAATGTTCACTTTCTTTAGTGACAGACATTCTAGAAACTCTGTGATGAAAACAACCAAATTGACAAAATTCTATAAACATTACTTCATCTTCCTCTAAATCAGCTAAATGACGAATTACTTGCTTAGTCGTTACTAACTGATTATTGTCTTGTTCAACCGTTGGTAGATTTTTCTTTATTATCAATGAATCCACTTTTACCGATATGGAAAAGAGTAATAATAAAAGAAGGAAAATTTTCTGGATCATAGAGGTTTATACAAACGGATTGAAGCTCTTAGCAAGTATGAGCTAGTTGTTAAAGCAATCTTAAATAAAATCTATTTTCTGTTTATTAAGAGTAAGTTGAGTTTGTAGTAAAGTATTATAAAAAGTTATTTTACGATTTCAATTGCCTTAAAATCTAAATGAAATTTTAAAGAGTACCTTTTTTCATTTGCATAGCTACTCCAATTTAGATCTTCGTCTAGAGGAAAAGCAGCATATTTTTCAAGCACTGGCCAATAAAGCTTTTGGTATAGGTTGGCAGCCACTATAGCATTGTTAATAGGATAGATTAACACTTTAACGGAAGGAAACTGTAATAATTCAATAAAGCCATCCTTATCTGCACTTTTTGCAAACATATTATGACAGACTTCCTTTATCAATTTTTCACAAAAAAATTCATAATCAAGAAGCCATTGGATTAATTCATATTCTGATTTATGATCTATTAATTCATATGCGGCTAGCATTTTTTTTGCTTTAAATTCTTTGGCATATATTATTGTAAGGTTATTCATCACACTAAACAATCGGTTGAATTGGTCGAAATTTTTATAGTTGTGTCCAGTAAATATATCAGGTAGTGATTGGTATAATGGACGGTATTCATTTACCCATTGTAAATAATTATCAGAATATAAATAGCTTGGCTCATCTTTGATAATTTCATCACAAGCCTTTTCACATTGCTTAAGCTGTAAGAGGTAATCAATGGTGGGCTTAAAATTAGCCGCTTCATCATCTGCAAATTCAAAAGCCATAAAATCATTCATCAACAAGTCTTTTCTTTCAGATTCAAAGCTGTTGCAGATATAAATATCATTCACCTGTGTTTCATCACCATCAAATATAAAAGCGGTATGACATTTAGAATGGTTACCTACAAAACCAAACCCTTTGCATCCTTTATTACATATTTCAGCTGAACATACACCTGGAAATGCTTCAAGGTGACTGTCCTTTTTTTCTTTAAACCTCGTAAAGAGTTTGTCTAAATTTTTTAAAAAGAGGTCTTTGGATACATCTTGGTAGGTTTTTGAATCATCAAGCACTATATCAAGCATATCTACGTTCATTTCGCAGAAGTATTTTAGGATGTGATTTTGCATGGGGGAGAAACGAATTTTGAACGAATTTATTGTAATGATTTACTACTTAATCAAATTTTGATCAAGGAGGGGGAGGTGTTTTGATAAATATATTGATTAAGCTAGCAGACTATTGCGTTCCATTTATGATTTCGCATTGTAGGTAAAACCTATTTAAAAAGGATTGGTCTATACTTTTTGGCAAATAGCTGGCATAGCTGAGGGCTTTATTAAAATGCCCTAAAAAATAATAACTGGCTGATAGACCTATTGCAGCTTCTGTGCAATCATTTCTAGTTTGAAGAATATCTAAATAAATATAGCTAGCTTGTTCAAAATCTTCTTGGTGAAATAAATCATGTGCTTGTTGAAGCTTTTTACTATAATTAGTACCGACTTCCTTTACCTCTGTTTGAACGTTCACCCAATTGCGAATTTCTCTTTCGGATGCTGGTTTGATGAAAAGGTCATCTAGTTTTATATTGGCTTCCCCAATACAATATCCATAAGCTTTACAATGGTCGCATAGCAAAGGAGTTTCATCAAACGAAATCTTGACTTCAGGCTTTTTAAGTAGGATTGTTTTCATTAGGGGTATAAATTTTAGAGGGTGCTTAGATGATATCAGCGATTTTTTATAAATTAGAACCTTTCGATAGACCTTGTATGTATTTTTAATCTTTATTAATAATTTATTCTCTTATATAAATCTCTGTTCAATACAATCTTTTTAACTTCTCCGTTCCCACCCTGAATATAATAATTCTTGGCTAGTTCAATCCCAATTGCTTTAACAAATCCAGCTTTAATTTTTGAAATCTTTTCTGCTGCAGAATTACTCGTAATATTTACCATCTCATCAATTCTATTTCTCATTTCCTGAAAATCACCAATACTGGATAAACTAGTATAAATATCATACATCTCTTGCTTAAAATCGCAAAGAAAACTAAGTCCAATTCCATCTGTGTGTTTTAAATATAAGAAGTAGAGTGTTTTTTCAAGTGGCCTTAGTTTTATTTCAATATTTCCAAAGTCGGGCAAAAAAATTCTATTTCTTTTATCAATTAATAGTTTACTTAAAGGAACGGTTTGTTTAAAATTCTGAGAGAATAGCATCTTAACTCTTAACGACTCCATTATACTCAAAGCTTGATGTATTTCTGCAAGTGATAATTTCCCATTTAGTTTAGTCATACAATCTTGGCAAATATCAGCTGTACGCATTTTCAACTTAATATCTTTTTTCTCAAAACACATATCATTGATACATCCAATTGGTTCGATGTGAACAGAAGTTCTTAACTCATTATAATCATTAAACATATGCTTTTGTAGAATCAAAGCAATAACCTCAAATGCTATTGGAAAGGAATCTAGGCATTTAATAAAGTGATTCCAGTCTGCAGTATGTATGAATCCGTTAAAAGGCATTTTTTCGTCTAAGGAAGCAAACCAATTGTTTGAATTTGAAACCTCAGTCAATAATATCACAAATTCATTATTAGGTATATTATTCTTTGTTCTATAAATATTACATTTATCAAAAATGGTGGTCCAGTTAGTAGTTTTTCTTGAAAACGGGAATGTAAAACTCTTTAGCGGCCTAGACTCCTTCTTATTCATAACTATCTGGGATTTACTTGAATAAGTTATATGAGCGCCAATTGACTTTTCGAAAGCTTTCACATTTGAAACCTTTTTCTCTAAAAATTCATCTACTTCAAAGTTTATAATATTAAGGCTGTCACAAGTAAACTCAAGAGGTCCGGTTATGGCTTGGAGCAAGTCAATGACTTCAGAAAATGTTTCTTTACTAACATCGCCATCTTTGATTAAATGCACTTTCATAATTAGTCTTCAAATAAATTATCTAAATTTTTATTCTCCCTTTTCTTATTAAAATAACTTGAAACGGACTTATCTAATTTATTCCATACAGAATCATTCATTTCGTTTTTATTAAAGGCAAAACTGTTTTGTTTTTTAATATTCATTGACTCTGCAACATTCACTGCATCTAATGTAGCTCCAATAAAACTAAAGGTCCATTTATTAGTCTCCTCTAGCCTAGAAATCATGGTACGAATATCCACTAAATTATAGCTTTTTGAAGTATTTTCATGACCATCAGTTAGAATGACTACAATTACAGTTGTTGGGATAACGCATTCAATTGTTTTACGTTCAATTTGAGTAATTGTTTCTCCAACAGCATCTAATAATGATGTTGAGCCATTAGGTCTGTAGTTTAGATAATTCAGTAATTCTGCATTTTGAGGGGCTATTTGGAAATAATGGTGGTCTGCAAAAGTATTAAAAGTGGTCAAGCCTATAGTTATTTCTTCCTCTTCGAATTGTAATTCCTTTTGCTTAATTCTATTCACTTGTTCGTTAAATCCATTAATGGTATTATCAATACAATCAGACATTGATCCGCTTTTATCCACTATTAAATGGTAAATTGTTTTTCTCTTTTTCATTT
Organism: Chitinophaga pinensis; assembly: GCA_945870835.1. Classification (GTDB taxonomy): domain Bacteria; phylum Bacteroidota; class Bacteroidia; order Chitinophagales; family Chitinophagaceae; genus Ferruginibacter; species Ferruginibacter pinensis_A. The sequence continues at coordinate 12,486 of CAMBTV010000065.1, forward strand.
TATTAGTTATTTAATAATTTTATATAAATTGTTTCTGGATATCCACCTTCGAATACATACTCGGTTACTGGGCAAAGCCATAGTTGATGACTTAGTGATCGCTCTTTAAATTTCTCTACTAGATAATAAGCTCCATAGTCAACCAGTGCATGACCTATATTGTCAAGTAAACCTTTGTTCATCCCAATTCCGATTTTATTTAAAACCGCATCTGAATGGTCGAATTTTTCAGTACTAATTTTTAAAGTAGCCTTGGCTTGGTTGTTTGAGATATAATCAAGGAAGGTATCTGAACCATCAACCATCATAAGGTTGGATTTAGTCCCTAAACCTGCTTCTAAGAAGGCAGGTAAGTCGGCATACCAGATGCCGGCTTCTTTGGAAAAGGACAATGTTTTTGTAATAATGGGGCTTTGCGTAATTGTTTGCATATTTTTTATTTTAGAATGCAAACTTAGTTGGTCAATATCCCTCCTATTTTTCTTTACAAGCTTGTAATGGGATAACTTAATTTATTCGAGTTAGACACATTAATAAATTACTTAATTTGAGTAAGTTATTTTAAATGATGTAATTAAAGGACTATGCATACTATTTAGTAAAGAAACTAGAATTTTGTTTGAACTTATCGATTATTAAATTTCTTCTCTTGGTAATTCATTTCTGAAAAATTAGGGAATGGGGTGTATTTAAAACGTATTTTTGAAATGATATTAAATGGTACAGTATTGGTAAGTATGAATTTAATTATAAATTAAGGGTTAAAATTTTTAATTCTTAGAAGTCGTAGTGATGAGTTTGTTAGAAAGCCAATAAATTCAAAACAAGAGTTACTTAAGTAAATTGATAATATAAGAAAAAATTATATAGTGTTATTAGTTTGCACTATCATCTGTTAATTTTATTAAAAATTAAATTATGAATGGAATAGGATTTAAAAATATGAAAGTCTTTAAAGAGAAGCAATGGTTTGATTTTAGCCCTATTACTCTTTTAACAGGAACTAATAATAGTGGTAAAAGCAGTGTTATAAACGCTATGCAGATGCTTCAAGAGAATTTAACAAATTACAGTAATAATACAATTGATAATATTGTAAATACTGAATTTAGATTAATTGCAAACCAAAATAAACATGGGAATATAGAAAGTTTTGTAAATAAAAATGGAAAAGATCA
>CAMBTV010000066.1 GCA_945870835.1 Chitinophaga pinensis
ACGATAATAAAATGGTAGCCGATTTTAAGGTTAGCGGTATCCCTACCAAATTTGTAATTGATAAAGAAGGTAAAATTCGCTTCAAATCTATAGGTTTTAGCGGAAATGATGATGCTTTGGTGGATGAATTAACGACAATGATTGAATTAGCTGGTAAGTAATACCATTAATTTATTTTAATTTTACAAGGCTCAGTTTCTGAGCCTTTTTTTTTGTAAACTAAAAAATGCCATTCAATCTAAACTCACCCTATTCACCCGCAGGCGATCAGCCAGAAGCCATTCGTCAATTGACAGAAGGTATCATGGAGGGGGAACAATATCAAACGCTTTTAGGAGTAACTGGAAGTGGTAAGACTTTTACAATTGCCAATGTGATACAAAATATACAAATGCCTACGTTGGTGCTCACGCATAATAAAACTTTAGTAGCCCAGCTCTATGGAGAATTCAAACAATTTTTTCCAGACAATGCAGTTGGTTATTTTGTGAGTTACTATGATTACTACCAGCCAGAAGCCTATATGCCTGTCAGCAATACTTACATTGAAAAAGACTTGAGTATTAATGAAGAGCTAGATAAACTTCGATTGCAGGCAACTGCGCAATTATTGAGTGGCAGAAGAGATATCATTGTAGTGGCAAGTGTGAGTTGTATTTATGGTATGGGTAATCCAACAGAGTTTGAGAATGGTATTGTGAGAATACAAAAAGGTCAGGTGATTTCACGTCAGGGATTTTTACATTCGTTGGTCAATAGTTTGTATAGCCGATCCCAAGGTGATTTTACTAGAGGCACTTTTAGAGTAAAAGGAGATACGGTTGATATCAATTTACCTTATGTAGATTTTGGCTATCGAATCACTTTTTTTGGAGATGAAATTGAAAGTATAGAAACGCTGGAGCTGTCTACTAGCAAGCGTATTGGCTTAGTTGACAATGCTGCCATCTTTCCTGCTAATTTATATTTAGCGCCCAAAGATATTATGCTAGAAGTGATTAATGAAATACAAGATGAGACGGCAGCGCAGGTAGAATATTTTAAGAATAGTGGAAAATTCATAGAAGCTCAAAGGCTTAATGAAAGAGTAAATTATGATTTGGAAATGATTCGTGAACTTGGTTATTGTAATGGCATTGAAAATTATTCCAGATTTTTTGACAGGCGCAAACCCGGAACTCGCCCTTTCTGTTTATTAGATTATTTCCCTAAAGATTTTATCTGCATCATTGATGAAAGTCATCAAACCATTCCACAAATTAGCGGTATGTATGGAGGAGATAGAAGTCGTAAACTTATTTTGGTAGATTATGGTTTTCGTCTACCCAGCGCGTTAGACAATCGACCGCTTAATTTTCATGAGTTTGAAAATATGGTTAACCAAACCATTTTTGTAAGCGCGACTCCAGGCGATTTTGAGCTAGAAAAAACGGAGGGCGTGGTGGTAGAGCAAGTAGTGCGTCCTACAGGTTTATTGGATCCACCGATAGAAGTTCGTCCTTCTATTAATCAAATTGATGACTTGTTAGAGGAGATTGATAAAAGAATCATCAAAGGAGATCGAGTGCTAGTAACTACGCTTACTAAGCGAATGGCTGAAGAAATGGATAAATATTTACAACGCATTAATATTAAAAGCAAGTACATACATAGCGAAGTAGATACGCTGGAAAGAATTGAAATTTTGCGAGAGCTGCGTTTGGGAGTTATCGATGTGTTGGTAGGAGTTAATTTATTAAGAGAAGGTCTAGACTTACCAGAGGTTTCTTTAGTGGCTATTTTAGATGCAGACAAAGAAGGTTTTTTACGCAATGAAAGAAGTCTAACTCAAACGGCAGGGAGGGCAGCTCGAAATGTAGATGGATTGGTTCTTTTTTATGCAGATAAGATGACTGGCAGTATGCAAAAAACGATTGATGAAACCAGTCGAAGAAGAGAAAAGCAAATTTCATTTAATATAAAACATGGCATTACACCTACTACAATTATTAAAAGTAAAGAACAGATTTTTGCACAGGGGTCGGTGTTAGATGTAAAGGGATACGACCCATCCAATCCCTATTCAGTTGCTGCTGACGAGGGCATCGTGAATGCTGCGGCTGAGGACCAGGCTGTATATTCTACTATTCCACAAATTGAAAAAGGGATTGCAAAAATTAGAAAAGAAATGGAAAAAGCAGCCAAGGACATGGACTTTATGGAGGCGGCTAGATTGAGGGATGAAATGTTTAGAATGCAAAAACAATTGGAAGAAATGAAAGGCTAGAAAAAATCAATAGCTAATTTTCAAAAGATAGGTTTTAATAAATAGGTTAGACTCCATTAGTTTCTATTTCTACCAGTCTCATCTGGGTATAAATTTTGAACAACATCGCTTTGCCAAAATTTTTTACTTTCTACGTCTAGAATAGAAAGTCTGCCATTGAAAGCAGCTCCAGTATCAATATTCCAAACGTTTACAGCATTCATAGGTTCAAAGCTATCATAGTGAAGAGTAGGAGTATGGCCAATATAAATTTCACTAAATAATTTTAATCTTTTGGGGTAAAGGACTGATTCTTTTTTAATTCTTTTATCCATGCAAAGCGCCATCTCCCAAAGGGTTCTATCCCAACTATAGTTACTGCTATAGTGTTCTTTGTACGGTCCATGAAGAGAAGAAAATCCTGCATGAATAAAAAGTCGATTTTCGTCATCAATGAAATAATTTAGCATCCGTTGAAAAAAGGCTAAGTGATTTAATTTATCTACCTCAGATTTAGAGTCATAACTTCTAAAGGTTGCCTTTCCTCCGTTGAATAACCAAGTTTCATCTTCAATTTTTTTTTCAAGCCATTGCTCACACCAGAGGTCGTGATTTCCTTTTATGAATACACATTTTATCTTTTTTTCTAATTCAATTAGGAATTGAATTACCTCAAATGATTGGCTCCATCCATCAACAAAATCTCCCAAAAAAATTAGTTGGTCCGTTTCATTTACCGCCGCCTTTTCAATGATTTGTTGCAAAGCTTTGAAGGAGCCATGTATATCACCAATCACTAAGGTTCTGTTCATAAAGTAGGCGTTTTGAGAAAGCTTTAATTTCATTGCAAATTTAAGTCAAAATTGATCAATCCGGGATAATTGAATGGAATGCAGTACCCTATTGGCAGACAATATCAGAAAGAAGGATTTTGACATTTCAAGGTTGAAACCCTTTGTTAGAAGGAACTTTGGGAAAGGGGAAGCGCTCATAAAGTAGCCTTAAAATAATATTATATCAATTTTAATTACTAACTTCCAATTTATAATTTTTAATAAAATAAAAGATACTTATATGATTACAGTAGCACTTTACAATCTTAAGGGCGGCGTTGGAAAAACGGCGAGCTGTGTAAATTTTGCCTATTTAGCAGCAAAAGATGGCTTTAAAACCCTACTTTGGGATATTGACCCTCAAGGCTCTACTACCTTTTATTATAAGGTAAAACCCAAAGGCGTATCTGGAATAAAAAAATTGATAAGCAAGGATGCTAAGCTGGAAAGCGCCATAATGGCCACCGATTATGAAAACTTAGAGATTATTCCTGCAGATGCTTCAGCCAAGAGTTTTGATATTATGGTAGAAGAAATGAAAGGAAACAAAACTAGACTAAAAAGTATTTTGAAACAGTTAGAAGATGAATATGATTTTGTTTTCATAGACTGTCCTCCGGGCTTTAGCGCATTGAGCGAAAATATTTTTAGTGCTGCGGATGTAGTTCTTATGCCAATTATTCCTACTACTTTATCGGTTCGTACCTATAATATGATTAAAGATTATTTTAAAGAGAAGGATTTAGACAGTAGCAAAATGATGTGCTTTTTTACCATGACAGATCTTAGAAAAAATATGCACAATGAAATCATGGACCTTTTATACAAAGACAAAAAGTTTTTTCAAAATTATGTTCCTTATTTATCCGATGTAGAAAAAATGGGTATTCATCGTCAGCCAATTGAAGAGTTTGCTAGAAGCAGCTCAGCTGCCAAGGCTTATCATGAGTTGTGGACTGAAATTAAAGAGGGTGTAGTGGAATAAATTTTCGCTTTAACAAAAGTTACTATTTTAAATAGGATGAATAGACAGTATTCATTTATTAGCAAGTTTTGAATTAAAAAATTAATTGAATGTGTTATATATTGTAATTTGATAAATGGTTGCAGGAAAGTATAGAATGGTAAATTCTCATATCATTTTAAATGCAATTCTATTTTCAATCAGCAAGCATGTTACCAATTTACATTAATAACTTACTTTTACCAGATGCAAAAAAAATTATTTCTTCTGGATGCGTTTGCTCTTATTTTTAGAGCGTATTATGCCTTGATTCGAAATCCACGTATTACCAGTAAGGGTAGAAATGCAAACGCTCAATTTGGATTTACCAATACATTAATTGATTTAATCAATAATCAAAAGCCTACGCACATGGCAGTGTGTTTTGATACACATGCACTGACTGAGCGCCATACCGATTTTGCAGACTACAAGGCGAATAGACAAGAAACGCCTGAAGACATTCTCTCTGCTGTACCAGATATTAAACGAATTATTGAAGCTTTAAATATTCCAGTGGTAGCTATTGATGGATACGAAGCAGATGATGTAATTGGTGCATTGGCAAAGCAGGCCGAGAAAGAAGGATATGAAGTATACATGGTAACACCCGATAAGGATTACGGCCAGTTGGTTTCTGAAAATATTAAAATCTATAAACCACCTTATCAAGGTGGAAGCGCTGAAATTTTAGGGCCAGAGGAAATTTGTATTAAGTGGGGTATCAACAATGTAAGTCAGGTAATAGATATGCTTGGCTTGATGGGCGATGCAGTCGATAATATTCCAGGAATAAAAGGTATCGGTGAAAAGACAGCTGCAAAATTATTACAAGAGTATGGCACATTAGAAAATATACTCGATCATGCAAATGATATTAAAGGGTCTGTTGGAGAAAAGGTAAAAGCTGGAAAAGAAATGGCATTGCTTAGTAAAAAATTAGCGACCATTATTATTAATGTGCCAACAGAATTTCATGCTGAGAACTTTAGGATAAAGGAGATGAACCGTGAGGCATTGAAAGAAATATTTACTGAGCTGGAATTTAAAGCAATGGCTAAAAGGATTTTGGGAGAAGAAATTGTTTTAGACATGATGCCTGAAACATCCGATGCTGTTAATAATTCTCCAGTTGCAACTAATGGCCAATTAGATTTATTTGGCAATACAGTTGATCAGCCGGCAAAGAAAACTTATGATGAACCCGATCAAGAAATTGGTGCTGGCAATGATTTGATTGCAGATAAAAATATTAGTAACACTCCACACAATTATCAATTGATTAATACAGATGATTCAATTGAAGTATTAAAAAAACTTCTAGTAACATCTAATGAAATTTGCTTTGACACAGAGACAACCGGACTCGACGCAAACAATGCTGAATTAGTAGGCCTAAGTTTTTCAATCCTTGCTGGCGAAGGGTATTATGTTCCATGCTCTGCGAAAAGAGATGAGTGTATTCAATTGCTTAAAAGTTTTGAATCAATATTCAATGATGAGTCCAAGACTTGGGTTGGACAGAATATTAAATATGACTTATTAATATTAAAGTGGTATGGATTTACATTGAGAGGAAATATTTTTGATACCATGCTTGCTCATTATGTACTAGAGCCAGAAGGAAAAAGAAGCATGGATGTGCTCAGTGCTAAATATCTAGGTTATCTGCCAGTATCTATAACCGAACTAATAGGGAAAAAAGGAAAGAGCCAAGGTAATATGAGAGATGTTGATCTTGATACCATCAAGGAGTATGCTGCAGAAGATGCTGATATCACGCTACAATTAAAAAATGTTTTTCTGCCTCAATTAACTACTAAGTCGGTAGAAAAAATTTTCTATGAAGTAGAGAATCCTTTGGTGAAAGTATTAACAGACATGGAGTTTGAAGGTATTCGTATTGACGAATCCTTTTTAAAAGTCTATAGTCAACAGTTAGAAGTAGAGGCAAAAATAAGTGAGGAAAGCGTGTATGAGCAGGCAGGAGTTCGGTTTAATCTGGCAAGTCCTAAACAATTGGGAGAAGTGTTATTTGAGAAATTAAAACTAGATCCTAAGGCAAAAAAAACTAAGACTGGACAGTATGCAACTGGTGAAGATGTATTGGCAAAATTAGCTCACCAGAATAAAATTTGTGATGACATTTTAACTTTTCGCGAGTTAACCAAATTAAAGAATACATATATTGACGCATTGCCTTTGTTGATTAATAAAAAAACAGGTAGAGTACATACAAGTTATGCCCAGGCGGTCGCTGTAACTGGAAGATTAAGTAGCACCAATCCAAATTTACAAAACATACCCGTGCGTACAGAAAGGGGTCGAGAGATTAGAAAAGCTTTTATACCCAGAGATGAAAATCATGTATTGATATCAGCCGATTATTCTCAAATCGAATTAAGAATTGTTGCTGCCATAAGTGGAGATATAAATATGTGTGAGGCGTTTAAAACGGGTAAAGATATTCATACTGCAACAGCAGCTAAAGTATTTAATGTAGAGGAAGCTGAGGTGACCAAAGAGATGAGGTATCGAGCTAAGAGTGTGAATTTTGGAATTATATATGGACAAGGTGCATTTGGATTAGCAGAGAATTTAGGTATTTCAAGAGGGGAGGCAAAAGAGATCATTGATAATTATAAAAAGCAATTTCCAAATATTCAAAAGTATATGGATGATACCATCAATTTTGCCAAAGAGTGTGGGTATGTAGAAACCTTGATGGGGAGAAAGAGGTGGTTGAGGGATATTAACTCAGCAAATTTTACGGTACGAGGTTTTGCGGAGCGAAATGCAATTAATTCCCCAATTCAGGGATCTGCAGCAGATATGATTAAATTAGCGATGATAAAAATTCATACAGAATTTAAGCGTCAAAATTTTAGATCAAAAATGTTATTACAGGTTCATGATGAACTAGTGTTTGATGCTTATAAGGAGGAGGTAGAAATAATAAAACCCGTGATTTTGAATTGTATGCAAACTGCCATGGCCTTACCTAATGGTGTTCCTACAGATGCAGAAATTGGAGAAGGTAATAATTGGTTGGTTGCACATTAATTTTTTTTGGTAACTCATCCTAATTGGTGACTCATTAAATGAATTAAAGTATTAAGTAAATTTTAAATCTAAATGTTGAATCTAAAGCCAAAAAAATAGAAAATACAAAAAATGTCAAAATCTTTTATAACATTAGTAATTTTATTTGGGACATCGGACGACATTTTGTTTGGACAAAATTTAACCTCAATTCAAACAGACAGACCAGACCAAACAGAGTGTCCATTTATAACACCTAAAAATTATATTCAAATTGAAAAAGGTTTTGTCGTTGAGAATTTTAACAAAACCCAAAAATCTTACAATCATCCTTCAACGCTCTGGAAATATGGAGTTAACAAAAAGTTTGAACTTAGATTAATTACAGAATTGGTTTCAGAAAAAACAAATGGAAATAAAATTACTGGATTTATCCCCATTACCATAGGATTTAAAACTTCACTTTTTGAAGAAAAAGGATTTATACCAAAAACCTCATTCATTGGACATATTACAACTTCCGAAATTGGAAGTAAAGAATTTCATAGAAAATACATTGCGCCTTCTTTTAGGTTCACCATGCAACATACTTTGACAAACAAAATTTCACTCGCTTATAATTTAGGAGCAGAATGGAATGGCGAAAATTCTGAACATAGTTATATTTATACCTTTACAACAGGTTTTAGTTTGACAGATAAAATTGGATGTTACACTGAATTATACGGATATCTGCCAACCAAAAATAAAGGTGACCATAGATTTGACTGCGGTTTTACCTATTTAATTAATAACGACTTCATGGCTGATATTTCAGGTGGTTTGGGCCTGACAGAAAATGCACCCAAAAATTATATTTCTCTTGGATTATCCTACAGATTTAAACCAGTGAAATAAATTAACAAAGAACCACAAAAAATGTATTGCCAAAAGTAAAGGCTGAAAACTTCAGCTTCAAGGTATTATCAGCTTTTGTTTGATTTGACATTTGTCATATAATAATTTTTTTTAAACTTATTGCTTTCTTTCTCACAAACATATTCACCGAGCTGAACCGTATTCAATTTCCTCCCTATCGGCAACACAAAAACCTCATGGAAAAGTTTAAAAAATAGCCCGAGGAAGTCGTTGTATTTAAATTAACTGTATCTTTATGATGTGTTCTTTAAATCTCTGATAGATAACAAATAATAAAAATTGGGTGCCAGAACCCACAAAAAAAACGGGGCGTATTCCGAAAAGCCTTACAAGTAGGAAACAAAATTTTTAATATCCATGTTTAAAAAATTCACTCTTACAGACATTTTACTTTTTGTTTCGGCATTTCTTTCTTTGATATATTCAGAGATATTATTTTTTAATGGAAACGCTAATCAAGCTATCTTCATCGGACTTTGGGTTCCTAGTATTTTAAGCTTTGGAATTTATTTGAAACTAATCAATAAAGATAAGAATGATTGATTTTATACCTTACTTCGCGGGACTAATTACTTTGATATTTGGAGTTGCGTTTAGTTACGCCACAACCGATGGGTGGAATTTCAAATCTAAAAAAAAGTAAACCATTTTCAATTATCTTACTTATTTATTCCTGCCAGTAACGGTAAGTCTAATCAGTCAATTGTTGTAATGTTTAAATGAATTTCCTTGTTATTCAGTAAAATGTTCGCTGATCAGCTTAGGCAGATACTTAGAAATCGTGAACTATCCTACAAACACTCTGCATAACTTTTCTCTCATACGGTCAAGAGCAACAGCAATTTATTTGATTAAAATTGTCTTTTGCAAATCTGAATTATTTACTCATTTTTTATTATTCTTCGGATTATACAAAATCGATATGTAAATTCAAATCTTAATTTTTATTCTGTCTGCCTAGATAAAATAATTAAAATTGCCCTATCCTCAGACTTTAAAGATTTCGAAGTTTATTTGCCATATTTTATATTACTTGAAAATAAAATTAAAAATTACCAACAAGAAATCTAAAGAATTTTAGAAATGATTGAACAATTGTGATTAATGCAGAATAATTTTTAAAAAGCAAATAAATTTGCTCAACACTTATAGGGGTTTTGGAAAAAGCTTTTTTCACTTTGAAATATAGAATTACATTTGCCAAAATAAAAAAATGAACTCATATCAACATAATTTCAAGCTACTTTTTCTCTTTGCTTTGCCACTTGTCATTTTTACACAAAATTCTTTCTCACAGACCAATGGCAGCATTTCTGGTAAAATAATTGACAAATTGACCCAGCAACCCTTACCCAACGCAAATGTGGTTTTGGAGGGTACTAACAAAGGAGTTATTACCGATTCAAATGGCGTGTTCAGGATTACAGATGTATCACTAAAAACTTACAATGTAATTTTTTCATTGGTAGGATATAAATCGGAAACACTTTTCAATATTGCCATAAATGCAGGCAATGAAAATAATGTAAACGTAGAGTTAGAACCCAACGCAAGTGCCTTAACAGAAGTAGTGGTAAAAACAAACAAACGTACTGTCCGTGCTGCAACATTAGAAACACCATTAAGTGTCCAAAGATTGACAACTGAAGAAATAAAAGCAAACCCAGGTGGCAATTTTGATATTAGCAAAGTAATTCAAAGTTTACCAGGCGTAGGCGGTGGTGTAGGGGGAGGTGGTTATAGAAACGACATTATTATTCGTGGCGGAGGCCCCGGAGAAAATGTATTTTATTTAGATGGCATTGAAGTGCCGGTAATCAATCACTTTCAAACACAGGGCAGTTCGGGTGGACCACAGGGTATATTAAATGTATCTTTTATTGAAGATGTAAAACTAAGTTCATCCGCTTTTGATGCACGATACGACAATGCGCTGAGTTCAGTATTTCAGTTCAAACAAAAAAATGGCAATCCAAATAATGTACAAGGAAATGTAAGATTAAGTGCCAGTGAATTGGCCACAACTCTAGAAGGCCCGTTGTCTAAAAATAAAAAAACAACTTTTTTGGCATCGGCAAGACGTTCCTATTTGCAATTGCTTTTCTCCTTAATTGATTTACCTATCCGCCCAAATTATTGGGATTTTCAAACAAAAATTACTCATCAAATTGATAAAAAAACAACCCTCTCTTTTATTGGTATTGGTGCAATAGATGAGTTTCAATTTGCTGAAATAAAAAGTGCAACTCCTGAAAAATTGTACATCATTAATTCTAATCCATTCATTAACCAAAAAACCTACACGACTGGTATTACTCTAAAACGATTGATCAATAACGGCTTTGTAAACATTGCCCTTAGCCGCAATTGGTTCAATAATAATATAGAACAATTTGAAGACAACAAACTGCAATTGCCTTCGCAACAGATATTGTCTGTTAATTCCACCGAAGTTGAAAATAAATTACGCATAGATGTAAACAAAAATATCAACGGTTGGAAATTTGCTTACGGCGGAATGCTACAATTGGCAGAATATAAAAACGAAACATTTACAGTTTTAAGAAAAGAAATTAGAGACGATATGGGGAATATTATTCAACCAAATATTTCCATAAACTTTAAGAGTCCTTTAAACAATTTTTTAAAGTACGGAGCATTTGCACAAGTAGGCAAACGTTTTTTTGATAATCGACTAGGAGTTAGTGGTGGTTTACGCACTGATATGAACAATTTTACAACCGATGCAAACAACCCATTAAAAACACTATCTCCTCGTATATCATTCAGCTATGTACTGGCAGACAAATGGACTGCGAATGCTTCAATTGGCAGCTATTACAAATTAGCACCTTACACTATTTTAGGTTTTGCAGATAACAACAATGTCTTAGTAAATAAAAACAGTAAATATCAAAAAAGCGACCACTATGTTGCAGGCGTTGAATATTTACCCAACGAAGGTTTACGATTTACTTTAGAAGGTTTTTATAAAAAATACAACAACGTACCTGTATCTATGCGCAATGGGATATCTTTAGCCAACCTCGGAAGCGACTTTAATGTATTGGGTAACGAAGCAGTAATAACCAATGGTAAAGGCAACACTTATGGCTTTGAAATATTTGCACAAAAAAAACTAACCAACCGGTTTTTTGGAATATTATCCTACACTTATTATAAGAGTAAATACAGTGGTGCTAATAATATTTTGGTACCCAGCAGTTGGGATAATGAGCATTTAGTAAGTGCCACCTTAGGTTATAAATTTTCAAGAAACTGGGAGTTGGGTTTAAAATTCCGTTATCAGGGTGGTGCTCCATACACACAGTTTGATGAGGTAGCTTCAAGAACAAATTATCTTTCTCAAGGACAAGGAATATTTGACTACACACAATTAAATACCCTTCGTTTAGGAGGCTTTAATGGAAGTGATATTCGAATTGACAAAAAATGGAATTTTAGAAAAACAACCTTTGATTTATTTTTAGATATTACCAACTGGTATGCCGCAAAAAGCGTAGCGCTTCCTTCATACACTTTTAAAAGAACAGCAGATAATAGTGCATTTGCAACAACCAACGGCTTATCAATTAAAGCCGATGGCAGCAATGCCATACCGGTATTGCTAAAAAATAACGAAGCACAGTTTACTCCTACTATTGGTTTTATTGTTGAGTTTTAGCATAGTAAAGTGCAACGACTTTAATACAAATTTGGATGGGAAGGTTTTACCTTTAACATACGTAGTTGAAAAATCTGGGTAGTATTAACCCTTGTTACAAATTTTGTTATTCAATTTGATATCACATTGAGCTATTAAAATAAATCTAAACGGATTTTCGAAAAGAGTTGTCATCTTTAAACTTCTTTAATTAAAAATTGTTGTTGTAATAGATTAAAGTGAGAAGTTTTATTTTTTTGATGCCTAATACGTTTAAAATTTTAAGTGCTCATTTACCAAATGGCCTTCGACCGGCATGGAAACGTTGAAGTGTTTGATACAAAAACAATCATTTAACGAGAAAAATAAAGTCACTAACACAAAGTTTTTAACCAAGCGGGGCTTAACGTTCGAACTTCGGTTGTTTGCATCCCTGTTCTTTGGTTTAGGGTGGACCTATTTTTATTGGGGTTTTGGTTTTTATATTATACTTTTATTCTTTATTATTACTTATTTCAGGGCATAACGGGCAACTAATTTCAAACCTAGAATAGTACTTTTTCGCTTGCAGTCATTTTGAAATTGTAATTGACCTAAACACTAAATTATTAAATCAAAGGAATTAATATGATATTATCAAAAATCTTAGAAAACCTTTATCAAAAACTTCTTTCAAAAAAAACCAAAGAAAAGAGTGAACGGATTATCTTATGGATTGCTTTGGCAAGTTTTATTCTTCACTTGGTAGTTATTGAATTACTTCACTTTAATATAATTTCTATTGATGAACCTTCAAACTTATTAAAAAATCCAATCGCTGCTATTTATACTCCTTTTTCTTTTATATTGGTTTACGAGGTGTATCTTTTAATTTATTACCTCCCAAAATCAACTTCTATTTATATCTCAAAGCAATATGAAATTATTGCGCTCGTCATTATCAGAAGATTGTTCAAAGACCTTTCAGATTTATCAATTTCGTCTAATTGGTTTAATATTAAAAATGATTTACAGTTTACTTATGATCTTCTAGCATCCGTCTTATTGTTCTATTTAATTTATCTATTCCACGTTCAACGAACCAAAGTTTACAGAACTATTGAAAATAGTAAAACCCATTATTCAAGTATTACAAAATTTATAAACGCAAAAAAATGGATAGCGATATCCTTAGTTCCTATACTTTTAATTATTGCAATATATTCATTCGTAAGCTGGAGTACTGGTCTGTTTCAACCCCATGATGCCGATGCTATTTCTTTCAAGAATATCAATAATATTTTCTTTGAACAGTTTTTCAATATTCTGATTATAGCTGACGTAATATTATTGTTGTTTTCATTTTTTCACACAGACGAGTTCCATAAAGTAATTAGAAATTCGGGATTTATTATTTCAACTATATTAATTCGATTATCATTTTCTGTTAGCGGTATCATTAATAACATACTGATTGTTTCAGCTGTTTTATTTGGATTATCAATACTTTTCATACATAATAAATTTGAAAAAAAGTTAGCAGAAGAAAGTAAAGATACTAATGAAATTGAGGACTAACAAAAAATAATAGAAAACGCATCTATAGAAATAAGTGCTAGGATAAAGCACAATCTGCTATTAGCACACAAACGTCTTTACGTAAGCAGCTTTTTATGGCTTCAGGCCATTTAAAGTGTTTCCAAAAACATAGCGCAGGCTCTGTTTTTTTTTATTTCACCTCTTTTACCCCTTTAACAAAAAGCCACTTTACAAATATTTTTTCGCCCTCGTTGGTTTTTAAGGCTTGAAACTTAGGCGCTAACAATAAGGCTACCATAAATCCCGTCATCGGAATCCAAATTCCTTGCAAATGGGTTACGTTATCCACAAGATATAAAGTGGGCAAATAAATTACCACAAACCCCAAGAAGTTGTATAGAAATGCTTTTACTTTTTTGTTCATCTTTTTT
>CAMBTV010000067.1 GCA_945870835.1 Chitinophaga pinensis
ATTTATTTAATTTAATTATCTGATTTACATTATTTTATACAATTTACTTATTATTTTAAAAGAGTCTTTATCTAGAAAATAAAGACTCTTTTTTTATTAAAATACAGTAGTTGTAGAATTAGACAGTAGTAGGTCAAATAGTTACTTAACCCTAAAAAAGTCAGGTTATAGAATTTGACATAATAATAGTTTTAGCGCCCTCGAATAAAAAGTGCTAGAAAATTTTAAATATCGGCCGTTAAAAAATCAAGGCTGTCTGAGCCGGCACACCCTCTAAAGAAAAATACTCTACCGGCGAGTTCCTTGATTTTAGGCTGATATTTAAAATTTCAGCCTTTTTATTCGCAGGATTGATTTTTTTTGTTACTTTTTTGCATCAAGGCAAAAAAGTAAAAGCAAACTATTCAGAAAAGAAATTTCAGGTCTAAATACCTAACTATATTTTGAACAAAAGCTTTACCGGATAAGTACTTATCACTTTTTGAGGGCCGACAATTTATTTAAACTCAATTCATGAATCCCAAGCTTCTAATACCTTTTTAGTAACTTGCAGTTGAATGCTCCGGCTTACAAAAATATCAATTACCCAATTCAAGAATTACAGTCTATCGGCATTTTCGTTTAAAGAAAGGGTCGTAGGAATTTGCGGATTGAATGGAATGGGTAAAACCAATCTACTAGATGCAATACACTATTTGTGCTTTACAAAAAGCTACTTTTCAAAGACGGACACTGCATTTATTCAATTTGAAAAGGATGGTTTTAGATTGGAAGGTTCAATAATCCCTCATTTATCCAGTAGTAACCCAATGCCAGATTCCGCTGAAAATGACCAAATAGTTTGTGTTTTTAGAGGAGTAGGTAAAAAAGAATTTTCATTAAATGCTGTGCCTTATGCTAAATATTCAGAACATATTGGTAAGTATCCTTGTGTGATGATTGAACCCGATGATATTGGATTAATTACTGGCGGCAGCGAGGATAGACGAAAGTTTTTAGATACCCTACTTTGTCAAATTGATGCTCAATATCTTCAGCAACTAATCAATTATAATAAGATTTTACAACAACGCAATAGTTTGTTAAAACGTTTCGCAGAACAAGGTAAAACAGATGAGTCATTATTGGAAGTACTTGATCAACAGTTAATACAACCTGGTAATTATATTTACACCATAAGAAAGGACTATACAACCAAAATTATCCCGTTAGTCCAACAATTTTACAAACAGATTGCCAATAACAATGAGCAGGTTACCCTACAATATGACAGTCACTTAAATCAATCAAATTTTGAAAACATTCTTAAACAATATCGTGAGAAAGATGGTTTTTTACAACGCACCAACGGGGGGATTCATAAAGATGATATCAGTATTTCTTTAAATGGGCAGATTTTTAAAAATATAGCTTCTCAAGGACAAAGGAAGAGTATATTGTTTGCATTAAAATTGGCAGAATTCGAATTGCTTAAACTCAACAAAGGTTTCGCTCCTCTGCTTTTATTAGACGATGTTTTTGAAAAGTTAGACGATGTAAGAATGCAAAATTTATTGCATTGGGTTTGTAATGAAAATGACGGCCAGGTATTCATTACTGATACGCACAGAAAAAGACTAGAAGATGCTTTTATTGAATTAGGAGCTGACTACCAAATTATAGAATTATAAGTCTTCAACAAATAAATATCAAATAAAAGATAACTTTACTTCATGGGAGAATTTTCAATGCAGGATGCGATAAAACAGTTTTTAAAGCAAAGTAAAATTAAAGGCGGCATACAAGCTTTGCAAA
Organism: Chitinophaga pinensis; assembly: GCA_945870835.1. GTDB lineage: Bacteria > Bacteroidota > Bacteroidia > Chitinophagales > Chitinophagaceae > Ferruginibacter > Ferruginibacter pinensis_A. Next base: position 1,795 of record CAMBTV010000067.1, read on the forward strand.
TTGAAGAAGTGTGGGAGAAAATTATGGGAAAAACGATCGCTAGATATACTGATCATATCCAAATTATTAATCAAACCTTATTTATAAGTTCTTCGGTTGCACAATTAAAAAATGAATTGCTTTATCAAAAAGATAAAATTATCGAAAGGGTCAATGAGGCGCTTGGCGACAAAGTAATCAATGATGTAGTGATTAAGTAGCCAAATATTTTATTTCTCCCCTACTCATGGATCGAATAAAGCATAAAACTGATCTGCTAATAAGTTATTCACTATAAAAATAAAAGTTATAAACAAAAAAAATGGTTACTCATCCTAACCTTTTATTTGATTACTTTTTCTAAATCTGCCCAACTGTATTTTTCCTGAACCAATGGTCCAGTCATACTGTAAATAGTTGGATTTGCCCTAGCGGCAGTCTTAATTGCAGTAGCATCACAAGTCATGATTTCAACATTAAAATTATTGATAACGTTAAATAAATTATTAACTTTTTCTCGATCCGATGTAATGATATAGACAGGTCGATTCAGTTTTTGCGCTTTGGCATGAAACAGTTTAAAATCGGTCCACCATTTGGATGTTCCACCTTGAAGATTTTGTAGAAAAAATAAATAATAAGATCCAGATTGTCCAAGAATATCTTCAGTGAGACTTACTCCTGTAGAATCAGCTAGGGTAAAATCATTTATTAGAGGAATATTATTTATTCCTTTAGCAATTAATTTTTGAATCCTTTCAGAAAATGCCCAACTACTATCTGGCAAATTATCTGGTGAGAATTGTTTTTTTACGCCTCCTTTTTCATAAATAAATATATATTCATATTGATCAGGAATAGCCCCTTCAGGCATTTTACGCAATTCCAAAATATTGTTTCCTTTTCTATACGGCAGACAATCTTTTAAGGGCAAATGTTTTAATACATACCCCTGCAAAAAAGTGCAGCCAACCATAACCGATAAAAGAATAATTAAAGAAACTGAATCTTTAAAAATAGGAAGAATATATTTATTGTAAATAAGTAAAATTATTATCAAAACCGTTAAAATAATATCCTTGGTGAAAGTTTGAATAGGCGTAAGTGGAATACAATCTCCGAAACAGCCGCAGGCTCTTATTTTGCCAGTAAATAAAACAAACGCAGTTAAAAAAGTAAAAAATAAGGTAAGTAAAAGTAAGAGGATAGAAACCATTTTTTTTTTCCAGCCAATCAAAAGTGCTACTCCTAATATAATTTCAAATCCTATCATGGTTACAGAAAACCACAATGACTGATCGTGTAAATAATTCATCAACCCTGGAAAATATCCATCACTAGCCCACACTTCAAAAAACTCTTGCATTTTATAGCCTAGTCCAAGTGGATCGATTGCTTTTACTAATCCAGAAAAAATAAACAAACATCCGACTAGCAGTCTAGCAATATGAACAACGATCTTCATGGCAAAAGTTTTGAGTGTATACTATTTTTAATACTTATTTAAAATAAAGCTATTTATACATTAAGCACTATGTATATTTTCGTCAATTAGAATCAATGCAAATACAGCGTAATTAACAATATCAAAAAAATTAGCTTCAATCCCTTCACTAGCGATGGTTTTTCCATCGTTTTTCAAAATTTGTTTGATGCGTAAAAGTTTTGCCAATATCAAATCTGCAAAACTTTCCTGACTCATTTGTCGCCAAGCTTCTCCATAATCATGGTTCTTATCTTCCATTAATCTTTTTGCCATGTTTATCTGATCATTGTAAAAGCTTTCCACTTGTTGCACAGGTAAATCTTCTGTCTCATCCGAAGCAAGTTGAAGTTGAATTAAGCCAATAATACTATAATTCAAAATGCCTTTGAATTCACTAATAAGGTCATCGCCTACTTTTTGAGTACCTTTTTCTTGAATGGTTCTAATTCGCTTAGCCTTTATATAAATTTGATCTACAATAGAAATGGTTCTATAAACTCGCCAGGAAGTCCCATAATCTTGGGTTTTCTTTAAAAAAATATCTCTGCAGCTTTGAATCGCAGAATCGTATTGTTGATGAGTGTTCATTGTTTGCTGTAAGTGTATAATTTTGTAAGAGTCAAAAATACCAATTCTATCTGATGTTCACACTTAACTGTAAAGGAAAATTATTAACGATTGAGCAACCTTTGGTAATGGGCATTATCAATGCTACCCCTGATTCGTTTTACAAGGGAGATTTAAAGGCTGGTTTGCAAAAAATAGTTGAAAAGGCGGGAAAAATGATAATAGAAGGAGCTGATATAATTGATATTGGAGGACAAAGTACAAGGCCTGGGAGTACCCGTATCAGTGCATCGGAAGAAATTCAAAGAGTAATTCCGGTAATTGATTCCATTGTTACTAACTACCCACAGATCATTTTATCAATCGATACCTATTACAGTCAGGTTGCAGAAGCAGCAATAAAAGCAGGTGCCTCCATAGTAAATGACATTAGTGCTGGTTCCTTAGATCCAGAAATGATCAATTGTGTAAGTTCTCTCAATGTACCCTACATCTGCATGCACATGAAAGGTACTCCTGAGAATATGCAAAACAATCCGACTTATGAGGATTTGATAAAGGAAGTACTTGATTTTTTTATTGATAAAATTGATCAATGTAAGCGAGCTGGGATAAAAGATCTAGTCATTGACCCTGGCTTTGGTTTTGGCAAAACAATTCATCAAAATTTTATCTTATTAAAACAATTGTCAGTTTTTAAAATATTGGACCAACCAATATTAGCGGGACTTTCAAGAAAAAGTATGATATATAAAACCCTAGGAATTGATGTATCAGAAGCACTCAATGGAAGCGCTGTTTTAAACACGATTGCATTACAACATGGAGCATCTATTCTAAGGGTTCATGATGTAAAAGAAGCTAAAGAAGCCGTCACACTTTTTACAGCTTTTGATAAAGCATAGCCCCACTGTTTTAAAAAAATCTTCTTACTTAAGTTAAAGTAATTTCAATAAAAAAGCGCTCCGAAAAATTCGGAACGCTTTTTTAAAATAAATATTTTTAATTATTTAGCAGAAGCCCCAGCTGAAGCGTTTTTCTTTGCTTCTTCCTTCATTGCTTGAGCAGCACTCATTACATCTACTACTTCTACTTCAAATACCAAATTTGCATTGGCTTGAATTTGACCTCCAGCACCGCGTGGACCGTAAGCCAAAGAGGATGGAATATACAATCTTGCTTTACCACCTTTTTTCAAAAGAGCTAATCCATCGTACCAACCCTTGATAACACTACCAGGTGTACCAGGCAAAGCACCCATATTTACAGGTAATACTTCTAAGTGACCGAAGGCTGAATCTGTGTTAGAATCAAAAGCCTTATCAGTTCCTAAAACTTTACCAGTATAGTTTACTTTTAAAACTTTTGAAGTATCCACCACATCACCAGCACCTGGAGCAATGATTTCAACGTAAGTTCCTTGAGGAGCTTTTACTGCCTTGATCTTGTTTTTATCCAAATATTCAGTAATGATTTTGTCATCCACTTTTATTTGCTCAATTGCTTTAACAGAATCCTTAGTTTTTGCTAATATCATTTGCTTTTGATAAGCAGCATCAGCTAATTCCTTTGTTTCAAAAACATTCACAATTTTATAATGTGCAATAATAAATGCACCTTTCTTAATGAATGGAGGAGTATTACCACCTTTCATTATACTGTCTGTAGATTGCTTCACAACAATACTATCACCATTTCTTGATTCGCTAAAGATTTTGTAATACACTGGAGGAATTGTATTTGAATCTAAGGTTACTATCTGGTTAGACACTGTCTTTGAATCAAATAGAACTGAATCTTTTCCTGATCCACTATATACTTGGTCAAATTGGATTTCAAAGAAATTACCATTTTTCAATAGTTTTCCTTTTTCGTTGGAGATAATCTTGTATTGCAGGCCACCTTCTGCTTTTTTGAAGGGTTTGCTACAACTTGCAAATAACAAAGATGCTACTGCTAATAAATAAAAGAAGTGTTTCATGGTTATGTGTTTAAAATTGATAATTGCTTAATTGATCTTTATTTTCAGTCATAGCCTCTTTAAACTTAGCTACCACCGCATCTAAGGGTTCCTTGCTTTGTCCTCCTGCTGCGTTAAAATGACCTCCCCCGTTAAAATATTTCCTTGCAAAGGTATTCACATCAAAGCTACCTTTACTCCTAAAGGAGCATTTTCTTTCTTCTCCCCTATCTATAACGATTGCAGCTAGCTTAATTCCTTTAATACTTAAAGGATAATTAACCAACCCCTCAGTATCACCAGTAATAATATCGTACTTTATAAGATCTTGCTGATTCACTGCTATTAAAGCAGTATTGTATTCATAAAAAATTTCCATTCTATTGAGCAAGATATGTCCTATAAATCTAAACCTATTTTCAAGATAATTGTCAAATAACGCTTCATGCACTCGGCTATGTTGCAAACCTTTATCCTTTAAAGTAGCCACCATTCTATGAACGGATGCACTGGTACTTGGAAATCGAAATGAGCCCGTATCAGTCATCACTCCGGAGTAAAGGCATTCAGCGACCGATTCATTAATAAAAGCTTCATTACCGGAATCCATGATCAAATCGTACACCATTTCGCAAGTAGAACTCTTATTGGTGCTACTAACACCATAAGCAAATTTTTCTATCTGCGGCTCCTGGTGATGATCAACTAAAATCCTTATCCCTGTTGCATTTGCTAGTTTTTCCTCCATTCTTTTTGTCCTGCTCAAAGTATTAAAATCAAGACAAAAAATCCAATCTGCTTTATCTATCAATTCATTTGCTTCTTCTGTTTGTCTTTCGTAATCCAACACCAATTTAGTTGATGGCATCCAATCTAAAAAATCTGCCCAATTGGTGGGAGAAATTACAGTAACTGAGTGACCCAGTTGTTTTAAAAAATGAAACAAACCCAGCGAAGAACCCATCGCATCACCATCAGGCTTTTGGTGAGTTGTAATCACTACATTTTTGGGATCCCTTAACTGGGGGAATATTTCGTTGATTTGTAGCATAAAGCGGGCAAAAGTATGGAAAAAATGTCAGTTTGGACTTTGTAAAACAAGATTACTTGAAATTTAACCCATTGATTTTTTTGTGAGAATTTAGTGTTTCTGCATGAAGTTTTACTAATTAATAATTTTTTAATAATTAATTAGGCAGATTTGGAGATAGAAAATTCAATTTTCAGGCACAAAACTTACTATATTTGCGCTTCAAAATAAATTTTATGAGTAATAGAACTTTTACAATGATTAAACCAGATGCAACCAAAAAAGGTTACACTGGTGGCATTTTGGAAAAAATAAATGCAGCAGGCTTCAGAATTGTAAGCTTAAAAATGCTTCACTTGTCTGCAGAAAAAGCAGCTGAATTTTATGCTGTGCATAGAGAAAGACCCTTTTATGGTGAACTAGTTGAGTTTATGAGCAGTGGTCCTATTGCTGCAGCCATTCTTGAAAAAAAGAATGCAGTTGAAGATTTCAGAATTTTAATTGGTGCTACCAATCCTGCTGAGGCAGCTGAGGGTACCATTCGTAAATTATATGCAGCTTCGATTGGTGAAAATGCCATTCACGGAAGTGATAGTGATGCCAATGCAGCAATTGAAGGAGATTTCTTCTTCAGTAAATTAGAGCAATTCTAAGGAAATCAATTTAGTTTTTAACAAAAAATGCCACTGTTAAATCAGCGGCATTTTTTGTTAAATCACCTTATTAATGGGCGAAATCTACAGTATAATCTCCCTTTATTCTTTCTATAGATGGATTAAAATAACCAAATTTTAGTTGCGGAAATTCCTCTTGAATTAATTCCATCAGTTGTTTAATTCCCATACATTCACCAGTATCTGTCACTCCTATTTTTCCTAAATACCAATCAGGATCAATATTGAAATTACGCCATTGAATCATACATAAATCTGTTTCCTTAATCAAAACTCTCAGTGCTTCATACTCAGCAATACTGTCGGTCATACCAGGAAAAACAAAGTAATTAAGACTTGTCCATCCTCCATAACTTCTAACAATTTTTAGACTTTCCAAAAGATCCGCAAACACATAATTATTAGGACGATAATAAGGGGTATAAATACTTTCCCTTGCCGAATTGGTACTTACCCGCATGCTGTTTAAACCAGCTTCGCACAAGGCTTTCACTGCATCAGGTTTACTGCCGTTGGTATTGATATTAATACTTCCATTTGGAGTATGCTTCCTTATCTCAACAATGCTATCTCGAATGGTTTCCCACATCAATAGTGGTTCACCTTCACAACCTTGTCCGAAACTGATAATAGGAAAGGGTGCTGTTTGTAAATGAGGAACGGTAAATTCTGTAATCTCTTCCGTTGTAGGACGAAAGCTTAGTCTATCTTGGGTGCTCACAATGGTTTCCTCTACCGGTTGAAAACTAATACAACCAATACAATTTGCATTACAGGCAGGTGAAGAAGGTACAGGGCATTCCCAGCGGCTCAAAGCAAAATTTCTAGCAGCTGGACAATTATAAGTCATACAGCAGTTTTCCATCAAATGCTTTACCAATCGATTGTGCGGATAGGCTTCCAATAAATTAGAAGTACCCGAAACTATTTTAGCCTCATCATATCCAATCGTTTCTTGTCGGATATCTTGTTCAATACGAACGGCAGGCACGTAAAGTTTATCATTTAACCAACCAGCTGCTGTATAGCAAAATAAAGGCAATGTGGGTGCGTCATCAGATGTTTCATAGGCCGCCATATACAATCCAGTATGAGCAGGAGGAATAAATGCAGCAACAGCCCAACCCTTTTCACACAAACGCATATTACCAGTCTCTACATCTATTCCAATACCTCTTCTACCTGGTAATTCATACAAATTACCTCCATCAGGCAAGTCTATCCACTCCTCCAAAGGAACTGCAAATGCATCCCATCCACTTCTACCTGTTGCATACAAGGAATTATCCTCAAAAATATTTCCCTCACCATCAGAATATAAAATGAAGGGACTTTGTTGTAATGACATAAAAAATATTGACTATAATGCTGATGACAAAAATAAATTGCTGATTCAATTGATAATCCAAAGTGCAAATTTCGACAATTTGTTGGAGTTGCTCAATTTTTAATTTTTTCTTTTATGAAAGATCAGTTGATAATTGATTGGATATTAGTAAACCGCTACAAAATTGATTGAATTCAGCTTCATTTATTTTAGTAGCTTTTTCATCTATCATTAATTGTATCAATCTATTATTTATAAAATCCATGGTAATCAGTTCGTCCTTCAATATAATGTTTGAAAACTCATTCCAATGATAGGTATTTTTTAAGAACCCTTTTTTAAGTTGAATAAGATCCCTCGAAATAAAAATCTGAGAAGATTGATTAAAATTACTTGATAACAAACCTACTATCAAAAAAATCAAAGAATATAAAATGGAATGATTTGCAACTAGAATAATAATTGAAGCAACAATTAATAAAACAAATTTCCTCATCGACAATTTTACAAGAAGAAATTCAATAAATACAGCAGCGCAAAATAATAGCAATGCGGCAACAACATTGATTAAATAATTTGAATTGGTTTTTAATACCAGTGATGTCAATGCAGCAAAGGCTAGTAGCGCCCTAAATAGGGTGATTTCTAATTGGGGTCTACTCTCTTTAATGTGAAGGGTATACATAGTCAACCTGTCTATGAAGCGTATAAATAAGTTAAACCAACTGATTGAATAATTAGATAAAACAGATCAATTACTATCATGTAATTGACTGGATGCTATTAATGTATTACACAATTTAAAAAGGCATCTTGCTCCTACATTTTCATCCCATTCATTGTTACTAATACCTACTTCATTTAAATCAAACCCGATAATTTGGCGACCGCTGTTTAATAATTTTTTGAGTAGATAAAAAATTTGTTCCGTCTCAAATCCTCCCTGAACAGGAGTGTCTGTATGAGGACATAATTTAGGATCTAGTCCATCGATGTCAAAACTAATATAGACTTTTTGGGGCAAGTGCTCGATCATTTCAGATACAATGGTTTGCCAAGTTTGACCTTCATACAAACGCTCTTTAATATCCTTGTCAAAATAGGTAATCACTCTTTGATTATTCTTTACAATGTAATCCCATTCTTCCTCACAGTAATCCCGAATTCCGATTTGAACCAATTTTTTTAACTGAGGAATTTGCTCCAATGAATTATACATTACAGAAGCATGTGAATAATTGAAATTTTCGTACGCCTTTCTCAAATCACAATGCGCATCAATTTGTAATATTCCAAAATCTCCATGTTTTTCTGCTATGGCCTTCAGAAAACCAAATGGAGTACTATGATCACCACCTAATAACCCCACTAGTTTTCCCGAATCCAACAATTCCTTGGTTTGCTGAAAAACCCATTCATTCATAAAAATACTCCCCGCATTAACTTCCTTTAAGGTTTTACACATGAATTTGTTATCATTCACGTTTTCACCTTCAGAAATATAATTGATATATAATTCGGCTTCTTTGCGTAGATAATCACTTTTCATTAAAAGCTTTCTATCAACTGCTCGCATAAAATAACCCTGTTTCCAAGCATCTCTAAATTCAGGATCAAATAAGTCAACCTGTAAACTAGCTTTAAAAATATGCTCGGGAGCCCTTGCTGTGCCAGCCGTACAGCTAACTGTAACTTCCCAAGGAACAGGTAAAATAATTAATTTGGCATCTTCTTCATCAAATGGCAAACCGAAAATATTATTCTTTGGATTACTTACTGTATTGGGATCAAAAAGAGAAAGATCAGTCATTACTTTTACAGTGTGAAAAGGTGAATGGGGAATTGAATTTCTAAAACTTTGCAAAGATAAGCTAGGAATCAATACTCTCATCAGTATTAAAGTTAAATCCTTGTAAGATTTTTTGAGTACTTATCAGTAAACCCTATTCCTAAATTCTTCTTTTTTCAACAAAATTTACTTTAAAATGTTATTAAATTCAATTATTACAATGTTTTGATAAAAATAACCGATCAAGCACGGGTAGGATTGAATAAATTGAACTGTTAAAGGCTATTTTTGACCTACCTTTGTATAAATTGTTTTCCAATGAAAAAAAGCCATATTGTAGTCCTAATAGGTATAGCCATTGCAATCGGAGCATTAATAATGATGTCCGTTGATTTTTCGACCTATGACACCATTGTTTCAGCTAAAAAAAAGCAGGGCAAATTTGTACATTTAATAGCTAGGCTCGATAAGTCGGTTCCTCTAGATTACGATCCAGCAAAAAACCCCAATTACCTTTCATTTACAGCCATTGATAGTTTAGGGAATACAGCCAAGGTGGTTTATTTAAATACAAAGCCCCCAGAACTGGAAAACAGTGAAAGAATAGTATTGAAAGGAAAGATGCAAGGAGAAGTTTTTGAATGTTCTGACATTTTGCTAAAGTGTCCAAGTAAATATAAGGATGACAAAAAACAGTTGGAAAAAGAAATCGTAACTAATAAATAATTGTCTTAATTCATTTACTGCTACCATTTTTATTTCCAGAGAATAAAATTCGAGATCAGTTGTTTTCTATTATTCAACAAAATATTTTTGAGGTTCATTCCAATAGCTGAATCCTTGAATAAAACCAACGAAAAAATTATGCAATTTGAAGGAGAGCACCTATGGATAGGTCAAGTAGGTCATATTTTTGTATTAATAGCATTCACCGCTTCCTTGCTTAGTACCATTGCTTTTTTTATAGCTAGTAATAAACAGGATAATTTGGAGAGATTATCTTGGTTAAAATTTGCTAGAATTAGCTTTATTTCTCAATCAGCCGCTGTATTCATAGTTTTTTCATCCATCTTTTATATTTGTTCGCACCATTACATTGAATATTTATTCGGCTACAAGCATACTTCCAAGGAGTTAGAATTTAAATATTTATTTGCATCTATTTGGGAAGACCAAAGTGGTAGTTTTTTACTTTGGAGTATTTGGCATAGCATCATTGGAATGTTTCTCATCAAAAAAAGTAAGGAATGGGAAGCTCCAGTAATGACCGTTATCAGTTTCGCCCAACTTTTTTTAGCAATGATGATCATGGGTGTATATATTTTTGGCACCAAGATTGGAAATAGCCCTTTCGTTCTTACAAGAAATGAAATCAATGGACCCATTTTTGGAATGCCTAATTATTTAAGCATGATTAAAGATGGAGTGGGTTTGAATGTTTTATTAAGAAATTATTGGATGGTCATTCACCCTCCAGTTTTATTTCTTGGATTTGCTTCTACGATTGTTCCCTTTGCCTATGCTTATGCTGGTTTAAAATCAAAAAAATATGGTGATTGGATAAAGCCAGTTTTACCATGGACCTTATTTAGCGCCTGTGTATTGGGGGTAGGCATAATGATGGGTGGCAAATGGGCCTATGAATCCCTATCCTTTGGCGGTTATTGGGCTTGGGATCCAGTTGAGAATGCATCTCTTGTTCCCTGGATGATTTTAATAGCAGGTCTTCACACCATGGTCATTTATAAAGCCACCGGTCACTCGTTAAGGGCTAGTTATATTTTTGCTATTCTCACTTTTGTGTTTATTCTTTACTCTACTTTTTTAACAAGAACTGGCATATTGGGTGATACGTCGGTACATGCTTTTGCTGAATCCGGAAGACCCATGTTTAATTTGATACGGATTTTCCTTTTTGCTTTTTCAGTTCCAGCATTGGTTTATTTTTTCATTCATTATAAAAAAATGCCCTCAGAATTAAGGGAAGAAAATAGTAGCTCACGCGAATTCTGGATGTTTATTGGATCATTGGTTTTCTTTTTATCTGCAATGTTTATTATTGCTAAAACTTCTACACCTGTAATCAATGCGATCTTTGGATCGAAGCTCGCTCCGCCTGAGGACATTGAATTTTCTTACAATAAAGTGATGATATTGGTAGGGATTATTATCGGATTTTTAAGTGCTTTTACCCAATATCTGAAATATAAAAGCACTGGTGCTTCATTCGTTATTAAAAAAATTGCACTGCCTACTATAATTGCAATAGTAATTACTACTTTGTTGATAATTTTTTATCCCATTTCTTATTACAAACAAGGAGCTGGATTTTTAGGTGCGATTTATGTAGCAATTTTTGCAACTATTTATTCAGTAATTACTAATGCAAGCTATATCTGGTCTGGCTTGAATGGTAAATTAAAATCTGCGGGTGGTTCTTTGTCACACCTCGGATTTGCCCTCATGATTGTTGGGATATTAATTTCATCAGCAAATAAAAAAATCATCAGCGAAGAGAGATTCAAGGACTTTCAAATTCAAATGGGAGTTGACCCTCTTACCAAGCAACAGGATAATCCTGCAGAAAATATTAATCTCATTCGCCAGGTTTCAAAAAAAATGGGACCCTATAATGTTACTTATCTACACGATAGTGTAGGCAAGGAAAAAGGAAGACGTTTTTATCATTTGGCATTTGAAAGAAAAGATGAAAATTCAGATGAAGTAAAGGAATCTTTTATTTTAAGTCCGGACGTCTATTTAATGAAGGACAATAACATGAGTAGTAATCCAGACACTAAAAATTACTTAACCCATGATGTATTTACTTATATTTCTTATGCCCTTAATCCAGAGGCCAATGAAGATACCGCCAATTTTAAAATAAATGAATTGGCTGAAGGTGATACTTTATTTTACTCCAAGGGTTATATGGTTTTAAATCAGGTAGTAAAGAATCCCGTTTCTA
>CAMBTV010000068.1 GCA_945870835.1 Chitinophaga pinensis
CTCCATTAATATTCCTGCGTTGTCTAAGATATTTTCGAAAGTATAAATCGGACAACCAAATCTCACAGCTAAAGCAATTGCATCGGAGGTACGGGAATCAATTTCTACCGTATCTTTTTCATTACTACAAACTAATTTACTATAAAATATACCTTCTTGTAAGTCATTAATAATCACTTCATGCAATTCAACACCAAATGCCATCATGAAATTTTTCATTAGGTCGTGGGTAAGTGGGCGACTTGGACTCATACGTTCAAGAGCAACCGCAATTGCTTGTGCTTCAAATCCTCCAATTACAATTGGTAATCGACGTAATCCATTTACTTCCCCCAGTACAACCGCATAAGAATGGGTTTGGGTGATACTATGCGATAAAGCAACAATTTCTAATTCAATTTTCTTCATAAATAGTTTACGAAAATAAGTGATTTTATGCAATTTTAAATTGCTTTCATTAATGGACATTAGATGAATATAAAATCACTATACAATTAAACAACTGACAAGTAATGACAAGGATTTAAATAAGAAATATCTTTAATAAATATAAATAAATAAATTTTTTCGGAAAACCATTAACTAGACTGACTTTTAGGCTAATTGGTTGTAATTAAGTATCTAATTTCTTTTCAAAGGATCGAAATATAACCATAGCCCGAAAATGGAAATTTAAAATTGCTCAAAAAAAGTAAATATTTAAAATCAATTTTCTAGAATCAATGTTTTATATATTTAAATAAATTATAATACAAAATGTATTATTAATATTTACTTTTCAACTTTTTAACTGCTTCGGTAATCTTTGGCATTATTTCAAAAGCATCTCCCACAATACCGTAATCTGCAGACTTAAAGAAAGGGGCTTCAGGATCTTTATTAATAACCACAATGGTTTTACTTCTATTTACACCTGCGAGATGCTGAATAGAACCTGAGATGCCTACGGCAATGTATAAATTAGGAGCTATAGCCAATCCAGTTTGACCCACATGCTCATGATGTGGTCTCCAGTTAATATCCGAAACTGGTCTACTACATGCGGTAGCAGCCCCCAAAAGTTTGGCTAAGTCAGTTACCAATCCCCAATTTTCGGGTCCTTTTAGACCTCGACCGCCAGAAACGACTATTTCTGCTTCAGAAAGGGATACTTCACCTTCTACTTTTTTTGTTGAAACCACCTTTACTTTAGCTGTAGGAATGGTTGCAACAAATGGTTTTACTGAAGCTATTGCATCAATTTTAGTAACAGGAAATGAATTTGGATTAAGGGTAATTATTTTTATGGCTGTATTAATTCCCACCTCTGCAAAAGCCTTGCCACCGAATACATTTTTTTTAACGACAAAGCCATTGTTGGTTTCTGGTAAATCAATCGCTCCAGTGACAAGTCCTGCTTTTAAAAACACACTAAGACTAGGTGCGATAGCTTTTCCTAGCATATTGTTTGACAATACCAGGACCGTTGCATTGATATTTTTGACTAGTTCGGAAATTACCTTGGTAAAAACCTGCGCATCAGCATTGGAAAGCGAATTTTCAGAAAGGGAGTGTACTGTATTAATCCCGTACTGACCTAAAGAGCTTAAGTCTTCACTAACGGTGCCGATTACCAGCGCCTCTGAGGATACTCCCAACTGAGTGGCTAATTTGCTACCATAGCAAGCAGCTTCAAAAGAAGATTTGCGAATATGACCATCTGCCTGGTCTAAAAGTATTAAAACACTCATTTGATTGAAATTTTAAATTGATTAAATAACCTTTGCTTCTTCGTGAAGCAACCTCACCAATTCTTCTGGATCATCGGCTGATACTAACTTTACACCTGCTTTTGCAGCAGGAAGATCAAATTGGATGAAGGAAGTCAATGAATCGGCTACTATAGGCTCTCGCACGGTTAATGGTTTCGTTCTTGCTCCCATTATTCCTTTCATATTTGGTATACGCTGTTCTGCCATTCCCTTTTGACAACTAACGACAATGGGTAGTTGCACTTGATCGGTTTCTTCCCCTCCTTCAATTTCTCTTACCAATGTGGCTTGATTATTCTCTAGAACCAATTGGGTAGCGTGAGAAATAAATGGCCATTCTAGCAAAGCCGCTACCATACCGCCAATAGCCGAGCCATTGTAATCAATGGTTTCTTTACCTGTAAGCACTAGATCGTAGTTTCCTTCTTTGGCTACCGCAGCAATCTGTGAAGCTACATAATAGCTATCCTGGCTATCTACATTTATTCGAATCGCCTCATCACCGCCTAGTGCAAGTGCCTTACGAATGATGGGATCACAGTCTGCATTGCCCAATGTGATAAGATGAACGGCGGTGGCAACACCTATTTCTTTAAGCTCAATAGCCTTAACAAGAGCGTACCATTCATCATAAGGATTGATGATCCATTGTACTGATTCCTCAGCGAATTTCGTATTGTTGGCTGTGAAAGTTACTTTTGCAGTAGTGTCAGGGGTTTTACTGATACAAACTAATATTTTCATCGTTGTAATTTAATCAATCAAAAAATAAGTTGTTTATGCAACTAATAACAAAGGTAAGATTTGTACAATAATTTTATTATAAATTATTATTAAAAAAGGATGAAATGAGTAGAATAGAAAAATTGATAGAATTTATAGAAACTTCAGGAAAGGATAGTTTTTTACAACATGCGCTTGCATTGGAATATATCAAAATTGGAGACGATGAAAAAGCAAGAAATTTGTTCAATGAATTGCTGCTTAGAGAACCAACTTATGTGGGTTCCTATTATCATTTAGGAAAATTATTGGAGCGGGTAGGAGATTTGCAAAAGGCCATCCGTATTTACCAAAGGGGTATGGAAGAAGCCAAAAGAGCAGGTGATCACCATGCATTGAACGAATTGCAAGGGGCACTGGAAGATATTGAAGAATAATACTTGAATTTAATTTTTAAGGAGCGAATTTAATAAATCGTTTGGGATCAGTTTTTTTTAATAAAAATCTATAATGGCGCTTTTAGAAAAGTTTAGGCTGTACATAAAAGAACAAAATCTATTTCAACCAAAAGATCGGCTATTGCTTGCCATTAGTGGAGGAATTGATTCTATAGTTTTGTGTGCACTCTGCAAAGAAGCAGGCTATGAATTTGAAATTGCTCATTGTAATTTTCAACTCAGAGGAACCGATAGCCAAAGAGATGAAGCATTTGTAAAAGCGATTGCTGAAAAGTATAAAGTGCCATTTCATTTAAAAAATTTTGATACCATTGATTACGCAAAGACTACAAAAAAATCAATAGAAACAGCTGCTAGAGATTTACGCTATCAATGGTTTGATGAACTACTTAAAAACAACCAACAAAAAGATACAGCTAGACTAAATTTTTTACTAACTGGACACCATGCGGATGATAATATTGAAACGGTAACGATGAACTTTTTTAGAGGCACGGGAATTCATGGATTAAAAGGTATTTTACCCTCCAATGGGAAAATTATTCGCCCACTTTTATTTGCAAAAAGAAATGAATTAGAAACCTATGCAAACCAACATGGGCTTGATTTTGTAACAGATCACACTAATTTAGAAAATGATTATACTAGAAATTATTTTAGAAATACCATCCTTCCCCTAGTGAATGAAAGTTATCCTGAGGCAGCTAACAATGTATTGAAAAATATACAACGATTTAGAGAAACTGAAATTCTATTTGGACAAGCAGTAGAGAAGCATAAAAAAAACTTATTAGAATACCGAAACAATGAGGTACATATTCCTGCATTAAAATTACTAAAAACGATTCCACTAGTTACTGTCTTTTATGAAATTATAAAAGAATATGGTTTTACTGCTCATCAAACCGAAGAAGCCATTACATTACTCAAAAGTGAAACTGGAAAATATATTCAATCGGCTACTCATCGAATCATTAAAAATCGATCTTGGATAATTATTTCACCTATTCAATCAATAGAAGCTCAACATATTTTAATAGAAGAAAATGACCATCAAATTAATTTTTCCAATGGTTTACTTTCGATTGAAAAAAGAGATATTGGAACCTTTAAAATATCGGTAGACCCGATGGTTGCTCAGATAGATTTTTCAAAAATCACCTTTCCATTACTACTACGTAAATGGAAAGCAGGTGATTATTTTTATCCATTGGGCATGCAAAAGAAAAAAAAGTTGGGTCGTTTTCTTTCCGATCAAAAATTATCAATCACAGAAAAGGAAAATGTATGGGTGATGGCAATGGATCAGAAGATAGTATGGGTGGTAGGATTAAGAATTGATGACCGTTTTAAGGTCAGCGATACCACTCAAAAAATATATTTTATTCGTCAATCAATAAGAACCCATGATTAATCCAATCATTCGAGGCAGTAAATAGGGGTGAAGCGCAAGAGGGAAAGCTAGACCAAACAATGCACCCCATAAATGCGCATCATGGTTAACGTTATCTCGACTTTGTTTAGCTGCATAAATACAATACATTAAATACAAAGGACCAAATATGTAAGCAGGGATAATTGGAGGAATAAAAAAGAAGCCCATCTTCATAGTAGGATAAAATAAGATTCCAGCAAAAACGACAGCGGAAACAGCACCAGAAGCACCCAAGCTTCTATATTGATAGTCGTTTCTATGTTTAAGATAGCTAGGTATATCTGCAATCACCATACCACCAAAATACAATACTAGGTACATCCATTTCCCTGACAATTGTTCGCAGCCAGGTTCTACTATTTGTTGACCAAAAATGTATAAGGTAAACATATTGAAAATCAGGTGCATCCAATCGGCATGCAAAAATCCAGAAGTAATAAAGCGATACCATTGGTTGCGTGCTTTCACTTCTACAGGCCACATAATTAAATCATTCATTATTTTTTCACTGCTAAATGCAGAAAAGCTAACGAGACAGGTGAATGCAATAATTCCAACAGTAAGTGTAAGTTGATTCATTGATAGGGTTTAATTGCAATATAGTTATTGATGATGATACTTTTCATTTCTGATAATTGAGCAGGCTCTATATATTTGTTCTGCTAAAACCAGTCTAACTAATTGATGAGGAAAAACTAGGGGAGATAAACTCCAAGTAAAATTAGCTCTTTGAGCTACCAAATCACTAACACCATAGGCTCCACCAATGAGAAAGACGATATTTTTAAGGCTTTCGTTGGCTCTAGACTCAATAAGTAGTGCTACCCCTTCACTTTTCAATTGTTTACCCCTTTCATCTAGTAAAACTAGATAATCCTCTTTTTGAAGAGCGAGTAAAACATTTTCACCTTCTTTTTTTTTAAGATCAGTTTCTGATAAAGTAGCGGAATTTTTGGGCATGGATATAATATTCCATTCCACTGGATAGTAATTAGCAATTCTTTTGGTAAACAATTCTACGCCTTCTTTCACATAGCTTTCATGGGTTTTTCCGATGGACCAGAATTGAAGTTTCATACAATTTTTTAGGCAAAATTGCGTAAAGAGTTGGGTACAATAAAATAAATCTCTATTTTTGCAGACCAATAGCAAAAATGCTTCGTTTTTTTTTGCTGGTATGGCTGCGTAGCTCAACTGAATAGAGTACCTCACTACGGATGAGGGGGTTTTAGGTTTGAATCCTAACGCGGTCACAATCATCTAAAGCCTGCCCTTAACGGTCAGGCTTTTTTGTTGGCTTTCAATGAGTTCCACATATTCCCATATAGCCAACATTCAATTATTGTTTCAGTATTGTTTCAGTTTTTTAAATAACATCAAAAACTACTGAAACAGATGAATGTAACATTTGGGCTAGAAATATGTAAAAACAAAGCCAATGACCAGGAGGTGACCATACATATTAGATTCACTCAAAATAGAAAATCAAAGAGAATAAGTAGCTACTTTTTATAAAAATCCTAAAAAATAATCTCAATTCCACTGAATAGCATAATACACAGCGGGTATATCACCTGTGTTAGTAATATTATGTAAGAACATGCTATTTAAATAAACTACATCGCCTTCTTTACAACTTTGTTGTTCATTAGCAATACGCATTTCCCCATTACCCTCCAACATTAAAATAATTTCTTCATCCGTATGAGTATGTGGATCATGACTTTTTTTTCTAGGATTCAAAGTAGTCACATGAATATCAAATTTGTTAAACATTGCAGTGGGTCGATTAAAAAACTGACGAACACCGCCTCGATCATGTTCTTTAAATACTATATTATTCCAGTCAATAAAAAATGATCCACCCGCTAAAACAGCTCTCTCTTTATTTACAGGAGTATAAGACTGATAGAACATTTCATAATAAGAAACAGTCGTTTTACTAGTATTAGCAACACTTAATACATCACCAGGTAGTAAACAAACAATCGATCCCCGAACTAATAGAATGTTTTTCTTATTTATAGTAAATAATATAGGACCATCTTTAACTATGATAAAAAGTTCTGTTTGATTATTATTGGTGTAGATCTTTTTTTTACTCTCATCAATGGTAACCACTTTAATTGATTGAGCGGCTAATACAGAACCAGCACCATTAAATATGTTTCTTACAGTACCATTTGGATTACTTTCTATCACACTATTTTCATAAGAATAGACTTTGGAAGTCAAGGGATTAATCTGCGAAAAACTGCTGAGATTAATCAAAATACAAATAGTTAGTAAAAAATTCTTCATTGGTTTTTTAGTTGAAAGTTACTGGAATGGTTAGTTATTTACTTTTCCATCTTCGAATCTGGTGACCGTATATAGCATAAAAAACTAAATAAATATAGCAAGGTATCAACACCGAATAAGCCATTCTAACATCAATTTTATCTGCAACATATCCATAGAATAGTGGCATAATAGCATTGCCACTCAATCCCATAATCATAATTGATGCGCCCAGCTTCGTGAACTTTCCAAGTCCGTCTAATGCAAGGGGCCAGATGCCAGCCCATACCAAAGAGTTTGCCAATCCCAACAATACAACAAACCAAATTGAAACATCACTTTTATGACCAAGTATTTCAACCCTTCCATGAGAAAAGATAATTAAAAAGCACAAGGCAAGTCCGAGTAAAGTACAAAAACGTAATGCATTTACCTGACTTATCAATTTTGGAATTAGAATGATTCCGGAAATGTATCCTATAATCGTTGCGGCTAATGTATAGGATGGAAAAGCTTTTGCTTCCAACAAGGGCATATGCATTGAGTTGGCATATCCAATGATTGTATCAATCGAAATAACCTGCGTTCCTACATGTAAAAAGATTGCAAAGGCTCCCAATATCAAATGAGGAAAATCAAAGATTGATTGCTTGTCTGCATTGGCTGCAGCTAATTGTGTAGATTCTTTATCGGTATCAATTTCTGGAAGTGGAGAAAGCCTAACCAACAAACCCAAAATAAATAATACAGTTCCTACAACAGCATAAGGTGGTATAACTCTTCTGATCAATTCATCCAACGCTTGCGATTTTTGAATAGTATTCATTAAAGGCAATTGTGCAAAAAGATCAGTGTCGGTTGCTTTTAATACCACAGCTGCAAACACAAGCGGAGCAATAATGCCAGCTCCCTTATTACAAATACCCATTATACTGATTCGCTGGGCTGCACTTTCTTTTGGACCTAAAACAGTAATGTATGGATTAGCAGCAGTTTGTAAGATGGCGAGTCCAGCTCCGATGGTAAATAATCCAATTAGGAAAATTTCATAGGTGCGTGTCATAGCAGCAGGAATGAAAATAATTGCACCCAGGGACATGGTCCAAAAGCCTGTCATCATACCTTTTTTAAATCCAGTTTTTTTAAGCAAAAAGGAGGCAGGTACCGACATTACAAAATAAGAAATATAAAAAGCGAAGGTAACTAGGTATGCCTTGAAATGAGAAAGCTCACAAGCAATTTTAAAGTAGGGTATCAAAATTGAATTCACCCAAGATACAAATCCGAAAATAAAAAAAAGCATACCAATAATCATGATTGATATCCTAGTTTGATTTTTTGTAAGCGAGCTTATTTCAATCTGGTTTGACATATTATTTTTTTAGGAGTAGAGCCGAAGATTCATCCAGATGAATACTGCAATTAGAATGTGTTTGTAAAATACTTGCAGGGAAAAGATTACTTACTTCATTCTCTAAACAGTTTTTCACAGCAATTGCTTTTCGTTCATCAGGAACAGAGCAAATGATATGAGTTGATTTTAGAATTTGTTGAATAGACATACTAATGGCTTGTTTAGGAACTGCATCGAGTGTATCAAACCATCCTTCACCCCATTGTTGTTTTCTACATTCCTCATCTAAATCTACAATTAGATAGGGCTCTTCTGTATCAAAATCAGCTGGAGGATCATTGAATGCTAGATGTCCATTTTCGCCAATACCTACTAGTGCAACATCAATTGGGTGTTGCTTGATCAATTCACCTAGATGAACACAGGTAGCTAATGGATTAGTTTCAGCATCTATTAAATAATAAGAAATTAAGGAGGGTACTCTATCTATAAAACGTTCTTTCAAGTATTTTCTAAAACTTGCTTTGTGACTGATAGGCAAGCCTATATATTCATCTAAATGAAACATAGTAACCATTGACCAGTCAATTCCTGGTTCTTGTTGCAATCTTTGTAAAGTATCAAATTGACTAGTGCCTGTTGCCAAAATAATATTTGCAAAACCTTTTTCATTGATGGCTGATTTAATTAGCAGAGCTGCTTCCTGCCCTGCTGATTGCCCCAAAGTAGCTGCCGTAGAATGAATCTGTATTTTCAATTTGTTTCTTTTATACTTTTAAAAAAAATTTGTTTTGATAGAGTAAATATAAGAATACCCACTTAACCAATAATGTGCAAATTACCATCGCTAATATATTGTAGGGATCTCTAATGAGATCACCCACCCAATGAAAGAAGCCATCAGTTGTATGAGGCCAATTAATCAATTTGCCTGACATATAAATCAATATAGAATTCATACCGATGACTTTGAAAACAAAAGCCCAATTTTTATATCCAAGTACATCAATGATATAATAAAAAATAGAAAAAAGTAAAAGACTCCATCCTGTGGTTACTAATACAAATGAACTAGACCAAAGATTTTTGTTAATAGGAAAATCAATATTCCATATTTGTGCCAATAGGATTGAAGCGATACCCATTATTGATAATGTTACTGCTTGTTTGGACGGGGTAGTAGTAGTTTTTTTTAAATAATTACCCGTCATGATTCCTGCAAGCGCAGAGCTGATAGCTGGAATATTATTAAAAAACCCTACCGTATCGTGAATGCCTCTGGAAAGTTTTCCAGGAAGAATAGACCGATCAACAAAAGAAGCAAAATTTCCTGGTTCTGTCAAATCGCCCAAAGGAAAACCAGGAGCAGAAGTAAATTTTAAAATCAACCAATAGCCAGTCAAAAATGATGAAAAACAAATGATGTGATATTTATCTTTCACATACAGATAAATGAAATTAGCAAGCATATAGGAAATACCAATTCTACCGAGAACACTCATAAACCTAAAATCACTGATGGGTCTTACTTGTAAACCATTGTTAAAAATCATTCCTAAAACAACCAATATCAATCCTCTTTTTATCACACGCATCAAAAGGCTTTGTTTAGTTTGTCCTTCTTCTAGTAATCTTCCAATTGAATAAGGAGTAGAAACGCCTGCTAAAAAAATAAACAAAGGAAAAATAAGATCGTAGGCGGTGAATCCATTCCATTTAGGATGTTCAAACTGTGCAGACAAAGATTCCCAAAAAGGTTGATGGGTAATTTTTGCCAATGAATGAAATATTTCTTCAGCACCCATGATCCATATCATGTCGAAACCACGAAGCGCATCTAAGGAATAGAGTCTTTTTGTCTGCATAAATAAATCAATGTCTAAAATTTTTCAATTTATTAAGAGTAAAAAAATTAAATGGTAGGTTCCCATCCCTTTTCATATTCTCTGCTCCAATATTTCATTGCCTCCTTGTCATTTTTAATATGACCATTGGTTGGATCAATTTGAAGAGTTCTACCAGATCTTTGGGCTATATTTCCTAATTGAACTAGTAATGTACTTTTATGACCACTAAGAATATCTGATATTACCGCCTTGCCATTTTTAATACCATCAAAGAAATTCTGAATATGCAATGCGTCTAATTCTTGTGCAGGATCTACCAAATTACTTGTATTGATTACTCGGTCATTTTTAACTTCCTTTATAAGATTGTTTTTTAGGTCATGAATCTTATAAGCATTGCCACTCTCAATTGTAATGCTTCCATTTTCTCCATAAAAAGTTATACCAGTACTAGTGCCTTCATTATTTTTTCCATTGCAGCTTCTTCCTTCCCAAGTAATCATTGCTTTATTTCCAAACTCTATACTAATCATTTGTGTATCGGGAGTTTGCCAATCATCTTGATAACGAAATCTTCCTCCAGTAGAACTAACCTTTGTAGGGTAGTCCACTTGAAGACCCCATCTAGCAAGGTCTACCATATGTGTACCATTATTTAAAGCCTCACCAGTTCCCCAATGCCAAAACCAATGCCAATTATAATGTATCAGATTATCTTTAAAAGTACGACGTGGAGCAGGGCCTTGCCACAAATCATAATTTAGCCAGCTTGGCACAGCCACTTGTTTTCCTATTCCAATAGAAGCACGATTATTGGTATACCATGTCTTTGCATAATAAGGTTTACCAATTACACCAGCATGTAATTCTGCAATGGCTGCTGCCACATTTGGCCAGGAACGACGTTGGTTACCCATTTGTAAAACACGATTGTATTTATTGGCAGATTTTACTAACAGTTCTCCTTCATTTGGATTGTGACTACAAGGCTTTTCTAAATAAACATGCTTACCTGCTGAACAGGCAAGCATTGCAGCGGGTGCGTGCCAATGATCTGGAGCAGTAACTATCAATACATCCACATTTTTATCTTCTAATGCATGCCGAAAATCTGGTGTTGCTTTGGGTCTTTTATTCTGAATTTTACCAACTGCATCTATACATTTATCTGCTGCCCTTGAATCTACATCACATACATGAATTACTTCCGCATTCTTTTGTGCAGCAAAATTGGTGGCAACTGCATAGCCTCGACTATTTACGCCCATTGATGCAACAGCAATCTTTTCATTAGCCCCTGAAATACGATTGTAATTTTTTGCAGAAAAGCCTGGAAGTATTCCTCCAAAAGTAACTGCAGCTATACTTGCAGAAGAATTTTTAATAAAATTACGACGGGAGTTGTTATTTTTCATACAAGCGTATTAATGTTTTAAAAAAATTAATGAGAAGCCTTTTTGAAAACATCCTCAAGAAGAATAGTCTTGCCGTTATTTCTTTTACTTTCATCCGCTGCCTCCATGAAAGTGTAAATTTCAAGTGTTTCTGCTTTTGATACCGGTGGTATCCCTGATTTAAAAAATTCAATAATTTGATCTAACAAATTGTCATATCCCTTAAATGGTCCCAAGACTAGGTTACCTTTTTCACCGAAGGCAGTACCACCGTAATCATTTGTCCCTGTTCTTGTACCTCTAAAAGTACCCATTCTTCCATCATTCCAAACCCCAACTACTATATCGGTATTTTCGGCAAGGGTTCTGGTAATTTGCTTGCATCCAATTCCCATAACCGTATATAAAATTTCAACACCATGAATTCCATACCAAAAAAAATCTGGATGTGTTTTTTCCAAGGTAGCTGGACTATATGTATCTGCACCCAGTATTTTTCCTACTTTGCCTTTTGCTGCTTCTTGTGCAGATTCCATGTAACGAAGGGATGAACTTGAAAATACCGAAACATGGTTTTTTTCAGCAGCTTTAAAAATACGAATTGCATCTCGCAAAGTACCAGCAACTGGTTTATCAATAAATAATGTCTTACCTGCTTTTATAACTTGTAATGCTTGATCCAAATGAGGTCTACCATCGTTGGTTTCTAATAAAATAAAATCAACTTTAGTTAACAATTCTTGAATAGATTGGACAATTTCAACACCTAATTTTTTAACCTCTTCTATATAACCAGGTATTCGCTTAACAGATGATTCAATATCAGCACTACCTTGAGGATAGGCAGCAACAATTTTAAATCCACTGTATTTTTCAGAAGGATTGGGACCGTTAAGTGCTTTTGTAAATGCAATACTATGAGAAGTATCCAATCCAATGATACCAACTCTACCTGAAGCAGTAATTTTATGGTTATTAGTTGCTGCCAATAATGATTTTGAAAACGAAATTGCACCAGCAGTCAAAGAAGCATCTCGAATAAAGCGACGACGATCGTATCTGTTTTTCATACATCAATTTTAAAAAATGTCTTTAATAATAAACAACCTTAATTAACTTACATCACTCAAATAATGGCTACCTTGATTTGTTAAAAATAAGGGTTTTAATTATTGCTAGCTATTTTATTAATCCACTTTCTACTAACTATTTACATCAAAATGTATCCCCATTTTTTAGTAACTATTCATAACAAAACATAGAAACTTTCGGTTGATATCATTTAATAAATTAGTGCCTATTTTTAGAATCATTGATGATTATTAAAATCACGGAAACCTTCAATCAGTATTCAAATTACCTTTTTATAGCTTATTCTAAATTAATAGATAAATTTTTGTATTGTTGTATCTTTGTAAATCGCAACTAACCTCATCAAATTAACATCTAGAATGGAAAATAAAGCAGCTGACTTAATGGTCAAAATGAATTTAGCTATATGGGATGGGCAGAATAAAAAATTCGCAGAATTAATTGAAAAATTATCTGATGAACAGCTGCTCAATGAAACTGCTCCTAACAGAAATACTGGCATTTATTTGTTAGGACATATTATTGCTGTAAGTGATGACATGTCGAGATTATTTGATCTAGAAGAAAAAATGTTTCCCGATTATCTAGAAATTTTTGTTAAAAGCCCAGATAAGTCCAACAAAGTATTTCCGCCCATTGCTGAATTAAAATCTGCCTACTATAATGTTACTAAAAATTTAGAAAATCATTTTAAAAAATTTAGCACGAATGATTGGCTATCAAAACACGCAGCTGTATCCGATGAAGATTTTGCAAAGGAACCAACGAGAAATAAACTAAATGTTATTATTAGTAGAACGGTTCATCTTGCTAATCATTTAGGCCAAATGGCTTACCTAAATAAATAAATTCAACAATTAAATTTATAAAACTTAAAAACAAATAAAATGGATAAACCAATTATTGCAGGTAAATCGCCTATCCCCGTAGAATTAGAAGCTGGAAAAACTTATGCGTGGTGTTCATGCGGAAAATCATCTAAACAACCATTTTGTGATGGCTCTCACAAAGGTTCAGGTTTTGTTCCTAAAATTTTTGTGGCCGAAGAATCTAAGACTGCCTATTTATGTAATTGCAAGCATACAGAAAATCCTGGATTTTGTGATGGATCACATAA
>CAMBTV010000069.1 GCA_945870835.1 Chitinophaga pinensis
CACCTTTACAGGCTACAGCGCATTGTGCTTAGCAAAAGGATTGAGTAGAGAAGGAATTTTACACACTATTGAATTGCGAGAAGAAGATGCTGCAGTTGCCAATAAATATTTTCAACAATCTCCTGATAAAGAAAAAATTGTGCAGCACATCGGAAATGCAATGGATATTATTCCAGTATTGCAAGAAAGTTGGGATATTGTTTTTATAGATGCAGACAAATCGGGTTACATTGACTATTACGAAATGGTATTTCCCTATCTAAAACACAATGGATTAATTATTGCTGATAATGTATTGTTTCATGGACAAGTACTAGAAGAAAATATTACCGGGAAAAATGCAGTGGCGATTCATGCTTTTAATGAGCATGTAAAAAAAGATGCACGAGTAGATCAAACGCTTTTGACTATTCGAGATGGCTTACTGTTGATCCGGAAATTGTAAACGAACCATTTTCTTAAAATTAGATTTTAATTATTTTTCTTAATATTATTTTTAAATGAATCAAAACAGAGTGATTATAAAAACTGTTCAACTGATAATTTTTACTATTTGCTGGATCTTTTCTTTAAACGCACAAACGATTACAACTGAACAGTATATTGAACAATACAAAGATATTGCTATGCTAGAAATGAAGCGGATGGGAGTGCCGGCTTCCATTACATTAGCACAAGGGTTATTAGAATCAGAAAGTGGGAATAGCGAGCTAGTGAAAAAATCTAATAATCATTTTGGAATTAAATGTAAAAGCAATTGGACTGGTGAGGGTGTTACACATGACGATGATTCTTTGGGTGAATGTTTTAGAAAATATCCAGGTGCAGAAGAATCTTTTAGAGACCATAGTAATTTTTTGAAAGCTGGCAAACATTATTCCTTCTTGTTTGATTTGGAAATTACAGATTATAAGGGATGGGCTTATGGTTTAAAGAAGGCGGGGTATGCAACCAATCCAAAATATCCAGTTATTTTGATAAATTATATTGAGAAATACAATTTGCAGAGATTTAATCTTGAAGGTTTAGAAGGACTCGCTAATGTAGATTCGAAAAAATTAAATGATGGTCTAGCGTTGGCAGAGCAAAAAACTCCCATTACAGTCCCTACCATTCCAATTGATCGAACCGAATTGGGTGAAGCAGATATCATTCTTTCTGGGGATCCTGATGTTATTGGTATTGTCAATGGAAGCAAGTGTATTAAGGCTTTAAATGGGACTTCATTGTTAGCCATTGCTACCCGTCATAAGATTTCTTTGCAGCGGCTTTTAATTATTAATGAACTCGATGATGGGTTACTTGAAGAAGACCAATTGATTTTTTTACAAAAAAAGTCCACCAAGGGGAATAGAGATTTTGTAATCGGCAGAAAAAAAGAAACCTATTATTCGATTGCTCAAAATAATGGTGTTCAATTAGAAAAACTTCTCGAGTACAATGATTTGTACGAAGATGACGATGTTCTTTCAGGAACAAAAGTTTATTTGAAACCTACTGAACAATTAGGCCAAAAAAAAACTAATTCAGTTCAAAGTTCAGTAACTATTTTTCATAAAGTAAAGGCGAAGGAAGGATTATACGGAATTGCACAAAAGTATAATGTGAGCGTAGAGCAATTGAAATATTGGAATAAGCTGAGCAGCGAAAATTTACAAATAGGCCAGCAGTTGATAGTGAGTCAGTAAATGCAATTATATCATTTGTGAAGAGGGTTCAATTGTATTAAAAAATTGTAAAGACTCAATTCGCTTTTGAAGATTATCTTAAATGTAAACTTTATAACAATAAAATATTTTTATGTCCAATGTAGTAGTGAATAACAAAACCTTTCAGCCTTTTATAAGTTCAGAGGAAATACATAAGCGCATCAAGGAAATGGGAAATCAAATTGACACTGATTATAGAGGAAAGCGTCCTTTATTTCTAGCTATTTTGAATGGTTCTTTTATGTTCGCTTCCGACCTATTTAAATCAATCTCTATTGAAGCCGAAATATGTTTTATAAAACTTGCTTCTTATAAGGGCACTTCATCTTCGGGCAATGTGATTACTTCAATTGGATTGGATGAGTTATTGGCAAATAGGCATGTTGTAATTATTGAGGATATTATTGATACAGGCAATACGCTCCATCAATTTCTACCACAAATACAAAATCAACAGCCAGCCTCCCTAAAAATTGCATCTTTATTGAATAAACCTACCGCACTCAAATATCCTATTAAGATAGATTATCTTGGCTTTAGTGTGCCAGATAAATTTCTTTTGGGATTTGGATTAGATTTTGACGGATTGGGTAGAAATCTTTCTCAGATTTACCAACTAGTGAATGAGTAAATCTTTGGTCAATAATTTGACACCTATTTTAATTATCAATAGGGCAAACTAATTTTTTGCTTAAGATTTTTAAGTAAATATCTCTCTTACCTTATCGAAGAAAGATTTATCACCTTTCTCTGGTTTAGGTTGAAAATTTACACTTCCTTGCATGCTTTCCAACATTGATTTTTCTTCAGCAGATAGTTGCTGTGGAATCCAAATATTTACATGAATTAATTGATCTCCTTTTTCATAGCTATTCACAGCAGGGAAGCCTTTGCCCTTTAATCTGAATATTTTTCCGCTTTGTGTACCTGGTGGTATTTTTATTTTGGCTTTGCCATCAATGGTTGGAACCTCTACATTGGTTCCGAAAACTGCATCTGGAAAAGTGATGTGTAAATCAAAAGCTACATTCAGCCCATCTCTATGTAATTCAGCATGTGCCTCCTCTTCTATTAAAATAATAAGATCACCATTGGCGCCACCTCTCTCACCTGCATTTCCTTTGCCACTCATGCTAAGCTGCATTCCCTCTTGAACACCGGCTGGTATTTCAATGGTAACCGTTTCTTCTCCATAAACCCTTCCTTCACCTTTGCAGGCTGTACATTTGTTAGCGATGGTACTTCCTTCTCCGTTGCAACTCGAACAAGTAGTTACCGTCTGCATCTGTCCTAAAAATGTATTTTGTACCTTTCTAACTTGCCCACTGCCATTACAAGTACCACATGTTTGTAAACTATTTTTATCCTTTGCTCCACTACCAGAGCAGGTAGTACAGCTAACATGTTTTTTTACCTTAACTGTTTTAGAAGCCCCTTTGGCCATTTCTTCGAAGTTCAGCTTTATTTTTATTCTTAGGTTGGAGCCTCTTGTTCCTCTTGATCTTCCACCAGATGAGCGGCGGCCTCCATTTCCAAAAAAGCTTCCAAATGGACTCTCATCACCAAAAATATCTCCAAACTGACTGAAAATATCATCCATATTCATACTGCCACCATTAAAACCACCACCACCGCCTCCTCTGCCTTGGCTAAATGCATTGTGTCCAAAACGGTCATATTGAGCCCTTTTATCGCTGTCGCTTAATATTTCATAAGCTTCAGCAGCTTCTTTAAATTTTTCTTCTGAAGCTTTGTCTCCTGGGTTTCTGTCAGGGTGAAATTGCATCGCAACCTTACGATAGGCTTTCTTAATCTCATCTTGGGTGGATGATTTTGATACGCCTAGTATTTCATAAAAATCTTTTTTCATAATGTGGATTGGTTATTAGCTAAACAGCTAAATTGAAAATTTTAATAAATACCCTTTGCTGTTTTTAAAATTACTGTTTAATAATTTATTTGCCCACCACCACTTTTGCAAAGCGGATAATTTTATCATTCAAATAATAACCTTTTTGTACCTCATCAACCACCTTATCCACCAATGCAGGATTGGGAGCTGGTATTTCGGTAATCGCCTCATGTTTCTCAACATCAAAATCTGTTTCGATGCTCTCCATTGGTTTAAGCCCCCTTGCTTGCATGGTATTTCTCAGTTTGCCAAATACCAACTGAATACCTTCTCTGATTTGTTGAAGGTCTTCGCTGGATTGAATTTGCTTTTCAGCTCGATCACAATCATCTAAAACGTCTAATAATGACGTAATTACCTCTTTTCCAGCAGTCTGAATGAGTTCTATTCTTTCTTTGGCATTGCGACGCTTGAAGTTATCAAATTCAGCAAATAGGCGGATATATTTGTCCTTTTGTTCAATTAGTTCTGCCTGAAGTTTTTCTACTACATTTTCTGATTCTGGTTGGTTTAAATCTGTTTTTTCCTCTGCAGGTTCTTCTGCACTAGTATCTGCTTCAGTAAAACCTTTTAATGCTTCTGCTAAAGCCTCCTCCTCCGGAGTCATTTTTGTATTTTCTTCCATAAAAATTGATTAATTCGTTTATTTCACTGCCCTCAATGGAGGGGTAGGGTAAAATTATCTGCAAATGTACGATTGTCAAACATTTTGCCAAGCCTAGTTTTCAGCCAAAATGACAATTTTTAAAGATATAAGGTAATCTGTTTTCAAACTGACTGACAGCTACCTGCTTTAGTTATCTTTGTAAGATGAAAAGCCTTTTTCTTAATAAAAATATTAGTAGCAGGGTAGAAAATGGTCATCCCTGGATTTTTGCCAATGAAATTAATAGGGGAAAGGCCTTGGATGCGGCTGCCAAAGCAGGTGAAATAGTCAATGTTTTTACCCATGATAAAAAATTTATCGGCAAGGGATATGTAAACCCGCAATCTCAAATAATGGTGCGCTTGTTGACTAGAGATAAGGACAAAGAAATCAATGATGATTTTTTTTATGATGCCATTCAGAAAGCTTGGACTTACAGACAAAAACTAGGGTATGTAGAAAATTGTAGATTAATTTTTGGCGAAGCTGATGAATTACCTCAATTGATCATTGATAAATTCAATGATTACTTTGTCATTCAAACGTTGGCATTGGGAATTGATTTTTGGAAACCTTCAATAGTAAAAGCGATAGAAAAAATTTTTTCGCCTAAAGGGATTTATGAACGAAATGATGTTCCAGTAAGGGAACTAGAAGGTATGGAGCAACTTAAAGGTTTTCTTTCTGAACCTTTTGATACCAATATAATTATTCAAGAAAATGGTGTCCAATTTCATGTGGATATTGCTGCAGGTCAAAAGACAGGTTACTTTTTAGATCAGCAAGACAATAGAAAAGCAATACAGCATATTGTGAAAGGTGCAGATGTGTTGGGCGCATTCTGTTATACTGGTTCTTTTGAAATAAGTGCTGCTGTGTATGGTGCCCAATCAGTTACTGGAATTGATATTTCTCAAAGTGCTATTGATATGTGCAACAAAAATGCCCTCCTTAATAAAGTAGAAGGCATCTGTAAATTTGAATGTGTCAATGCATTTGATGTACTAAAGGAATGGACTAAAGAATCAAAGCAGTGGGATGTGGTGATGCTCGACCCACCTTCTTTTACAAAAAGTAGAAGTAGCATTGATAAAGCAGTAGCAGGATATAAAGAAATTAATTTGAGAGGAATTAAATTAGTGAAACCGGGTGGATTTTTGGTAACCTCCAGTTGTACTAACTTGGTAAAACCTGAGTTATTTTTAGATATAATAGCGATGGCTGCAAAGGATGCTAAAAGAAAAATCCGTCAGGTAGTTTTCAATAGTCAATCTGCGGATCATCCAGTAATCAGAGATCAAGAAAATACACATTACCTTAAGTTTTTGATTGTACAAGTATTGTAACTGACAGTCTAAAAAAATAATTTGTGTAAAGTAAATCTGAAACGTAAATTCTAGAGGGCTGTTAAAAAGCAGAGATTATTTTACTACTTGAAACTTTCCAGATTCAATTATTTTCCCCTTTTTATCCCGAAGTTGAAAAATATAAATTCCTCGATAAAAAGTATTCAGTGAAAGATTGATAATTTGTGAACCAGGAGCTAGTTCCTCCATCTTCTTTCCCATGAAATTAAACAATATCAGTGTATAGGATTGATCATATCCTCGTTGAAGTTCGAAATTAATATTAGATGAAGCTGGATTGGGGAAAAACTTTATCAATTTTGCAGGCTCATCCGCTGAATTAACTGATTTATTTTGGGCATGAGTGGTAACACTCCCGCCAAAAAGCAAAATTAATATGATAAATAAGTATTTCAGAACCGTAAAAGTAATCAATTCTTTTAAAAAAGCAATCGGCAGGGTGCCAAAATTGGGTCCTGCCGATTTATTTCTACTTTGAATTCAATGAAATAAGGAGACTAAATACTTTGTAAAGTGCTCTGAATAGCAGCAAAATCTGGTAAATCTCCTGGAGAAGCACAAACCTCCGTATATTTTATAATCCCTTCTTTATTAATTACAAATGCCGCTCTTTTGCTTACTCCTTGCATTTCAAAGGCAGGGAATGTGTCATATAGCACTTCAAATGCCTTTGCTGCATCCTTGTTAAAATCACTTAACAAAGAAAAATTTAGATTTTGCTCTTGCTTGAACTTGTCTAAAACAAATAAAGAATCCACTGAAATGCCTAAAACTTGAGCATTCGTATCATTGTACGATGCAATATTATCCCTAACACTGCACAACTCTGTGGTACATACTCCGGTGAAGGCAAGTGGAAAAAATAGAATTACTACGTTTTTACCTTTTAATTCACTAAGGGTTACTTTGTTTTTTTCACTGTCAAACAATGAAAAATCGGGGGCTACCTGCCCAATCACTATGGCCATAATTTAATTTTTAAAGATGAGTATTAGATGGTTTATTATGAATACAAAGTTAGGGGTTACATAATATTTTTTCCGCAAGTTTAATTTATTATTCAATTAATTTTTCTTTTACCTTCTAAGTAAATCTTACTACAATAAAAATTGCTAACAAGTCTGTCTGTTTTCTTATGTTTGAAATAGCTATTAATTAATTTTTACAGATGGCTATTTTTGTTTAATCCCAATCAAAAATTACTTGGATAGATTTATTTTTTTATTGTCAATAACGCTATTGTACATTTTGTGTACGCTATCCAATTTGGTTATAAAAATACTTCTTCCGTGGGTACCTACCACTAACTCGTTTTCTCTTTGCTGTATTACAAGATCGTGTATAGGGACCCTTGGTAAATTATTGTCCATGTTCATAAAGCTTTTTCCTAAATCGAAAGAACTGTATAAGCCATTATCACTCCCAACATAAAGTATATTTTCTAATAATGGATCTTCTTTTACAACGTTCAGCGATTCTGATGGTAAGTCAGTTCCTAATTGTTTCCAGGTGGTCCCATAATCTTCACTCATGTATAACCATGCGGAGAAATTATCGTATCGGTATCCATTTAATGTTACGAATACTCTTCCTTCTTTGTGATTGGAGGCATCCACTTTGCTTACCCATAAATTTTCAGGAAGCCCCTTATTCACCAAGGTCCAATTATAACCGCCATCTTTACTAACCTGAATGTTTCCATCGTCTGTTCCAACATATAGTAAGCCAAATTTTAATGGAGATTCGCAAATGGAGGTGACCGTTCCATAAGGTACTTTTCCAGTTTTTTTACCTTTGGTTAAATCGTCACTTAAGGTTTGTAAATTTTCTGCTTTGTTTAAGCTGCGATGAATTTTATTGGACCCGTAGTAAAATATATCTTGATTGTGTTTACTAAGTAGAATAGGGGTTTGCCAATTGTATCTTAATTTATTTTCTCCTAAATCATGCATGGGATGAATAGAAAAGTATTTATCATTGTCTAAATTCTTTCGATTGTAGAAACCAAATTGAAATCCAGAATAGATAGTTTTATTATCTCTTGTATCCACTTGTACTTGCATGCCATCACCACCTCCGATTGATTTCCATTCAAATTCTTCTGGTTCGGGTTCCTTGTTTTTCTTTGCAAAAGAAAAGCCTAAATTTTCTCTTTCTGTTAGAGACGAACCTACCCAAGTTCCGTTATCTTGTAGTCCGCCATAAACATTATAGGGTTTTGCATTGTCAGTGGTAATACCGTAAAATTGCCCAGCAGGCACACTGGTTACTTTAAACCATTTTTTTCCGTTGTCGTAGGTTATATTACATCCTCCATCATTTCCTGCAATCCAATGGCTATCCTTATTTGGATTAATCCAACAAGAATGCCAATCACCGTGTGTATTATTTTTATCAACTGCCGCAAAGGTCTTTCCTCCATCATTACTAACGATAATGCTTGTTCCAAAACTGATTACTTTATTTTCATCAGTAGGGGATACATATATTTTACCAAAGTAGTATCCATAGCTGCTGAATACTTTGATTTGCTTGGTATTAACTTTCTTCCAACTCTTACCAGCATTATCACTTCTATAAATTTCACAGCCTATAATTCCATTGTTTTGAAATCCATCCTCTGCTACTAACCAATCATAAACAGAAGAAGGTTTAAGTTGATCCGATTCAATAGAAGCTTTAATTTTTTTAGCGTTGTATTTTTCAGAAAATTCTTTGTCTAATAAAAAACTATCTAGTTTAGCATTGTTAAGACTTAAAAATTTTTCTTTTGAAATATTTTTAAAATCCTCGGTTGAATATTTAGTAGTATCTATTTTTTTAGTACTTGTATCGAGTAGGGTGGAATTATTGTCTACCACAGCATAAAGAATCTGTGGGTTTTTTTGAAACACAGCAATACCAATTCTACCTACACTATCACCGGTAGGAAAGCCGCTCCCTTTTTCAGTCACTAGTTTCCATTGGTTACCTCCATCGGTTGATTTATAAATGCCACTTGTTTTTCCGGTGGGTGAAAAATCCCATGCAGATCTTGTTCTATACCAAGTACAGGCGTACAGTTCATCAGGGTTTTGTAGATTAATATCCATTTCCACTGCCCCCGTATTTTGGTCAATAGCTAGGGTTTGAATCCATGATTTTCCTCCATTGGTTGTTTTATAAACACCTCTTTCCTTGTTAGCAGAATACAAATGACCTAGTACGGCCACCCAAGCAATATTTTCGTTGCTAGGGTGTAAAATAATTTCTCCAATGTGATGACTTTCAGGAAGTCCTAAGTACTGCCAATTTTTTCCATTGTCAATAGATTTAAAAACACCTGTACCGCTGTAACTACTTCTGCTGCTATTTACTTCTCCAGTTCCGATCCATATTATTCTGGATTGATCTGTGCTGGTAGGTTTCCAATTAACTGCAATGTCTCCAATGGAAAATGCGTCTTCTTTTTCGAAAATTGGAACGAAGCTTAATCCATTGTTGGCGGTATGCCAAAGTCCACCACTTGCATAACTTACATAAAATTCAGTTGGATCAGTTGGGTTTACTTCAATATCGACAACCCTTCCGTTCATTTGAGTAGGACCAATATTTCTGAAAGTAATGTTTTTTAACAATGAGTTACGGGCATCTGATTTCCTTTTTTGAAGGCTAGTAAGTCTTTCCTTTGCAGTAGTTGGCTTTATTTGAGCTATTGTTGTTAAAAAAAAGCTATTCAGTAAAAGGATTGTAAAAGAAAAACTAAATTTGTAGAGGTATTTCATTTATTAAAATATTTTTATGGAAAATTCAGCATTGAAATTACGTCAATTAATTTTAATTGGAATAGGGCTATTCGTTTTTTTATTGAGCGGAAAAGCCCAGTATAAAAATTATTTATTATCTGCAAATGGGGATACATTGAACGTAATTGACAAAAACGGAAAGAAGCAGGGCAGATGGGTGACCACTGTAGGAGAAATTAGAGGCGAGCCTGGCTATGAAGAAGAGGGGCTTTACAAAGACAATGAAAAAACGGGTCCATGGCGAAAATATAGTAACACTGGCGATATTTTAGCGATTGAAAATTTTCGTCTTGGGGGCAAGGATGGTCGACAGGAATATTTTAATTTTCTTGGTATTTTACAAAGGCAGGAAGAGTGGAAGGGTTATAATCCCGATTTTCTTTTTGATACCATTGCTATTTATGGTAATGAAAATAATGAAATCTTGTCATACAAAATTGAAAAGGCCCTGCCTTACAGTGTTAAAAATGGTGAATGGAAGTATTTTGATGGAGAAGGAAGAATACTCAAAACTGAAAATTATGATCGAGGAAGATTAGTAGTAGTGCCTGATAAAAATACAGCACTCAAGGAGACTCCGAAAGTAGAAACCCCAGAAAAAGAAAAAGTGAAGACAAAAGAAATATTGGATTACGAAAAAAAATATGGTAAAAAGAAACGGCAACAGTTGGAGAGAGATGGTAAAACAGGCTTATAAAATTACCATTGAAAATTAATCAAAAAAAAAGGATGACAGACTTGTAAGTCTTTCATCCTTTTTTTATTGATTGATAATTTATTTTTTAATCTCTCTTTGCATTGGATTTACTCTTCCAGTTGCAGCGCCTCTTCCTAAACCTTGTCCTGACTTATATAATTTAAATTTGCTAGGGTTTATTAGGGTAGGCCAACTATTGTTACTTTCGTTGATATCTGCCGTTTCTCTCAATGGGTCCAATTTGATAGAGACAACTTCTTTGTCTTTTAAGAATGCTTTTGTTACATTGTTTTCATCTTTTCTCCAAATCTGAGCAGGTATTCTGTCAATCTCTTTGGTCCCGTCTTTATAAGTCCATTCGATAATGATAGGCATGATTAGACCACCTTTGTTACTAAAACTCAATTCATACATATTTTTATTACCAGCTATTGACATTTTCTCTTCATTGGTAAAGTCTTGAACAGTGCTCACTGTCTGGGTGTTGGTTGGTGCAAGCGAAGTATCTACCGCTACCAAATCCCTGTCGTATCTCCAGTAAAAATCCCTTAAGCTAGTATCAGCATCTGTTGCAAAAATTATATTTTTATCTTCTCTATTTCTAATTTTAGAGATGTCCTCAAATGAATTGAGTAAAGGTTTAGGAAAGAATCTTGAAGTAGGCCCCATTGCTCTTCGGCGGCCTCCGGCATAGTTTCTTTGAGGAGTATTTTCAAGACTAAGATTAGCCCATTTAACACTGTCTAGTGAAATATCGCATGGTTCAATTCCGTAAAACCATCCTCTCCAAAACCAATCTAAATCTTCTCCACTAGCATCTTCCATTGTTCTGAATAAATCAGCAGGTGTTGGATG
The DNA here is from genome assembly GCA_945870835.1 of Chitinophaga pinensis. Taxonomy (GTDB): domain Bacteria; phylum Bacteroidota; class Bacteroidia; order Chitinophagales; family Chitinophagaceae; genus Ferruginibacter; species Ferruginibacter pinensis_A. The sequence goes on from CAMBTV010000069.1 coordinate 10,972, forward strand.
TTTAAATGCCCAACGTCTAGCATATTCCTTGAAGGCGTAATCAAATAGATTTCTTCCAATAATAGTTTCTCTTAAAATATTTAGACCCGTTGAAGGTTTTGTATAAGCATTTGGTCCAAATTGAATAATGTTTTCACTATTGGTCATGATTGGTTCTAATTGGTCTTTGGGCAATTCCATGTAATCAATAATCTTGAATGCTGCACCTTTTGCAACAGGAAATTTATTATCCCAAAGTTCTTCCGCTAAATATTCACAAAATGAATTAAGGCCTTCATCCATCCAGGTCCACTGTCTTTCATCACTGTTGATGATCATTGGGAAGAAATTATGACCTACTTCGTGAATGACTACTCCGAGCATTCCATTTTTTGTACCCTCACTGTAGGTGCCATCTTTTTCACATCTACCATAATTAAAGCAAATCATCGGATACTCCATACCGTTGGAAGCTTCTATACTTTGTGCTACAGGATAGGGATAAGGGATGGTGAATTTTGAATAGGTTTGAATAGTATGTGCTACTGCTTTTGTACTAAATTTTCGGTATAGATTATAAGCCTCTTTTCCATATGCGCTCATACACATTACTTTTTTACCCTCTACTTTTATAGGCATCGCATCCCAGATAAATTTACGGCTGCTCCCCCATGCAAAATCACGAACCATTTCAGCTTTAAATATCCATGTCTTTTTTGTAGTCAATTTTTGTTTTTCTCTTGCAGTGGCTTCAGCTAATGTCACAATTTCTGTAACCTCTTTGGCTGTTTGTGCTTTTTGCCAACGGGCTAATTGTGCTGCAGAGAGCACCTGTTGATAATTTTGTCCTTCTCCAGTTGCCAATACCACATGATCTGCAGGTACAGTAATCGCTACTTTAAAATTACCAAAGGTTAGCGCAAATTCCCCACTTCCAGCAAACTGATGATTTTGCCATCCTTGAAAATCACTGTAAACGCAAAGGCGTGGATACCATTGGCTCATTGTGTATAGATCATTGCCATCTTCAGGAAAATATTCATATCCTCCACGACCAAAATATTTCATCCTATCTGTAATGAAGTAATTCCATTCGATTTTTAAAATAAATTGCTGACCTGGTTTTAAGGTGACAGGTAAATCAATACGCATCATCGTTTTATTGATGGTATAATTCAGAGGCTTTCCAGCAGCATCAGTAATCTTAGTAATGTTATCACCATATTCCTTATCGGTTTTGCCACCAAATCGGCTGATGTCCTCTTCTGATATGCTTTTTGGCATTTCATCGCTTACCGGGTAACCTGCGTTGTTTTTAGAACTATGTTCGTTTTCATCCAGCTGTACCCAAAGGTAGGTGAGGGGGTCAGGTGAATTGTTGAAATAGGTTATGGTTTCTTTTCCAGTTAATTTACGATTGGGTTCATCTAGCTCACAAACAATATCATAGTCGCAACGTTGTTGCCAATATTGTGGGCCTGGTGCTCCACTCGCAGTCCTGTACTCATTGGGCGTAGGAAGAATTGTACCTAACTGCTCAAATTTATTACCATGATTACTACCTGGATTATTTTTAATATCCTGGGCATTGACAAAAATTGTTAAGATCAGCAAGATGAAAAGTGATATTATTTTTTTCATTGTTGTAAAATTTGTTTTTTTCATTATTCAGTCTATCTTTTTTTAAGTTTGATTTTATTAATTGGTAGTGATTAAATAATTTCTTAGTTGATTGATAATCTATAGAGGCCACCTTTGTGCAGCCATACTAACTGCTATTGAAATTGCAAAAACGGACAAGGTTCCAATCCACCATTTTCTGCTAAGACCAATCTTGTTTAGCCAAAAATAACAGGTCAACAATACGATAGATACTACTACAATTTGACCTACTTCTAGTCCAAAATTAAAGCTTATTAATGGAACTACAATATCCTGGTTCTTAGCTAGCATAAATCTTATGGTATTGGCAAATCCCATTCCATGAATGAGTCCAAATAATAGAGCAATTAAGTAATTGGTTTTAAAGGGCGATTCATTTAATTTTTGGGGTATTAAATTAATGACACCAGTAAATACAATGGTACATGGGATTAGAAATTCAACCCATTTTTCGTTGAATCGTATTACATCATATACACTTAAAGCCAATGTTAACGAATGCCCTATTGTAAATGCAGTTACTAACACAAGCACATTTTTCCAATTCAACATTGTATAAATAGCTGTTAATGCTATAATAAATAGGAGATGATCTAGTGCATCCCAACTAATTATATGAGACCAGCCTGTTTTAAAGTAAAATACAAAATCATTCATTGGTTAATA
>CAMBTV010000070.1 GCA_945870835.1 Chitinophaga pinensis
CATACTATTTATTTAAGTTGAATATTAATATTTTGAATTTGCTGCGAACGCATAATAGTTCCCTTCATCTTTCCCATCCAATTTACCTTTTGATAATGATTGAACAAATCAAAGATATTATTTATTGGCTTATCATCTGCAGCCAACAATACATCGTTTGGTTGTAATCCTGAAATGACAATCCCATTAATAGTTTTAATTGATAAGATGATTACCCCATTTTCTGAACTCAATCCAAAAGCAGAACGATCACCTAAACCACTTACATTTCTTACCACCACATTCAACCAATCAACCTCGGCAGTCTTTTCTTTTACTTTAGAGGCAATAACTAAGTATGGTATCGTCACCTTTAGAGCTTGTGACTTCAGATATCCTTGAACTCCAATAGCTGCGTCATCAATATTTTTAAACCCTATTAACCTAGCCGGACTTTTAGCAGAAACTTTATAATCACCCGTAGAGGAATTTATAAATAACGGATCACCAAATAAACTATTAGCATCTGTATGATTGGTTCTAGCTTTTAAAAGTGAAGAAGAATCAGGAAACAAATTTGAATCCACTTCTTTTCCCCAAGAAGGAATTTGAATAGGATAATAAGTTCTAGTTACAATATTTTTTCTAAATATGTCTTCACTTTTTTTAAACCATACATGGGGATGAAAAGAATTATTGATCATTATATTATTCTCTACAGTTCTGTAAAAGCCCTCTCTCAATTTTATTCCTCCATTCAAACAAATATTATTGTAGATGTGATAATTAGAAGAGCCATCGTCTAAATCAATATCCCAACCATGGTCACATCTAAAACGATTGTTGCGAATAGTGGTAGTTTTTCGAGCATCTAACAAAATGATTTCTGGATGTATAGCAGCGATACTATCCATATATTTCCTATTGGCATTCCAGTATCGATCTCTCCCCCAGGAATTAAAGGAACCATGATCGCCCGTTTCCATCACAGTATTAAAAACATCATTGTACTCAATAAGATGTCCTCCCCATGTTCCGTCACCAATATTAATACCTGCACGTGGCGTATTATAGATCGTGTTATTTTTAACTTTTATATTTTCAGACATGGATATTTCTATACCAGTCGCTTGCTTTTCAATTCTTCCAATATCATGAATGAGATTATTATCAACCAAACAATCTTTAGGATATAAATTATTTTTTGGACCAGGATTTTGATCAATTTTTTTGTAATCCAAAAACTGCTCATATCTAAACGCAGGAGACCTTACAGCAGATACATCTCCAACAAAACAAACTCCACTTCCCCCTATCTCCTTTAGATGGTTATTAGAAATATTAATCGCTCTATTAAAACCACTGATCATAATTGCCGTAGCACCCAAATAATCAAATACACAATCAGAAATATTACAATATTGAGTACCTTCCATTAACAACGCTCCAGAGCGGTGAAGCATCCAATCGCTTCTCAATAAAGGCTCATGCGCTTCCATCAAAACTCTTTTGGTCTGAGTAAATCTTATTTTTCGAATCGTTATATTTTTTATTGGATTGATTTCATCACCTTTTAAATACAATAAGGTCTTTAAATGTGACAACTCAATTGAAGCAGCCCTTAAATCAGTTTCGGAGGGTGGATAAAAATATATTTTACGATTCCCCTTATCATAATACCATTCACCTGGAACATCTAATTCCTCGAAAATATTTTCAACAAAACGAAAGGATGAGTGTAAAGGTGCGGGTCGATTATTTTGCCATCCACCTTCCATTTGTAATGACCCATTATTTTGCTTGCCGGTAATTTGATAATGAAAACTCCCCCACTCACCAGAATGTAGTGCATGAAAAAAACCACCAGAAGGGTCTTTCCATTTATTAACTCTTTTTTCACTGATTGCATCAGCAGCCACCCCATTAAAAATGCGCGCAGCGCTATCATAATTCGGATACCGAGCCATTACTTGCTGCTTTCCATTTTCAAACATAGCATCAGGAATAAAATCAAAAGAAACATTGGTTACGTAAATATTGTTATTGTACTTACTCCAATTAACTGCAACTTTTTTAGCTCCGCTGATTACAACTTGCTCATTATTATATGAGGATAAAAGTAAATTTTTCCCTTTCAAAATTGCAGCACTTAGCACAATCGTTGAATCCAAATAGTATACTCCTTTTCGAAAGTATATCTCCACCTTATTGAATGATGATTGTGTTGCAAGAAAAACAGCTTGCTGAACCGATGCCACAGGATGTTGTATTGAGCCAATTGCGCCATCATTTCCATCTAGAGAAATAAAAATTTTCTTCTGCGCAGATGCAGGAGTAGTTAGAAATACTCCTATTAAAATAAATACAAACAATCTTAACAACATATTTTAAAATAAAACGATTTCTACTACATCGGTAAATTTGAGTTTCTAAAATCGACAGTTAAGAATGTCAATTTTTTTAAGGCTGATAAGCAACCGCTAACTGCTTACTATTACCCAAACCTTCAATACCCAATTCAACCACATCACCTTCTTTAAGGAAAACAGGGTCGGGCTTAATACCCAATCCTACACCGGGAGGCGTTCCAGTACTTATTACATCACCCGGTAGCAGGGTCATAAACTGACTTAAGTAATGAACTAAAAATGGAATTTTAAAAACTAGATTAGAGGTATTACTATTTTGATATTTTTTTCCATTTACACTCAACCACATGGATAAATTATTCACATCCTTTACTTCATCAATTGTAGCTAAAAATGGCCCTAGTGGAGCAAACGTATCACAACCTTTTCCTTTAGCCCATTGACCACCACGCTCCAATTGAAATGCCCTTTCGCTGTAATCATTGTGTAAACAATAACCAGCTACATAATTCATTGCATCTGATTCTTCTACATAACTTGCTTTCTTTGACATTACAAATGCCAATTCCACTTCCCAATCGGTTTTAGTACTATTTTTTGGAATCACTACCGCATCATCAGGACCACACAATGCAGTGGTTGACTTGAAAAATATAATGGGCTCTTGTGGAATGGGAGCATTGGTCTCTAAACAATGGTCAACATAGTTTAACCCGATACAAATAATCTTAGAAGGTCTAGCCACTGGAGAACCTAAACGAATGTTTTGAGAAACCTCGGGAAAGGAATTATTATCAATAATAGCTGCGGATAATTTATCTAATCCATTGTTTTCAAAAAAAGATTCATTGTAATCATCTACTACAGAGGATACATCTAGTCTTTTGTCACCTATTAATATACCGGGCTTTTCTTTTCCTATTTCTCCAAAGCGTATGAGTTTCATTCTTATTTTTTTAATATTTATAATTATTTTTTAATCAAAAGAACAGTTTTATTTAAGCGTTTCATTAAATTAAACAATAGATTAGCGAAAGAAATTAAACTAAAATCATTAGGTATTTAATTTTACAAAACCACCATCAATTGGATAATCGCAACCTGTTATAAAAGAAGCTTCCTCACTACAAAGATACAATGCCAAAGCAGCAATTTCATTGGGCTGAGCCATTCTACCAATCGGTTGACTTTTTGATAATTTTTCAAGCATTTCTTTTTCTTTGCCCGCATAATTTTTAGCGATGAACCCATCAACAAATGGAGTGTGAACTCTTGCAGGAGAAATGGAGTTGCAACGAATATTTTCTCCGATATAATCTCTAGCAATTGATAGAGTCATTGAAATAACGGCGCCCTTTGCTGTAGAGTAGGCAAAACGATCAGGCAAACCCAATGAAGCAGCAATGGATGCCATATTTAAAATTACACCTCCTCCTGAATTTCTTAAATGAGGGATAGCTGCATACACACAATTATAAACTCCCTTTACATTTACATTGATTACTTTATCAAAATCAATCTCAAGCGTTGTGTCTGCTTTTCCAATATGTGCGATGCCCGCATTATTAACTAAAATATTGAAATCGCCTATTTTATCAAGCGTAGCAATCACCTCTTGCTGATTAGCAATATTACATGAATAAGCAAAAGCTTTACCACCAATAGCTTTGATCTCTTCCAAAACATTTATAGAATTTTCTTCAGACAATTCTACAATATGAACTTCAGCTCCTTGCTTTGCGAATAAAACAGCGATAGCTCTTCCAATTCCACTTCCACCACCTGTAACAATAGCTTTTTTTTCTTTAAGTGAAAACATAATTTTAAAATAATTAACTAGTTTATATTAATTAAATAGACTTTTAACAGGAGGTATCCAATATTTATTTTACAAAGATACTCCACGTTTCCATGGAATAAAGTCATCTTGATTTAATAGAACTGCTTTCGGAATAACTTCTCCGCTAGACGCTTTAATACAATACTCCAAAATATCTTCTCCCATCTGCTCAATTGTTTTTTCACCACTAATAATTGGTCCGCAATCAATGTCTATGATATCGCCCATTTTAAGGGCCAATGTAGTATTGGTAGACACTTTAATAACAGGACAAACTGGATTACCGGTGGGAGTTCCAAGGCCTGTAGTAAATAGAATTAGTGTAGCTCCAGATGCAGCTTTTCCTGTGGTTGCTTCTACATCATTTCCTGGGGTACAAACTAAACTCAATCCAGGTTGAGTGGCTTTTTCTGTATAATTAAGCACATCAACTACAGGAGAGGTACCCCCTTTTTTTGCAGCACCTGCACTTTTAATTGCATCTGTAATTAGACCATCTTTTATATTTCCTGGAGAAGGATTCATGTGAAATCCTGAACCTACCGTATGCGCCAATGCATCATAAGATTGCATAAGATAAATGAACTTTTTTGCAGAAGCTTCAGTGGTACACCTGTCTACTAAATCTTGTTCGGCACCACATAATTCTGGAAATTCTGCTAATAAAACTTTTGCCCCTAAGGCTACCATTAAATCGGAGGCATAGCCCACAGCAGGATTTGCAGAAACGCCACTAAAGCCATCACTACCTCCGCATTTAACACCTACACACATTTCACTCAATGGAGCAGAAGTTCTTTCTTGTTTGTTAAGTTGTACTAATCCCTCAAAAGTTTTTTTGATAGCTTCTGTAATTAATTGCTCCTCACTATCAGATTGCTGTTGTTCAAAAACAAGCAAGGGTTTGTCAAAATTTGGATTGTGCTTTTTTACATCATCCAAAAAATGCTGTGTCTGCAAATTCTGGCAACCCAAACTTAACACTGTGATACCGCCTACATTTGGATGATTTGCATATGATGCCAATAAAGAACTTAATGAAGCTGCATCTTGCCTTGTTCCACCACATCCTCCTTGATGATTTAAAAATTTAATGCCATCTACATTTTTAAATACACGATTTGATTTGCTGGCTAAATCAGGTTGTAAATTAATAAAATTAATATCATCACCTTGCTGATATGCCTTTAATAGTTGGTGCGTATATTGAGTATACTTATCACTTACTGCATAGCCCAATTCATTTTGAAGCGCTTCACGTATCACATCCATATTTCGATTTTCACAAAAAACTGTCGGAACAAAAAGCCAGTAATTAGCAGTACCATAGCGACCATCACCTCTTTTATAACCATTAAAAGTTCTATCCTTGAATTTAGAAACATCAGGAGCTTGCCAACTATACTTTATACCCCGATAAGCATAGGGATCGGCAGCATGCTTTAAATTTTCGGTGGTCATCAGAGCTCCTTTAGAAACATTATTTTCAACCTTTCCAACTAGTACTCCATACATATAGACTTCACTTCCAGTTTTCAAATCAGCGATATAAAATTTATGTTTCGCTTTTACTTCATCTAGAAGGATATAGTTTTCTTCATTAAAATGAATATTTTCTCCTGCAGATAAATTTTGTAATGCAACTAATACATTGTCTTTTGGGTGCATTTGTATCACCCTCCTTTTGTTATTCGATTCTGACATATTTATATAATTATACTTTTTTTTATTTTATATCCTTTTATTCCAAAAAATAGGACTACGAAAAAACAAACCAAAGGAACGATGTAACCTTTTTGAATATCATCTCCTGCATTGTCAATGATTTTACCCATGATTACAGGAAATATTGCCCCACCAATAATTGACATCACAATGAGCGATGAGGCAGGTTTGGTGTTTTCGTTCAAATCCTTGATTCCCAAAGAAAAAATAGTTGGAAACATGATTGACATAAAAAAACCTAAGCCTCCCAATGCTAAAACCACATTTTTACCTTCGGCATAAATTGCCACACAACTCAATAAAATACATAATAAAGAGTAAATAGCAAGCAATTTAGCCGGTTGAACATAACGCATAATGATTGTTCCGATAAATCTACCTAACATAAAAAGTAAGCCATAGATACCAAGATAATATCCAGCCGTTTTCTCATCTACACCACCGCCAGAAATTGCCATCCGAACAAAGAAACTGGTAACGCAAACTTGGGCACCCACGTAGAAAAACTGAGCAATTACAGCCCAAACCAAATGTCTTTGTTTGAGCGCTTGACGGATGCTGCTGGTCGAATTCGACTTATTTTCATCTTTAAATTCGGGAAATTTAAGCACCATAAAAACAACGGCTAAAAGTAATAGAAAGCCTCCTAGAATCATGTAAGGCAATTTTACGGATGCTGCCTCGGAAGTTAGATAGGCTATTTTGTCCACTTCGGTCATCAACGAAAGCTCGGTTGCTGAATATTCTTTACCCGAAAGTATAAACAGTGTGCCTATCATAGGAGCTAAAAATGCTGCTAAACCATTGAAGGATTGTGCAAAATTCAGTCGTGTAGTTGCACCTTCGGGGTCGCCTAATTTAGTGGCGTAAGGATTGGCGGCAGTTTCAAGAATCGTAAGACCGCAACCAATGATAAACAGACCTAATAAAAAGACTTCAAATGTGCGCGTATTGGCGGCAGGTATGAATAAAAAAGAACCTAAGCTGAATACTAATAATCCAGCAATAATGCCTTTTTTGTAGCCAAATCTATTGATAATAAGTCCTGCTGGAATTGCCGCAAGAAAATAGGCCAAATAAACAGCCGTATCGACAAAAGTAGATTGAGTATTGGTAAGTTGTAAGGCTTTTCTAAGGTGAGGAATCAAAATACCAGTAAGGTTATTTGAAATTCCCCAAAGAAAAAACAAACTCGTTACCAAAATAAATGGGAAAAGTAGTTTATTGGGCATACTACTATCCGAAGTGTTTTTTTCATTTGAATTTGTAGTTAATGCCATTTTAATTTATTTTAAGTTTTAATAAAATACTTTGAAAAAGAATAATACAAAGTAAAGTTTAATTATTTTGTTATTTCTACAAAGTTATCAAACAATAATTTAGGACAAAAATTGAATTTTAATTTATAATCATATTAAATTAAATTAAATTAAAATAAAATACAATTTTAATAATACGGAATTGAAAACTATCTAAATATACAAATTAAAATTAATTTAATAGATTCCAGATTCAATTAATATTGCAACCAGGATAATTATAAAGCACTAAAAATGGAAACCAGTATCAATTGAAAAAAATTGGTAAAAACTTATAATGATTTGACGCATTTAATTTACAAAGATTTTTATGAGTCACTGGAACAAGGATAAAAAATAATCTGAAAGGATATAATCTTTAATGGCAAAAATGTGATTAGTCATCAACTTTTAAAAAGTAATTAACTCGTCTTTGGAACTAATTAAAGAATTATAAAAAAAAGTGAAAATTATAAATTTAAAAAATAAATCAGCCAATATGAAAAGGCTACATTTGCTTTGTAAATCGATTAACTAAAAAATTGACAATTTCTAAAATTTTCATAAAAAAAAACAGATGCAAATACAGCTATTAAAATCAAAAATACACCATGCAGTAATTACTGAAGCAAATTTGCACTACATGGGCAGTTTAACATTAGATGTAGACCTTATGGAAGCAGCTAATCTAATAGAAAATGAAAAAATACATGTAGTGAATATTAATAATGGAGAGCGACTCGAAACCTATCTTATTAAGGGTGGGCGTGGAACAGGAGTTTGTTGTCTCAATGGACCTGCAGCTCGTAAAGGTTCAGAGGGAGATGTTATTATAATCATTTCCTATGCCTTGATGGATTTTGAAGAAGCAAAAACCTTTTCTCCTAAGATTGTTTTTCCAAAAGAAGGGAATCTACTTTAAAAAAATAAATCAGTCATAAAATATTGAAATGTTAATTCAATAAAAATCTCTTTAAAAATAATATTACTGTATATCAGATAAAGTTTATTAATATTTCGAGTTCATATAAAGTTCTACTAGCCTATCAGCCCACCAAGGTCCTTGCAACACACCCTTGGTTCCCAAACCATTGAACATATACATCCCTTTATGATGATGATGTTGCCTAGCTATTACTTCCCGATTATGAGTGGTTGGCCGAATAGCAGATTGGTGATTAATAACATTATAAGGATTCATCAGCATATTTTTCAGTTGACCTTCAATTAATACCTTATCAGCTTGATCAGGAGTCTCTGAATCATTATTCCATTGATAAGTAGCTCCTACTTTGAATGAATTACTTTGTGATGGAACTAGATATATTCCATTTTTCTTTATGATTTGATCTGTAGTAAAATGTTCAGTAGCAATTATCAATACGTCACCCTTACAAGGAATGATTATTTCATTAAAAAAAGGATTATTAATTGCTTTGTATCCCTCACAAAAAAAAATATTTTTAAATTCAAGCCCATTGTACTCCATCTTATCCTCGTTTATCTTTAAATCCGTATATACAAATTTTGCTTCTAGTAATCGTCCATTACTTTTCAACCAAATTTTAAAATATTTCATCCAAGACTCACAATTGACCCACCCAGAATGAGTAACCTCATAGGCTCCATTTTTATTGTTAGTTCCGGATAAGAACTTTGAAATCGAACGTATGTAAGGGGCAAAGGAAGGTTCAAGAAATTTACTTTGTATTTGGGATTGTTCCTCTACCGAATCAAATAACTGATAGATATTGGTAACATGAAGAATATTATATCCTATAAGTTTTGATATCTCCTTATAAACATTAATTGCAAAAGGGATTTGTTGTAAAGACAATGGATGAATCGTTTTTCTTTTACCACTCAATGGAGTAAACATTCCTGCTGCAATTTGGCTTGCAGTTGATTGAGAAGATGGATCAATTAATAAAAAAGGAATTTTTTTTCGATGAAGCATATATGCCAATAGCGAACCAGCAATTCCTTGTCCTACGATAATTGTATTGAATTTTTTTATTGAATCCATTCAATGATAAACTAACAACTAAAATATTAAAGTTACAATAAGTTATATAAATAATGGGTGGTGCTGTTTAGATGAATTGTAAAGGATTATCAATAGGAAGGATAGATAAAATCAAAAGAAAAATCTAAATCATCTAAAATCAGAATTCTTTATTAACAATAACTTCAGTAGGTGATTTTTTAAAAATATCTCTTTAGAGATTTCTATAAAACTAGGTCTTTTCCATAAAACAACTCAACCTTTTATACCATCTTAGTTAGATACCAAGCTTATGTTGTCTTCGAGATCAAACGTTACAAAACTAGAATTACCCCCACGAGTGTATAAATGATAATAGTTAAAAACAGTCTTTAATACGCTCAGTACCTCTTCCACCCGTTGACTTAAAATAGTTTTTCCTAAATTCTCAATTACTTTTTTTCCTATATAATTATCGTAAATAATTCCTTCGCCAATTGGATGCTGAGAAAGTCATAGATGAGGAAAATAAATTTCTAATATTTCAGATCTAAATTTGTTGATTCCATTTTTTGAATACCAGAAGAAGTAATAGAAACAATTAGCGTATCCATCTGTTTGGTTAACACCAATCCTTCTTGTTCAAGTAATTCTAAATGTTGTTGAATAACACTCCAATCTTGAAATTGACGTAAAATAATTTCTCTTGGCCTGCACAGGTAGGTAATTGGATTTGGATCCTGATGAACAATATTAAATATAGTTTCTAATGTCTTGTAATGGGCATTCATTCAATAAATATATTTCAAATAAAAATCAAGTAGATAAAATTTATTAACAATTTTTAGTTAAAAAACTAAGGACCTAGGGTTTCAACCCTCAAATCCACTGATAATGCATCCATATCAAACATTTTTAAAAAAATTGTAATGTTATTAACTAAATTAAATTAGTACTGAAAATAGGAAAATTTAGTAGGATTCATAACTAAAAAATAGGTGTCTTTTTATCGAATTATTAAATTCGAGATTTCGATTTAACCAAAGTAATTGATATTTTAAACCAGTAATTTGATGTAATAATTAATTGCTATTTTTAATACCAACTACCTCAATTGAAAACTTTAAAAAGTTATTTTAAAGTTTTTTTTAAAAAATAAAATGCTTTTTAATAAGAATTAAATTAAATTTATCTCTATCAATTAATAGTAGCCGGATTAACAGATTAAATTTATTTAGTCACTAAATTATAAAGCAACTATTAACAGTAAATGGATAATTTTCTATGTAATTTAATGATGACTAAATAGAAATTTTACGATCTCTACCAATTACTTTCCATTCATCTACTACAGTATTTTTTTTAATCAATAATGCAGTATTGTACAAAGCAACAGTAGGGCAAATATGAAACGGAACCCCATACAATATATCACCTATGCGATAGATTGTAGAATCGGCTACTTTTATTACCAAATGCTCTTCACTTTGTGAAATTGGCACTGAATCAACTGCGTTTAAAAAGTAAATACGAGGTAAGGGGCTTTCTGCTGCCACCGATTTATGCCCTAGGTCGGTGGTAATAGTCTGATTATCGATAATTGAAATTACCCTAGTTATCACAAGAGCTGCATAATCAAATGGCGCATCTTCAAATAAGTTTTTATACCCCTTATCCCAAAAAATAAATGTTCCAGGACTACACTCCGAATTTCCAAGTTGAGCATGCACTGGAAAAGTAGAAGAGCCGCCGGCAATAATCACCAACTTTTTTTTACTTACACGCTCTATTGTTTCTGCAATTAATTTCAATTGAGTATACTCAACTTCTACTTTTTGCTTTCTTAATAAGATATCAGATTCCCTAATGTGCCCATCATATACATGAAGACCTTTTACATTTACACTTCCTAATAACTCAAGTGCTTCATATAAAAACAAAGCCTGATTAGTTAAAATTCCAGTTCTGTTCATTCCCGTGTTTATGTCAATGAAAATATTCAATGATAATTCATGTTCTGAAAAAATAGTTGACAAGTATTGAGCAGATTGAATATTATCTACCACACAAGAAAAGGTAGTAGCAGGATATTGAATTATTAATTGAAGAAACCGATTTGCCTTGGGACCAACAGGTTGGTAGGCAAGCATTACATCCTCTGCGCCAATGATAGCAAGCATTTCAGCCTCCGCAATAGTGGCACACTTGAATTTATAGATTCCAGCATCCCTCATCATTTGACATACTTCAGCAATTTTATTGGTTTTTACATGCGGGCGCAGTCGATCTACGTTATTATTTACCATCTGCTTTAATAACCTTATATTTTCGAGTATCCGTTCCTGGTATATGACCAAAGCAGGAGAATCAATGGTCTCAATATTATTTATTTCATACCAGTTCATGGTGATATTTTAAAATTTGTTACCCTTTTAAAAAATGAAGCAATACTTTATAAAATCAAGTAGGCTTATTCTAACTCAAATAAGGCTTCAATTTCAACTGAAATATTGTCAGGAAGAGAACCCATTCCTACAGCGCTTCTTACACCTACTCCTAGATCATCGCCCCAAACTTTTGCAAATAATTCGCTACACCCGTTGATAACAAAAGGATGTTTTTCAAAATTAGCAGAACAGTTAACCATTCCTAAAACCTTCACCACCCTTTTGATTTTATTAAGCGATCCTAAATGACTCTTCAGTGTTGCTAAAATAGCTAAACCTACTTGTAGTGCGGCCAGTTTCCCCTCCTCCATTGTCATAACTTCTCCAATGCGCCCAACTATCAAAGTCCCATCAATCTTAACTGGGCCATGTCCAGAAACATAACAAAGATTTCCATAAGTTAAGCAAGGCTTATAAACTCCAATTGGTTTGGGTGCCGGCGGCAAAGTAAGATTCAAGGCATTAAATCTTTCATCAGGTGACATACAATTTGTTTTATCAATGAATAAAATAATTAACAACCAACACAGAAATTAGCCCCATTACAGAAACAAGGGTTTCCATTAAGGACCAAGTCTTTAAGGTATCTTTAATTGACATATTAAAATACTCTTTAAACATCCAGAAGCCAGAATCATTCACATGTGAAAACATCATGCTTCCGGCACCAGTTACCAATACCATCAGATTTGGATCTACTCCAGTTGTAACAATCATTGGACCTACAATACCTGCAGTGGTCAAACCCGCTACAGTTGAAGATCCCAGCGACACTCGAATGACAGCTGCTATACTCCAGGCTGCCAATAGTGGATGAATATTTATATCACGCAGCATTAAGGCAATTTGATCACTTATTCCGGCTTCTATCAAAACTTGTTTTAAACCACCTGCGCCTCCTACAATCAATAAAATAATGGATATATCCTTTATGGAATCAGTCATTGTTTGCATGAGATCTTTTATCTTTTTACCATTTTTTATTCCCAGGCTATAGGTTGCAAATAATACGGTAATGGTCATCGCTACAATTGGATCTCCTAAAACATTACATGTTTTAGTAAAAAAATTTTGAGAGGAGGTAATGAGTGTTACAATTGTATTTAGCCCAATTAATACAACGGGTAATAGAGCTGTTAAAACACTATAAAACATAGAAGGAAGTTCATCAGCTGGAATATCCTTCCCTTTAAAAAGCTCCAATGGTTTTATTGTGTACTTCTTTAAAGTAAGAGCGAATAAGGGGCCAGCAACCAATATTGTTGGAATAGCTACAAATAAACCATAGAGCAATGTAAGTCCAAGATCTGCATTAAATTGTTTTACCAATACAGTTGGAGATGGATGGGGTGGAAGAAAACCATGAGTTACAGACATTGCTGCTAACATAGGCAATCCGATGTAAACCGCTGAAATATTATATCGATAAGACAATGTAATAATAAGAGGAACGACCAGCACAAATCCTGTTCCATAAAAAAGTGGGATTCCAATAATAAAACCAGTAAGCAACAAAGCCCATAAAATATATTTTTTACCAAAGATTTCCATTAAACCTGTAGCAATTTTTTGAGCGGC
>CAMBTV010000071.1 GCA_945870835.1 Chitinophaga pinensis
CAATAGCGGAAAAAACCTTTTGTAATTCATACCCTATTACATGCCTTCCAACTTCATATGCTTGCCGATAAAGCCATTCACGGTGTGGCAAAGGAGGAGACATATCCAATGATTTATTTTCCGAATACTTTGAATCGCGGCTAATTAAGGTTGGAATGATTACTTCAATCCCATTGTTAGCCAATTGTTGGGCTGCACCAAAACCAACATGAGCTAATGATTGAATTCCCGCAAGTATTTCTGGCGTAATATCGGAATCCGGAATCATAACAACTCGGGCAGTGACTTTCCCCTTGGGTTGAACTAGAATTCCTTCTGCAGACAACCCATCCAAAACCTGCCAATGAATGGCACTGATAGTACATTTAGGCAATTCAATTTTAAAAGATTTTAATCCGGCAACTCTGGGATTGGTCAAAATTTCAATAAATGGTTGCACTCTTTCTTCGACAACCCCTAGTCGTTGCAATAAAAGCTTATGTTGAGTAGCAATAGATTTTGTAAAAGTAGACTCAGATAAAAAATCAAGATGCCATGAGTCTGATCGAAGATCTTTTTGTCTTTCTGTTTCACGAAGCAAGAATTTACCAACACCTTCCACCATCTTCTCAGAGAGATCAACTTTTTCAGTTAAAGGGCTCGCAGTGAAAGGAAATAGAGCTTGACCGAAAGTATTGAATGAAAGCATCAACAATACCGCAAAAAGTAAAAAGTAAGTATTTGGCAAATAGTGAATTTTATTAGTATGATGCATGGTTTAAATTTTAAATTATCTAAATTATTTTTTATTCTATAATTGGATTTTCAATAACTCCATATAAGGGACCAGATGGTTTCGAACCAAAAAAACCATAGTAAAGGATTACGAAATAGGAAAACAAGGGAATTATCATTGCAGGAGCAATGGCATGCCATTTATCACCAATTAGACCCATAAAGGGGGTAAGCACCGCGCCGCCAATAAGGCTCATTACTAAAAATGAAGCGCCTAGTTTTGCATTTGGCCCAAGCCCCTTTACACCGGAGGCGAAAATGGTTGGATACATAATCGACATGAAAAAACTGGTGCAAAAAATCGCCCAGATACCAATCCATCCGGGAAATAAAATACCAACGGTAACTAGGAGTATGTTGATACCAGCATAGATCCCCATCAGTTTTCCGGGCTGAATGTATTTCATCAATAGGGTGGAGGAAAAACGGCCCAACATAAATGCCGCCAATTTTCCTACCAGAAATGCACCGGCAGTTTTCGAGGAGATGGCTCCGTTTTCTTTTACGTATTGTATAAAATAACTCCATGTGCCCAGTTGGGCACCCAAATAAAAAAACTGGGCTACGATCCCTTTATACCAATGTGGGTATTTTTTTAATTCCTTGAAGCTCCCTTTCACAATTGCTTTTGCTTTATCCTTAATTTCTTGCTCTGGAAATTTCACCCTTGAAATGAAAAATGCAAAGATCAACACCAAGATACCTAGTACGATATAAGGTGGGCCAACCCGCATGGTCTCTTCGGCAAGATAGGCCTTAAAAGTACCTGCAGCCTTCATCGAATCTATTTGCATTGGTGTCAAATCATTGTCTGAAAAAATAAAGATTGTTCCGATTGCAACACCTGTCATTGCTCCAATGGGATAAAAGGCTTGCGCGAAATTTAATCTTCTTTCTGATGTTGCCGGGTCGCCCATACTGACCACTAAAGAATTGGCTCCCAATTCGAGAAATGCAAGTCCGCTGGCAATTACAAACAAGGCGCCTAAAAAGAAACTATATTTTCCGGCAATAGCAGCTGGCCAAAATAAAAAACAACCAAGGGCAAACAAGATCAATCCTGTAACCAGCCCGTACTTGTATCCATACCGCTGCATGATTAATCCTGCAGGAAGTGCAAAGACGAAATACCCAAGCTTAAAAGCGGATTGAATTAATCCTGCTTTAAAACGGGATAGTTCAAGGGATTTCATAAAATGCGGGATCAGGATATCGTTCATCGTATTGGGGAGGGCCCATAAAAAAAACAATGAAGTTACCAACGAAAAAGTGAGCAAAAACCCTGGGGTTATTAGCCTTTTTTTACTATCCATTTTATCTATTTTAGTAATTACTTGAAAATGCTTTTTCTTCGGGCACCAAAATCAATTGGTTGACTGGTTTAATTGACAAGGCCTTTTTCATTGACCCATTTATTGGGAAACCACCCCTTTTCGCAAAATAATATTTCCACACTTTGCGGCTTCACTTGTCACGATGACACAATAGGCCTTTTTCGCACGTTCAATGAATGCTGGTCTTTCCAGAATCAATTCATTTTTTTCGCCTTCAGGATATTTTTTTATCATATCTATAATTTCCTTCCAAATAATAGGGGCTTGTTTTTGTTTGATAGCAGGGTGCATCAGAATGCAAGAAAATTCCGCGGCATAGTCTAATGGAAATAAAGGCAAAATTGCATCCAGTAGAAGGGGTATGGAAGAGCAGCCGTCATATCTGATCAAAATTTTGGCGCTTGAATTTCCGGGAAAATTCCTGTCACCAAAAACGATTTCATCGCCGTGTCCCATTTCCATCAATACTTTCATTAGGTCCGGAGAAATAATTGTGTTAATACCTTTTAGCAAATTTTTTTTTATTAGTTGATTAGGAAGCAATACTATTTAAAAGAGTAAATGAATATAGCCTGTATATTTTAATTTCGGTAATGGTAATTTGGCAAAGTCTGATGGTATTATTTCCTACATTTTGGGATTGAGATCATCGAATTGATTTTTTAAATAGGTGTTTTAATGAAATCAATCAAATTGACTAGTTATTGTCGAGGTGTTTTAGCTGAAAGGGGTTGGTGAAAGTTTGGAAAGCAGACTATTACAAGGTGCTTTTTATTTGGAGAATACTATAAAGGCAATTCATTTAGAATTGCCTTTATAAATAATTGTGCGGCAAAGGAGATTCGAACTCCCACGCCCTTTCGGGAGCTACCACCTCAAGGTAGTGCGTCTACCAATTTCGCCATCGCCGCATTTTTTAATCAGAAAATAGCTAAGGAGCTGATTACTGATGAGGAATGCAAATGTAAAAAACTTTGAGGTTATAAAAATCAACCATTGACTTTTAGTCTCTCTGATTTACAAATAAAAAACAAGTAAGTCTTATAACAAGAAGTCTACTTTTTTAAAACAATCTTGAAGGTAGTTCCTTTACCTAGTTCAGAATTTTTTACAAACAATTGGCCTTGGTGATATTGTTCAATGATTCTTTTGGATAAACTTAATCCAAGTCCCCAACCTCTTTTTTTAGTAGTAAAACCAGGCTTAAAAATATTTCGTAAATTTTGTTTACTGATTCCTTTTCCAGAATCAGCGACTTCTATGATTACTGAGTTGGGTTCCTCTTTAATTTTAATTTGGATAATACCAATGCCAGCAGTGGCATCTAGCGCGTTCTTTAATAAATTTTCAATAACCCAGTCAAAAAGAGGACCGTTGGCCATTACATTGATTTTTTCTAATCCATGGCTATCAACACTAAAACTAATTTGCTCAGGTGCCCTTCTTTTTATGTAGGCTACCATATTTTCTATTTGTTCAATCAAGTTGATACTTTCAAGTTGTGGTATACTTCCAATTTTACTAAATCGATCGCTCACTAGTTTTAATCGGTCTATATCTTTTATCATTTCTTTTGCCAGCTTTTCGCTTCCGGGCATTTCTTTCAATAATTCTACCCATCCTTGAAGAGATGAAAGGGGTGTTCCTAATTGATGAGCGGTTTCTTTTGCCATCCCCGCCCACACCTGGTTTTGAGTTGATTTGTGGCGGGTAGTTATGGTGATAAGTGTTATGATTATAAAAAGTGCTACAATAAGTAGTTGAATGATTGGGTAATATTTCACTTCTCTTAAGAGTTTGGAATCGCCAAAATAATATTTGTTGATGATCAGTGGATCTTTATTTACTTCAACAACAATTGCATCGTTTTGCCCTTTAAATTCTTGCACTTTTTTCCGAAGAAAATTACTGTCAATTTTCAACAATGCAGTATCGATATTTAGTACCTGGCCTGATGGGTTATCGCGTTCATCAGTTTCTATAATTGGAATGGCAGTATTGTGCGAAGCGATGGCATTGGTGAGGTCTAGTGAAGCCTGGTCGGTTACTGCTGCCCTGGTTTTGAGAGATTGAACCCATACGGCTACTTTTTCTCTTTCATCATCAGCTATTTTTTTAGATAGATAGTTGGAATAGAAAACAGTCCCTGTTACTATGGCAATGGCAATGATTGCCAGAGTCGTTCTCCAGTTAAATAATTGATTCAACATTTTATCAAATGTAAAGTAAGAATTAAGAATTGAAAAAAAGAAATGGAGTATGTTTGTACAAAATACAATCATTCCTTAATTGAATGCAGCAACAAGATGGAATTAAAAGGTGAAAATACCATAAATACGAAAGATTCCTCCACTTTAGATCTTCCGATGGTATCCATTGTGTTATTGAACTGGAATGGCAAGGAGCATCTTCGTACTTTCCTGCCTTCTGTATTGGCTTCTACCTATGCCAATAAACGTGTAATCGTTGCCGATAACGGCTCCACAGATGATTCTGTTATTTTTTTACAACAATATTTTCCACAGGTGGAATTATTGGTTAGTCCTGTTAATGAAGGTTTTGCTAAAGGATATAACACAGCCTTGCGACAAGTAAAAAGTGATTTTTACGTTTTATTAAATAATGATGTAGAGGTAATGCCAGGTTGGATAGAGCCAATAATTGAGTTGATGCAAGCTGATAAAGAAATCGCCGTCTGCCAGCCTAAATTATTAGATTATAAAAATAGGAAGCAATTTGAATATGCCGGTGCCTGTGGCGGTTGGATTGATTCGCTAGGATATCCTTTTGCAAGAGGCAGGGTATTCGAGCAATTGGAAGAGGATCAGGGTCAATATCAAACTGCTCAACCTTGTTTTTGGGCTAGTGGGGCTAGTATGTTTGTAAGAGCGGATATATTTAATGCGGTGGGCGGACTAGATGAGTATTTTTTTGCTCATCAAGAGGAAATAGATTTTTGCTGGCGCATACAACTCGCTGGTTATAAAGTATATATTGAGCCCAGGTCTGTGGTCTATCATTTAGGGGGCGGTACATTATCAAAGGGCAATAGGCTTAAAAACTACCTGAATTTCCGCAATAATTTGGTGATGTTGGCTAAAAACCTACCTTTTTACAAGTCAATCTTTATTTTCCCTATTCGGTTTGCACTAGATGCATTAGCAGCTTATAGGGGTTTATTAACTGGTGACCGCCAATTTTTCATTTCAATATTTCACTCCCATTTATATTTTTTCAAGTGGGTGATAATAGATCGTAAAAAATCAGTATTTCCAATTTCTAGAAAGGGTAGACTTCATGGAAAATATGTAGGATCGATTGTTTGGCAACATTTTATAAAAAAGAAAACTGTCTTTTCAGAAATTGTTACCCACAAATAATTTTTTTTAAGCCGCTTTACTTATTTTTGCACTAGAAAAATAGAATTTTATGGAATACGAAGTAATAGACAATAAACACAAAGATTTTGCTCACAATTGGGTATCATCCTCACGTTTTATATTTTTTTGTCAGATTTTTGTGTTGGTAGCATTTATTTTGGGAAGCTGTATGGCTATGTATAGCCATCGTTATAAAGGCAAGCCTGAGGTAAAGGTTCCTGAAAACACTTTATACAATCCTCAGTACAAATAAAAGTTTTGTATTGTCGATACAATCCCTATTTTTGCAATCCTTAAAAAAGTTCTTGTTTACAAGCGAAAGTAGCTCATTTGGTAGAGCACGACCTTGCCAAGGTCGGGGTGGCCGGTTCGAGCCCGGTCTTTCGCTCAAATTGATCCCGATTCGTCGGGATTTTTTTTCTACCGTCGGTTTCAAAGCCGATTTCGTTCACACTCGGGTGGTGGAACTGGTAGACACGCAGGACTTAAAATCCTGTTCGCTGTAAGGCGAGTGTGGGTTCAACTCCCATCCCGAGTACTTTTAAAAATCTAAAGCCTTGTAAATTAAAAATTTGCAAGGCTTTTTTTTAGGGGACGCTGCGGGGGAAGTTTAAAATTCCATGCTCGAATCTTTTTGAAGAAATTTCATTGGGAAATTTAATATTCTTTGTTTTAAAAACTTTAATTAGCCCTTCTCACCCATACCGTCTGTAGATAATTTAAACCTTTATAACCCATTTTAAGCTGGCGTAGATCGTTTTTGCGCAAAATAGCGTGTATTTTAGGGTTTATGTCTAACCTTAGCATTTTAGATTTGAAAATAGGTAGTTAGTATGCAAAATATTTGGAATTCTATCACAAATACGTACCTTTAATTTTTAAATACGTATAATGACAACCAAGCTAACACTGACTGTAGAAAAGACAATAATAGAAAGGGCAAAATCCTATGCAAAGAAAACGGGAAGGAGCCTGTCTGAATTGATTGAGAACTATCTTGAAACAATAACTGAAGAAAAAAGTAATTCGGATATGTCTCCCAAACTTAGAAACTTAGTTGGGTCGGTGCAGTTACCTGCAGACTTTGACTACGATAAAGAATTACGTTCGGCCATTGAAAAGAAACACCTACTATGATAAGAGTTTTTCTTGACACTAATATTCTGGTAGATTTGATAGCTGACAGGAAGCCATTCAGTAAACATGCAATTGAAATTTTTAAAAGTGCTGAGGAGCACAAAGTGCAACTTTTTACTTCCTCACATTCAATTGCAACTACGCATTACCTTCTAAAAAAATATGTGGAGGAAAAGGAACTAAGAGATATCCTGTCCAATCTACTGGAATTTCTTGATGTGATTCCTGTAGACATCGATGTGTTGAAAAAAGGGTTACGCTCGATTCATAAAGACTTTGAAGACGCCATACAAATTCTTTGTGCTTCTTCAATCACTAGAATTGATTTCATCGTAACCAGAAATACAAAGGATTTTAAAACAAGTGAAATTGCAGTTTTAACTCCAGATGAAATGTGTTTAAAATTATAGTTCAGCTGGCTGCAAAAATTATTTAAGCGAAGCATTTTGGAAAGTACCCAGCCCCTAACAGCTTACAAGCGCCATATCCCTGCCGCATACGCAAAACAAGGTTAAGATCGCCTGCACGCAAACCGTTATGTACTATTTAAAAAGGAATGACCAATACTAATTTCAAACATACCGGCGCCTGATGGGTATTTATTTTGAAAATATGATACATTATTGTAAATTTAAAATATTCGTAATTTAAAACGATAATGATTTTAAACTAATTGTAAAATAATTTAAATTTAATTTAGTATGAAAACGATGAAATTAACAATCGCGATACTGATTTTCTCAACAGCAAGTGCGTTCGCTCAAAAATATGAATACACCCAACTGACAACTATTGAGTCGGTTATTCCGGGAGGTTTGGGAAGATCGAGAATGATTACTACCAAACCTAATGGCGATTTAGATGAATTGAAGATGGAAAACTTTTTTTCATTAGTAGGGATTAATTTTGGAAATGTTAGAGGCAACGATAAAATGATTGCAGATAAAATTACAAAACTTTCAGACGAAAATTGGGAATTGGTTTCGGTAACACCAGGTGTGTATGCTACTGAATCGAATGGTATTTTTATTACACGTTATTTATTGAAAAGACTCAAGAAATAGACGTTCCGTTTTTCTAAAAGTGAATTTTCATTATTTTCTTTGCCACTAGGCTCAAGATGTAGTTATGCGTATGAATGATTTCTCTGTTCGATGTGAAACAGATTAATCTACCCTAAGGTAAAGGAGTCAATTCTGAGTCTACCCTGCGTCTAGATTATAAAATTTCGATTTATTCAAGATTCTCTAGATCATTTATATCTTTAGATCTTCCGGCATTTTTTTTGCAGTAATTAAATCATGCTTATTGATTGTTCTGATTTTTAAATCATCCTCTTCAAAGTATATTGATTTATCGAACACATCTTCAAAATTTAAGCCTTCTAATTTAATCATGATATCTATTGCAACTGGAGGGCTGCCAAAAGTAAATACGTCCCAAATAGGATGGGATAAGAAATTTTCTTCTGTCATGTCAAATACAGGCATCCCAAAAATATGAAATGCTATTTTTATCCTTTCATAATTATCTGCAGATCTATCAACCCATTAATTCATATCTCCAGTAGTTCTTGAATAGCCATGTAAAACCACTGAGTACCCGCCTACTAAAATATATCTAACATCAGCTTCATTTAAAGCGGTTAGAAAATCTCTAAAATCTTCGTGAAAAATATTAGCCATTGTGTCGCAAATTTTTTACAGAAAAATGATTGCGGTTTATTCTAGGAGGTTTATTAGGATCGTATTGATAAGCAACACTATTTAAATAGGCGGTTACGGATAATCGCTCTTGCCAAGTCATTTTTAGATAATAACTTTTGTAATTGCCAGCATCAGCCATTGTTTGTGGCTTAAAAGCAGTCCTGTCTAATTTAAAATTACTCATACTCGAAAATAACCAATTATGATTGATTATTTAGATGTTGATTGAAATAAACAAAATCACTTAAAAAAGTTTGTAAGCTCAGTTGCATTATTCCTTTCAGAGTCCAATCGATTTCTGAGGGTCAATTAGCTTTGATAAGCATTGACTCGTCCTAAATTAATTTTATACAGTTTTCGATTTAATAATCTTCCTGCCGTAAAAATAATTAGTCACCAAAACGGAAATAATTATCACTAACCCAAAGAATTCTCTGCTCTCTTCCACCCAAGGTTTTTCTGCCTTCATCGTTTCAGCAATATTCTCTGCGTGGTGAATATTTACCCAATCGATTAATCCATTTTGATCAAAAACTTTATAGATTGCATAAAGAGTAAAAAACGCAATGCTTGTAAGCGTTATCATTGGATGAAAAATACCCTTCGATGCTTTCCAACAAAGGAAGGCAGCAAATAAATAAATAGGTATCCATAAATAGGGATCTGGATCGTTGTATTGCAAAGCACCAAAAACTATAAAGATGAAACAGAAAATCAAATTAAAAGTTTTCATTTTTTATTTTTTAACATTCAGCGAATTAATCCATTGGGCTATTTGTCTTGCATCTGATGCCGATACCTGGGGCATCGCTGCCATCGGTGTTGAATAGTCCGGCCAGTTTTGAGGCTGCGGATTTTTAATTAGTTGCATTATTTTTTCGACAGAATAATTTCTTTTTGCTACATCAATAAATCCCGGCCCCACTTGTCTCTTCTCTGGATTGTGACAAGCTATACAAGTGTTTTTTATTAGCAAAGGTTTTATTTTATCGTAAGCTGTTTGGCTTGAAATGTTTGCTGCAACTAGTGATCCATTAGCAGTTGAATTCTTTGTGTTCACTTCTTTTATTGATAACTTTCCTCCATCGGGTATTTGATTGAGGGTATAGTAGCAAGTAGGGTGAACCAATGAATAAGAATTTTCTGTTTCTCTTATTCCTTGCAAAGTAATTTTATGAATATAATATTGTCTTAGGTTTGACACGATGATGCGTGCGGTCAATCCGTCGGCTGAAAGCTTCACCCCCTTTACTGGACATTTTTGAGTATTTTGTGGCGGACTTCCGTAAACCGCTTGGTATTTATAAATGAAGCTTTCAACGGAGTAAGACGAAATATCAGCAGCTTGTTTTTTATCTACCGGTTTGGTAAAAGTTATTTCAAAACCATCTGGCATCGCTTTTACTGTTTTCATTTCAAAAGGCACCCTGCCACTCCAGCTGAGTCGTTGTAAACCTTCAGTGGCTTCACCTGCAGATCCCCACCCGCGATTGGTTTCACCAACCATCAATGAACCTTCTTTGGACCATGCCATCCGCAATACGCCTGATTGAAAGCCACTTCTAAAATCCCATGCGCATCCCTGTAGCTCACCATTGACTGTTTCCATAAATACGCGGGATAATTTACTTTGCCCCTGATCACCCACTAACAATTGTTCTTCAAATGGACCAAATACTCCTTTGGGTATTTTAACAATTTCTGAATTAG
Source organism: Chitinophaga pinensis (assembly GCA_945870835.1). Lineage (GTDB taxonomy): Bacteria > Bacteroidota > Bacteroidia > Chitinophagales > Chitinophagaceae > Ferruginibacter > Ferruginibacter pinensis_A. The sequence continues at coordinate 10,042 of CAMBTV010000071.1, forward strand.
AAATACCTAGTATTCCATGCGGTAACCAGACAGTAGGCAACTGTAATTCAGGCACCTCTTTTTTTACTTCATATAAAGTTTTTAATTTTTCGTTTACAATATTTTCTGGTTTCACCCTTCTTCCTTGTGCGTCAAATTCGATGCGTGGATTGATTCGATTGAAAATATCTTGTTGAGTTAGTTTTAAAGGAGAGTTCGGTGTATTGGTCCAAACCAAACCTCCAGGGTTACCCATAAAAGCTCCTTTTTTGATGGGCATAATACTTCCAGAACCCATCCAGTCGCCTTGGTTATCGGTGTAAAACAATTCACCATCAATCATGCTGATACCACAAGGCGAACGAAATCCAGTTGCCCAAGGTTCCATTTTACCATCTTCAAAAATACGAAGTGCCCATCCTCTCCATGGAACAAAACTGCTTCCCGACCACCATACATCTGCAAAAGCAAGATTGAGTGTTACAAAGAAAGATCCGTCAGCAGCTATTTTTGGACCATAACTATACTCATGATAATTTCCAGAAAGCGGCCAAGAATAAATAGTTTCATACACATCCGCTTTTCCATCCATATTTGAATCATAGAGTCTGGTTAGTTCTCCACGTTGCACTACATACAATGAACCATTTTTATGCGCTACTCCAAGTATTTCATGTAAGCCAGAAGCAAACTTTCTAAAAAATGGTTTGGCATTCGTAGGATTTTCAACAATGTAAACGTCCCCTCTGCGTGTTGCCAATGCAAGGTTGCCATCTGGTAAGGTACACAAACCTCCGACTTCAATTACGGAACCTTCCGGTGCATGAACTTTATTGATTTTAAAAAAGTCTTCTTCCTTCGCAGACTCCTGTGCCATTGGCTTTGCTAAGAAACAAAAGAATACAATAACGGTTAGTAAAATAAATTTACAATGGAGTATTGATTTTTTTAATTGAAATGATTTCATATAAACTAGCAATTTAGAATAGGATAGAATAGGTTAATTTATCTTGAATGGGAACTATCAGTTCTTTGCGTCCATTCTGTTCGCGAATAGTAGGACGAAGGCTTTCTGAATTTTCTACCTTGATATAATAAGACTTGTCATCTACTAGAAATAATCCAGGTGAAATTTCTTCAATCGCTTTTGCATCCGCCAATCTCCAGCTTAGATCTTTAGTACTTTTTTCTACCAATATTTCGTGCTCAATTCCTTGTCCGCTTTCTAGCACTTTAACTTTATCAGTTACTGCGGCTCCTAGTATTTTAAATTTGAAAGAAGGAAAACCTTTTTCGTCAAGCGTATATCCTTTGGTTATAAATTCCATCCCAGCAGTATCGGTTTTCCATGGAGTATTTGTACTACTCATTTTATTAATTGGAAATGAAGGGGGGCCTAAGTAAAGAACGGAACCTAAAGTTTTGGCAGTACCATCACCTCTTCCAGTCCACATGCGGGTAGCATCTAAAAAATCGCCTCTCCACAATTGAAAGATGGATCCATTGTCCATATCAAATGTGTAATTTATTTTTTGTGGACTTCCTACATTGACTGCGTGTACAATTCTTTTTTTATTGGGCAGGTCAATGAAACTACGTAAGATGGTATTTTCATTTGCTTGAATTAAAATTGGATCTGGTAAATCAACTGGTATGTTGGTTGGATCACTGATAATGAATTCTCTGACACCTGGACCTTCGGCGTATACAATTAAAGAAGATTTTACCCAATCCATATATTTTGAGAAAGCTACTTCAAAAGGAAAATCGCCTGCTGGTAAAATTATGCTACTATCTTGACGACTATTTCCAAAATAAACGAGCTTTTGATTATTTATTTTTAAAGTGCCCGTACCACCTCTAGTGACCATTCTGAATTGATATTTTCCAGCCTCTTTGATATGAATAATTCCAGTATATCTAGCCAAAAATCCATTATCAGGTATACCATCGATATTGGTCGATATGATAGCGGTTGGCTTTTTCAAGAATTCTTTTTTGCCATTTAAATCAGCTTCTTTTTCAAAATTCCCTTTAATAACTGTCAGCACAATGTCGGATAAAGCGGGTTGAGGTTTATCCATTTGATTGATAACTATATTTTTGAAAGCAACTTGTCCATGATCTCCTTGAATGCGCAAAGCATCATAGGCTACCTCCACTTCTGAAACTGATCCAGCAGTAGGGGCAAAAAGTTCTATGTTTTCTAAAATTAAAACACCATTTAATTCTATAGAAAGCACCTTGGCATTTTTCACTTTTACTCCTCCTTCAAATCTAGGTGCTTGAAAAGAGATTTTCAAATGCTGCCATAATCCAGGAGCCTTACTAGTATTTTGTCGAGGTGCATGGCCGTCAATGTTTTTCTGTCCTTCGGGACGACTGTCGTCATACCTTTCATAAATACCTCCCATGTCAGAAGAACGAGGATTGACCACACCCCAGCTATCTAGTAATTGTATTTCATATCTACCTTGAAGGTAGATACCAGAGTTTGATCCTTTTGCCATCATACAATCTAGCTCAAGGTCAATATCGCCATGTTTTAAATTGGTATAAAGATCTTTTCGATCGGTTGAGTTAGGCAGATTCACTAATATTCCAGTGCCAGGCGTAAAAGATAGGTCATGATTTTTGGTAAAATCTGCTTTTACATTTCCTGCAATATGCCAGTTACCTCCCGCATTATTAAATTCCTTTAGGTCGGTAAGGTCAATTTTTTTTTGAGCAATCATTAATTGCCAGCAAAACAATCCTAACAATAAGCTAGTTATTTTGTATAATACACTGAGTTTAATTTGATCGGAAAACATAAGCAAGTTTTAAAACGTTTTTATTATTTATTTTAATGTATCAATGGCAATCTAAAATTAATTGATTGTGGATAGATTAATTTTTCAGTCTATAAAAAAAATACTCTACTAAGTTTACTGTTTTTTATAATCTATAAAAAAAGAGAAATTGAAAATTGAAGCTATTGTTTTTTTTTAAATTAATAAATTTT
>CAMBTV010000072.1 GCA_945870835.1 Chitinophaga pinensis
TAGTAAAACAAAAAGGTACTGGTGGTGCTCGTAAAGGTAACTTACGTAGTCCTATTTATAAAGGTGGTGGTTCTATTTTTGGACCAAAGCCTCATAGCTATGACTTTAAATTAAACCGTAAGGTGAAAGATTTAGCTAAGATTAGTGCATTGAGTTACAAAGCAAAAGAAAACGCAATTGTAGTGATTGAAGATGTAGTGATGGAAAGTCCAAAATCAAAGGAGTTTGCTGGAATTTTAAAGAATCTAAATATTAGCGATAAAAAGACATTGTTTGTTTTACCGGAAGACAGTGAAAATGTTTACCTAAGCTTGAGAAATATACCTTCTGTACAAGGTACTTTGTTGAGCGATGTAAATACCTATGATATCGTAAATGCTAGCGTACTAGTTTTTACTGAGAGTGTAGCGAAGATTTTCATGGAAGAAGAAGCAGTAGCATAAAGTAAATGTGACAATCCGTTGATTGAATAGGTTTATCCAGTTTCAATTTTCAGATTTTCAAATTTTTAAATTTTCAAATTAATTGACATGAAATTGTCTGAAGTTTTAGTAAGGCCGGTATTATCTGAAAAGATAAATAAGCAAACAGAGAAAATGAATCGCTATGCTTTTATAGTAGGCAGAAAAGCGAATAAGATTGAAATAAAAAAGGCTGTAGAGCAATTTTATGGTGTACAGGTGATTGATGTAAACACGGCGGTAATGCCTGGTAAGGCCAAATCAAGAAATACCAAAGCCGGTGTAGTTTCTGGTAGAAAGCCTGCTAAGAAAAAAGCATATGTTACTGTAGCAGAAGGAGAATCAATTGATCTTTACGGAACTATTTAGTACTGATCGAAAGCGCACAAAAATTAATTATTAACGAATGGCATCAGCTGCCGCAAAAGTTGAATAAAAATATAAAAAATGGCACTTAGAAAATACAAACCGACCACAGCAGGTACAAGATGGAGAATTGGCAATGCGTATGCAGAAATTACTACCAATATTCCAGAAAAATCTTTGCTTGAGCCGCAAAAAAACACGGCTGGTCGTAATTCTCAAGGTAGAAGATCAATGCGTTATATGGGTGGTGGAAATAAAACCATGTATCGTTTAATTGATTTTAAAAGGGACAAGAAAAATATCCCTGCTGTAGTAAAGAGCATTGAGTATGATCCAAACCGTACTGCATTTATTGCTTTGTTGAATTATGTAGATGGTGAAAAGCGTTATATCATTGCTCCTAATGGTTTACAAGTAGGTGCTACTGTTTTAAGTGGCGACGATGTTGCACCAGAATTAGGAAATGCTTTACAATTAAAGTTCATGCCATTGGGTACCATGGTTCATAATATTGAAATGCAACCAGGCCAGGGTGGAAAATTAGTTCGTAGTGCTGGAGGAAGTGCTCAGTTATCGAACAAGGAAGAAAAATATGGTATTTTAAAAATGCCAAGTGGTGAGTTGAGAAAAGTATTAATCAATTGCTATGCAACCGTAGGTGTGGTAAGCAATAGTGATCATAATTTGGAGAGTGCAGGTAAGGCAGGTAGAAATAGATGGAAAGGTGTTAGACCAAGAACTAGAGCTGTTGCGATGAATCCAGTGGATCATCCGATGGGAGGTGGTGAAGGTAGAGCATCAGGAGGTCATCCTCGTAGCCGTACAGGTAAGTATGCTAAAGGACAGGTTACTCGTACAAGGGGTAAAGGTTCTGATAAGATGATTATTCAGAGAAGAAACGGAAAGAAAATAAGCAATAAATAATTTAATCATTGTTAAAATACTCCGATGACAAGTTGGGGGAATCAACAAAAAAAATAACACTATGGCTCGTTCGGTAAAAAAAGGTCCTTATGTAGATGCAAATTTGGAAGAAAAGGTTGCAGCTATCAATGAAGGAAAAAACAAAAAAGGGGTAGTTAAAACATGGAGTCGTCGTTCTACAATAACGCCAGATTTCGTAGGACATACTTTTGCTGTTCATAATGGAAATAAATTTATTCCTGTTTATGTTACAGAGTTTATGGTAGGTCATAAATTAGGTGAATTTGCACCTACAAGAAATTTTAGAGGTCACTCAAGTAAAAAGATATCTTAATAAGTAGTTGATAGTTTAGCGTTTGGAATTGAAAAATTTTCAACGGCAAACAATAGACTACAAACAACAAATACATTTAAAAAATGGAAGCAGTAGCTAAACTTAACGATTATCCAACATCACCACGTAAAATGCGTTTATTGGTTGATTTGATTCGTGGAATGGAAGTGGAAAAGGCTTTAGGAGTTTTACAATTCAGTACAAAACATCCGTCTGAACCCTTATTCAAACTATTAAAAAGTGCGATCAATAATTGGGAGCAAAAGAATACGGGTGCAAAAGCAGAAGATGCCAAATTGGTGGTAAAGACCATCATGGTGGATTGTGGAAGAGTTATCAAGCGTATGCGTCCTGCACCGCAAGGTCGTGGATACCGTGTTCGCAAACGTAGCAATCATGTAACCTTAATCGTAGATAGCAAAAGTTAATCAATTAATTAAAACGAATTAATCAACAATATGGGTCAGAAAACAAATCCGATTGGTATCAGACTAGGAATCATCCGTGGATGGGACAGTAATTGGTATGCACACAAAAAAGATTATGGCAACAAACTAATTGAAGATCATAAGATCAGAACTTATTTGAATGCTCGTATCAACAAAGGTGGCATATCTAAAATCGTAATTGAGCGTACGCTTAACAAATTGATTGTTACTATCCATACTTCTAAGCCAGGTATCATTATTGGTAAAGGCGGTGGAGAGGTTGATAGAATTAAGGAAGAGTTAAAGAAATTGACTGGTAAAGAGGATGTTCAAATTAATATATTGGAAATCCGTCGTCCTGAACTAGATGCACAAATTGTAGCAGATACAATTGCTCGTCAGTTGGAAGGAAGGATCAACTTTAAGCGTGCAGTTAAAATGTCAATTGCTTCAGCACTAAGAATGGGCGCTGAAGGAATTAAGGTGAGAGTAGGTGGTCGCTTAGGTGGTGCTGAAATTGCTCGTAGTGAGGAAATCAAACAAGGTAGAACTCCATTGCATACGTTGCGTATGGATATTGATTACGCGAATGTTTTTGCTCAAACTGTGTACGGAAAGATTGGTATTAAGGTATGGATTTGTAAGGGGGAAGTTTTAGCGAAAAGAGATCTTAATCCTAATATTTTAGCAGGTGGTGGAAAAGAGGGTGCTCCAGAAAGAGGTGGATTTGAGAACCGCGGTGGTGGAGACAGAAGAGATGACAGACGCGGTGGCGGTGGCGCAGGTGGAGATAGAAGAGGTGGAGGCGGTGGTGGCCGTAGTGGTGGAGCTGCAGGCGCAGGTGGAAGAAGATAATTAATTTAACCAATGAGAAAATAACGTATCGACTCGAGAGAGAAGATACGGAATTGAGAATTTTCAAATTATTAGAAATGTTACAACCGAAAAGAGCAAAACATAGAAAGGCACAGAAAGGCCGAATCAGAGAAACAGCAAAAAGGGGTACTACCATTGCGTTTGGTTCATTTGGTTTGAAGGCACTAGAACCTATTTGGTTAACAAACAGGCAGATTGAAAGTGCTCGTCAGGCAATGACGCGTCACATGAAAAGGGAAGGAAATGTTTGGATTAGAATTTTCCCTGATAAGCCAATCACTAAAAAGCCAGCTGAGGTGAGAATGGGTAAAGGTAAAGGTAACCCTGAATATTGGGCTGCAGTAGTTGAACCAGGTCGCATTTTATTTGAGGCAGATGGTGTTTCATTGCAAACTGCTAAAGAAGCATTTGAATTAGCTGCTCAAAAATTACCAATTGCAGTTAAGTTTATTGTAAGAAGAGATTATCAAGCATAATGAGTAAATGAGAGAATTGGAAGGGTAGTTCAGTTTTATGATCAACTTTCTGGTTTTCAAATTTTCAAATTTTCAAATTAGAATATAATGTCAAAGAAAGTAGATTTTTCAACGAGTATTAAAGGATTAGGCAAGGATGAATTGAAAGCTAAGATCGCTGAAGATGAATTGCGTCTAAAAAAAGTATCTTTTGCTCATACGATTACTCCTTTGGAGAATCCGGTAAGCATGCGTTTATTACGCAGAGATATTGCCCGTTTGAAAACAGCATTAAGAAGTCTAGAACTAGGTTTATAAAAAACCATAAATTTTGCAACAATGAGCGAAGTAGTAACAACAGTTGAAAGAAACTTGCGTAAAACCAAAGCTGGAGTAGTTACCAGTAATAAGGGTGATAAGTCTATCACCGTGAAGGTTGAAAGAAAAGTAAAGCATCCGCTTTATGGTAAATTCGTAAAGAAGTCTACCAAATTCCACGCGCATGATGAAAAGAATGAGTGTAGTATTGGAGATACTGTAAGGATCATGGAAACTCGTCCGATCAGTAAGACAAAACGCTGGAGACTAGTGGAAGTAATTGAAAAAGTAAAATAATCAATGCAAGTGCTATTTGCATTTAGCAATAGTGGTTGGAAAGGATTTAAAATACATTCGTTGTTTAAAAAAAACAGCATTAAGCTAAAAGCTAAAAAAAATGATTCAGCAAGAAAGCAGATTGAACGTAGCAGATAACAGTGGAGCTAAACAAGTGTTGTGTATTCGTGTATTGGGTAACTCTGGACAAGATTATGCAAAAATTGGCGACAAAATTGTAGTTACTGTAAAAGATGCAACCCCTAATGGTGGTATCAAGAAGGGAACTGTAAGCAAAGCTGTTATTGTAAGGACAGTAAATAAGTTACGTCGTAAGGATGGTTCTTATATCCGTTTTGATGACAATGCAGTAGTGTTGTTAAACAATTCAGATGAGCCGAGAGGCACACGTATTTTTGGCCCAGTTGCTAGAGAGTTGCGTGATAAAGGTTATATGAAAATTATTTCACTTGCTCCTGAAGTACTGTAAGTGAATGGTCAATTGTGAAGAGTGAAAATAGCACTGTTCAAATTGGTTTGACATATTTGTTTCAATAAGAAAAAAAGCCGAAGGGCGCAATAATAAAATGAGTACAAGATTTAAACCCAAGTTCAACATTAAAAAAGGTGATAACGTAGTCGTTATTACTGGCGAAGACAAGGATCTTAAGAAGCCTCGTAAAGTGTTGGAAGTGATTTTGGAAAAGCAACGTGTGTTGGTAGAAGGTGTTAACATCGTAACCAAGCATACTAAACCAACCTCACAAAACACCAAAGGTGGTATCGTTAAAATCGAGGCGCCTATCGCTATATCCAACGTAATGCTTTGGGATGCAAAAACTGGCGGACCTACTAAAGTTAAACTTAGCAGAGAAGAAGGTAAATTAATTAGAATATCTAAAAAATCAGGGGAGGTTATAAAATAATGAGTACAACAACTTACACTCCAAGATTAGCAGACAAGTACACCAAAGACGTGGTACCTGCTTTAATGAAAAAATTCGGTTATAAAACCGTAATGCAAGCTCCTAAATTATCCAAGATTTGTTTGAATCGTGGTGTAAATGGTGCTGTTGCCGATAAAAAATTAGTTGACATTGCTATAGAGGAGTTATCAACGATAACTGGTCAAAAAGCAGTAGCTACTATGAGTAAGAAAGATATTTCCAACTTTAAGTTGCGTAAAGCGATGCCAATTGGTGCTAGAGTTACACTTCGTGGAGTAAAGATGTTTGAATTCCTGGATCGTTTCGTTTCAGTTTCATTGCCACGTGTACGTGATTTCAAAGGTATCAACGACAAGTCATTCGATGGTCGTGGAAACTACACCTTGGGTATTACAGAGCAGATCATTTTTCCTGAAATTGATATTGATAAGGTAAATAAAATTACAGGTATGGATATCACTTTTGTGACTACTGCAGGAACCAATGAAGAGGCATACGAGTTATTGAAAGAATTGGGAATGCCATTTAAAAACGCTAAAAAGTAAATACATAATATAACATGGCAAAAAAATCAATTGAAGCCAGGCAAAGAAAGCGCGAAGTAATGGTCGCTAAATATGCCGAAAAAAGGGCTACTTTAAAAGCAGCCGGTGATTATGCTGCATTGGACTTACTTCCAAAGAACGCATCACCTGTAAGGTTAAAAAATCGTTGCCAGATTACTGGTCGCCCTAGAGGTTATATGAGACATTTTGCGCTATCTAGAAATATGTTTAGAGACATGGCTCTAGAAGGTAAAATACCTGGTGTAACTAAAGCAAGCTGGTAATTCGATAAGGGTTGGTGGGTAATTCTAAAACCATTTCAATCCTATGGAATATCAAATTTTGATATCACAGGATATCGCATTGAAATATTTATTAATCAACTAATTGAAATAACAATGGTTACTGATCCGATAGCAGATTTTCTAACAAGAATACGTAACGCCCAAATGGCCAATCATCGTATCGTTGAAATACCTGCTTCCAATTTAAAGAAGCGCATGACTGAGATTTTGTACGATAAGGGTTATATCCTTAAGTATAAATTTGAAGATGATAGCAAACAAGGCCTTATTAAAATCGCATTAAAATATGATGCTAACACCAAATTACCTGTTATACAGAGTTTAGAAAGAGTATCTCGTCCAGGTTTACGTACTTACGCAAAGCCAGAAGATTTTAAGCGTGTAAAGAATGGTCTTGGAATTTCAATTGTTTCAACCTCTAAGGGAGTGATGACTGATAAAGAAGCTAAGTCCCAGAATGTAGGTGGTGAAGTTTTGTGTAATATTTACTAGTAATTGACTTCTTTTAGAAGTAAAAAATACATGATTTGTTTATTAAGCCTAAGTCGTGGCTGAACACATTTCAATTTTAAAAATAAATTTAACAATCGACTATGTCTAGAATAGGAAAGAAACCGGTAGAATTTCCATCAGGAGTTACTATCAAGATAAGTACCGATAACGTAATTACAGTTAAAGGTCCTAAAGGAGAATTAAATCAAGCAGTAGATCGTGATATTAAGTTTGACTTGAAAGAGGGATCACTTGAAATACTTCGTCCAACCGATCAAATCCGTCACAAAGCGATGCATGGTTTATACCGTTCACTGGTTAGTAATATGGTAAAGGGTGTTACAGAAGGTTATACCAAACAATTAGAATTAGTAGGGGTAGGTTTTAAGGCAGCTTGTCAGGGTAATATCTTGGATCTTGCTTTAGGTTATTCTCATAATATCATTTTTGAAATTCCAAAAGAATTAACAGTAGCTACTACCCAAGAAAAAGGGCAAAATCCTATTATTTCTTTAGGAAGTGTAGATAAGCAATTACTTGGACAGGTTTGTGCTAAAATACGTGGATTACGTAAGCCTGAACCATACAAAGGAAAGGGTGTTAAATTTAAGGGTGAAGTATTAAGAAGAAAAGCTGGTAAGTCAGCTGGTAAATAATACCACTTTTAAAAGAAAATAAAGCGCTAACAGAAATTAACAAATTAAGTATTCCATCACCGAATGGTGTTTGGGTCAAAAAATAAGAATATGAATAACAAATCAAGTGCAAGGCAAAAAATTAAATTCCGTATCCGTAAAAAGGTTAACGGGGTTGCTGCTAAACCAAGGTTAAGTGTTTTCAGAAGCAATGCTGAAATTTATGCGCAATTGATCAATGATGACAATGGTCTTACTCTTGCATCGGTTTCTTCAAGGGATAAAGACATACTTGCTCAAAAAGTTAATAAGACAGAAAAAAGCAAATTGGTTGGAAATGCAATTGCTAGAAAAGCTTCTGAATTAGGACTTACTACTGTTGTTTTTGATAGGAGTGGATATATTTATCATGGCCGTGTAAAGGCAGTAGCTGAAGGTGCAAGAGAGGGTGGATTGCAATTTTAATTTTAAATTTTCTAATAAGAACTATACATGTTAAAAGCAAACGATAACAGAGTTAAAGCGGGAGACCTCGAGTTAAAAGAAAAAGTAGTATCTATTAACCGTGTTGTAAAAACAACCAAAGGTGGTCGTGCCTTTAGTTTTTCTGCATTAGTGGTAGTAGGCAATGGTGCAGGTATTGTTGGACAAGGTTTAGGTAAAGCTAAAGAGGTTCAGGAAGCCATCACCAAGGGTATTGAAGATGCAAAAAAGAATTTGATAAAAGTTCCAGTAATGCATGGTACTATACCACATGATCAGTTAGCAAAAGAAGGCGCTGCGAAAGTGTTCATTAAGCCTGCCGCTCATGGAACGGGTGTTATCGCTGGAGGAAGTATGAGAGCAGTGTTAGAAGCAGCTGGTATTACGGATGTTTTGGCAAAGAGTCTTGGTTCTGCTAATCCACACAACGTGGTGAAGGCAACTGTAAAAGCTTTAGCTACCTTACGTGAGCCGATTTCGGTTGCAAAAATTCGTCAAATTTCTCTTAAGAAAGTATTCAACGGATAATTGTTTTCCAGTTTTGACCTTGTCAGATTGAAAATAATATTCTTTAATAAATAATAATAAAATTCCCTTCGGGGCCCATTGGCATGAAAAAGATAAAAGTAACACAAGTTAAAAGTGTAATCGACCGGCCTGAACGCCAGAAGAGAACTATGGTAGCTTTAGGTTTAAACAAAATGAACGCTTCTGTTGAAGTAATGGGAACTCCTCAAATTTTAGGAATGGTTCGTAAAGTGAATCATCTTATTAAAGTAGAAGAGTTAGCATAAACATTTTGGTTAACGAAAAAGGGTAATCAATAATACTTTATAATTGAAGTTTATTTTATCCTAAAGATGACCAACTAAATAATTATCAATTTAATTGCGAGGGGTGATACCCCGTAAGTACAAAATCAAGTTAATATGAAATTACATAATTTAAGACCAGCCAAAGGAGCTACACATAAAGCTAAACGTATTGGACGTGGTGAAGCAAGTGGTAAAGGTGGAACATCTACCAAAGGTAATAAAGGTGGTCAAAGTCGTGCGGGTTATAAGAGTAAAATGGGTTTTGAAGGTGGTCAGATGCCTATTCAACGCCGTGTTCCAAAGCGTGGATTTAAAAATATCAATAGAGTAGAATACAAGGTTATTAATATTGGTCAAGTAGATCATTATGCTGAAAAATATAGCATTTCTGAGTTTACATTGGAGAATTTGTACATTAATGGTCTAATCAACCAGAATGACAATGTGAAAATTTTAGGTGTAGGAGAATTAAAAGGCAAATTCAGCTTTAAAGTAAATGCTGTGAGTGCTACCGCCAAGGCTGCTATCGAAGCGGCTGGAGGTTCAGTTGAAATAGTTAAATAATTTTCCGATATTTACAGACGCAATCCTGCTTGCCATTTATGGGCCGGTATGAAAAGCGTCTTTTTTAGTTTAACGCAAACATTTAAATCTTTTCAAGTCTGTGAAGAAGTTCATCAAAACACTAAAAAACATCTGGAGCATTGAAGAGCTACGGAATAAAATATTATTCACTTTATTGTTGATTTTTATTTACCGTGTTGGTTCATTTATTGTACTTCCTGGTATTGATCCAAATAAATTGGCCAATTTAACCGAAAGCACCAAGGGTGGTATGTTAGGCTTGTTGGACGCATTTGTAGGAGGAGCATTTTCTAAAGCTTCCATTTTTGCCTTGGGTATTATGCCTTATATCTCCGCTTCTATTTTTATGCAGTTGATGACTATTCTGGTTCCTCAGATGCAAAAAGTACAGAAGGAAGGAGACAGTGGAAGAAAAAAAATCAACCAATGGACTCGTTATCTAACAGTTGTTGTTACTGCTTTTCAAGCGGCTGCATACATTGGTTATCTTAAAAGTCCAGGCAATGTCGAAGCTTTAATCCCTTCTTTTAGTGCCTATTTTGTAGTGTCTACTGTGGTGATTCTTACAGTGGGAACTTTATTTGTAATGTGGTTGGGTGAAAAAATTACTGATAAGGGATTGGGCAATGGAACTTCTATCATTATTATGATGGGAATTTTAGCTAGACTTCCTGAGTCATTTCTTCAAGAATGGACTTCTCGTGCTACTCGTGGTGGTGGTGGGTTACTAATATTTTTGATAGAAATTGCTTTTTTAATTTCTATTATTATGGGTTTGATTATGCTAATTCAAGGAACCAGAAGAGTACCTGTGAATTATGCAAAGCAAATTGTTGGCAATAGACAATTTGGAGGGGCTAGAAACTTTTTACCATTAAAAGTAAATGCTTCTGGTGTTATGCCAATCATCTTTGCGCAGGCGATTTTGTTTTTACCAACTATATTTTCTGGTTTCACTGGTGGTGGATGGGCCAAATACTTTACAGATCATACCAATGTTGTTTACATGATCGTTTACTCAACATGTGTGATAGCCTTTACTTTTCTTTACACCGCATTAATCTTTAATCCAAAGCAAATGGCTGAAGATCTGAAGCGCAGCAATGGTTTCATACCTGGTGTAAAACCTGGTCAACCAACAGCTGATTATATCGGAACCATTATGGATAGAATTACTTTACCAGGTGCTGTTTTACTAGCATTCGTAGGTATTTTACCGGGTATTTTTCAATTGGTATTTAATACTCAACAAGGTTTTGCAAGTTTTTATGGCGGTACTTCATTGTTGATTATGGTGGGAGTTATTTTAGATACTTTGCAGCAAATAGAGACTCAGCTATTGATGCGACAGTATGATGGGTTGATGAATACTGGTAGAATTCAGGGTCGACAAGCTACCACGTCAGCAATTTAATTACTTTGCTTTTTAGTTTTGATTGAAGAATCATTCTTTTATAAAAGTCAATTTTAGTATAAATTTTTTAAACCCCGACGTAAAAAGTCGGGGTTTATTTTTAAATTTGTTTTATTATGATCCACTACAAGTCGAAGGCCGAGATAGAATTAATGAGGGAGAGTAGTTTGTTAGTTAGTAAAACTTTGGCTGAAGTAGCCAAAATAATTCGCCCTGGAATTTCGACTTTGGAGTTAGATAAAATTGCTGAACAATTTATTCGCGATCATGGAGCAACGCCTTCTTTTAAAGGTTACCAAGATTTCCCATTTGCATGTTGTATTTCAGTAAATGATGCTGTGGTACACGGATTTCCAACAAAGGGTATTTTAAAGGAAGGAGATATTGTTTCCGTTGATATCGGAGTATTTAAAAATAATTTTCATGGTGATAGTGCGTATACTTTTGCACTGAATGAGATTACAACGGAGGTTAAACAGTTGCTTAGCGTTACTAAATCTTCTCTGTTAAAAGGAATTGAAAAAGCTACTCACGGAAATAGGGTAGGCGATATTTCTTTTGCTGTACAATTTGCTACAGAAAAGGAAAATGGTTATGGGGTAGTGAGAGAGTTGGTAGGCCATGGAATTGGAAGACATTTACACGAAGAACCGCAGGTACCTAATTATGGAAAAAGAGGAACAGGAGCAAAGTTAAAAGAGGGGATGGTGATTGCGATTGAACCTATGATTAATTTAGGCACGAAGAATATTTTCCATGACAAGGATGGCTGGACAATTCGAACAGAAGATGCGCAACCATCTGCTCATTACGAACATACTATTTGTGTTCAGCGAGGTAAAGCCGATGTGTTATCTTCCTTTGTTGAGATTGAGGTTGCTGAAAAAGAGAACCCTTATTTATTCTCTGATTATTAATTTAATTTAGGTTTCGGCTTTTTTTGCAAATTAGAGACTTCATTTTTTATAGTCTACATTTTTCTCTCTTTATACTTTATCAATTCTACTTTATACAGTAAGATTCTCATGATAAAAAAACGTTTAGTAGTTATTGGCGGTGGAGCAGCAGGATTTTTCTGTGCGGTTAATGCTGCTAGATTATATCCTTCTTTAGAGGTGATGTTGATAGAAAAATCCAGTCATCTATTAAGTAAGGTTCGTATTAGTGGAGGCGGCCGTTGCAATGTTACCCATGCTTGTTTTAGCATTGCAGAGATGATAAAAAAGTATCCCCGTGGTGCTAGTTTTTTAAAAAAGGCTTTTCATCATTTTTTTACAACCGACACCATTGCTTGGTTTAAAGAAAGGGGTGTAGAGATTAAAACAGAATCTGATGGCAGAATGTTTCCTTTATCTAATAGTTCTCAAACGATTATAGACTGTTTGATGCAGGAAGCGAATCGATATGGAGTTAGTATATTGATGAATAGGGAGGTTAAGGAGATCACAAAAAAAGACAGTGGCTTCCATCTTTTATTTTCTAACAGTTCAATATTAGAAACTGATTTTTTATGTATTGCGAGTGGAGGATATCCTAAGTCAACACAGTTTGAATGGCTGCAAAAAATAGGCCATTCTATTGAGGCTCCCGTTCCGTCATTGTTCACTTTTAATATGCCAGGTAATCCAATTACTGCTCTCATGGGAATTACTGTAGAAAAGGTTCAGGTGAAACTAGTGGGAAGCAAATTATTGGAGGAAGGGCCTTTGCTAATTACGCATTGGGGAATGAGTGGTCCTGCGATATTAAAATTATCTGCATGGGGAGCCAGAGATTTAGCGGTTAAAAATTGGCAATTTGGCATTGTCATTAATTGGTTACCTGCTTACAACGAGCAAACATTGAAGGATAAATTTCAGCAGGTCCGTTTTGATATAGCGGCACAAAAAATCAGCAATCGAAATCCATTTTTATTGCCCCAACGTTTATGGGATTATCTTTTACAACAGTCGGGTGTAGACGAAAATATTCGTTGGGCCGACCTTCCAGCTAAGGAGCAAAACAAACTAATCAAAAATATTTGTGTCCAAGAGTTTAGTGTAAATGGCAAAACAACTTTTAAAGAAGAGTTTGTTACCTCAGGAGGAATTTCATTGGATGAAGTAGACCATGCAAGTATGCAAAGTAAAATTTTACCCAATTTATTTTTTGCTGGTGAAGTTTTAAATGTAGATGGTGTAACAGGAGGGTTCAATTTTCAAAATGCATGGACTACAGGGTGGATTGCGGCTAAGTCAATCGGTGTAAATTTATAATTCAAGATTGATAC
>CAMBTV010000073.1 GCA_945870835.1 Chitinophaga pinensis
CGAATAAAAAGTGCTAGAAATTTTAACTGTCAGCCGTTAAAATATCAATCCTTTTAAAGTAACGCAGTGTTTTTAATATCGCATTAATAGCAAGTCGATCCTCTGTTTGACGCCCTCGAATAAAAAGTGCTAGAAATTTGAAATGTCAGCCGTTAAAAAATCAAGGCTGTCTGAGCGGGCACTTCCTTTAAAGAAACAAACTCTACTCGCGAGTTCCTTGATTTTAGGCTGACATTTCAAATTTCAGCCTTTTTATTCGCAGGATTGATTTTTTTTGTTACTTTTTTGCATCAAGGCAAAAAAGTAAAAGCAATCTATTCCAAAAGAAATTACAGTAATATATTACAGACTCCATTTTGATAAAAAGCTTTATCGAATAAGCGCTTAGAACTTTTTGAGGATCAACTAATATCCAAAGTTGATAAAACAAAAAAGCTCCCCAAATTCAGATGGGGAGCTTTTAAAAAAATTATATACCTTAATTTATTTATACTGAGCCATCAAGCCCTTTGCCATTTCAATCATTTTTTTCAGACCCTCCTCAGGCAAATTACCTTTTTTAAATTCAGCCAGTAAATCAGCGTGCTTACTTTCCATTTCCATTAAAAAATGCTCTTCAAAAGCTTTCACATTTTTTACTGCAACTTCTTTCAATAAACCTTGCGTACCTAAATAAATCATCGCAACTTGTTTTTCAACAGGCATAGGTGAATACTGTAATTGTTTTAGGATTTCAACGTTTCTTGCACCTTTATCAATTACATTTTTAGTAGCTGCATCCAAATCACCTCCGAATTTAGAGAAAGCTTCTAGCTCTCTGTAAAGTGCTTGGTCTAGCTTTAAAGTACCAGCTACTTTTTTCATTGATTTGATCTGAGCATTACCACCCACACGGCTAACCGAAATACCTACGTTGATAGCTGGGCGGATACCTGCGTTAAACAAGTTACCCTCCAAGAAAATTTGTCCGTCAGTAATAGAGATTACGTTGGTAGGAATATAGGCAGAAACGTCTCCAGCTTGAGTTTCAATAACCGGCATTGCAGTCAATGAACCTCCACCTTTAACAAGATGACGGATAGACTCGGGTAAATCATTCATTTGTTTAGCGATGTCATCTTTAGCAATTACCTTAGCGGCTCTCTCCAATAAACGACTGTGCAGATAGAATACATCCCCAGGATAAGCCTCACGGCCTGGTGGGCGACGTAATAATAGTGACACTTCACGGTAAGCTACCGCCTGCTTAGAAAGATCATCATAAATGATCAATGCTGGCCTTCCGGTATCACGGAAAAACTCACCTATTGCAGCACCAGCAAAAGGAGCATAGAACTGTAATGGAGCTGGATCAGATGCAGAAGCTGCTACAATAGTTGTATAAGCCATTGCGCCATACTCTTCCAATGTTTTCATGATACCTGCAATGGTACTTGCTTTTTGACCAATTGCTACATAAATACAATATACAGGTTTGCCTGCTTCGTAAAATTCTTTCTGATTAATGATGGTATCTACGCAAATTGCTGTTTTACCAGTTTGACGGTCACCAATTACCAATTCTCTCTGTCCACGACCAATTGGAATCATTGCATCGATTGCTTTGATACCAGTTTGTAATGGCTCTTTTACTGGTTCACGAAAGATAACACCTGGCGCTTTACGCTCCAATGGCATTTCGTACAATTCGCCTACTAATGGACCTTTACCATCTATTGGCTCACCCAATGTATTGATAACACGACCGCTCATTCCTTCTCCTACCTTAATAGAAGCGATCTGTCCAGTACGCTTAACTTTATCACCTTCTTTAATGGCTCCACTGTCTCCCATCAATACCACCCCTACATTATCTTCTTCTAGATTCAATGCAATTGCTTTTACCCCATTATCAAACTCCACCAATTCTCCACTTCTTACATTGTTTAATCCATATACCCTAGCTATACCATCACCTACTTGCAACACAGTACCTACTTCTTCGAGGCTTGCACCTGCATTAAAATTGCTAAGTTGTTGACGAAGTATCGCCGAAATCTCATCAGGTTTAATTTCTACCATAAAAATTGAGTTTTGTTTTGTGCCCTGCTAAAAAAATGTTTACCTCTCTTATTCTAATTTATTTTAATTGTAAACCCCATTAATGGATGCTTTTAGCAAAAGCCTTCATTTAAGGCTGCAAAGGTAATGGATGAGGGTAAGAATGGCAAAAAAATAAGGGTTTTTTAAAAGAAAAAAGTCCACATTGTTTGATGTGGACTTTTATTGAAGCCAATCGATTGGAATTATCTGGCCAATCTGTTTTTATCTATTCTTAAAACGAACGCCAGAGGCTATTGAGCTTATCAATTGGAAAAGGCAAAAAGCCTATTATCTACCTAATTTTGTGCAAATAATCGTTGTTCAAAAACTGCTTTTTAACATCTTTTAAATCCCTCAAAACACTTGCATCAAGCGATTTTCCAGCTGCTTCCAAAATGAAACCCCCGATCAAAGACTCATTCACCACTGTTTCTAGGTCAATATTACCAGTTGAGTAGCCTTCCTTCACTTTTGAGAGGATTGTATTTTGTAAAGCATCACCCATCGGAACTGCTGTAGTAATCTTTACTTTATGTATATTATTGATAACATTATATTGATCGACAAAAGCAGCCGCAATTTCAGGTAAATTAGTTTCTCTAGTTTTGGTTACCAATAATTTGATGAAAGAAGAAGTTAATATGCTTACTCTTTCTTTTGTGATAGACTCTATTATCTTTCCCTTTGAGGTTGGCTTAATAATAGGACTTCGCAAAACTGCTAAAAAATCTGGATTGCTTTTACAGATCCTTAAAATAAATTTCATATCACCATATACCGTATCTAATTGCTTTTGCTCAATGGCTAAATCAATGATGCTTTTTGCGTACCTGGTTGCTAAACGTGGATTGGTCATTTTAATTTAATAATTAAAAATTAGAAAACTGTCGAGTTTGAAATTAGCAGTAAGCCTTTTTCAGAACTTGCTCATTTACTAATTAAGTTTCGCTTCTGATGCTAATTGTTTAATGTAAAGCTCTTGTTCAGCTTTATTGCTTAGTTCGCGACGCAATATTTTTTCGCTTACTTCGATCACCAAAGTGCCTACCTGGTTTTTAAGGTCGGTAATGGCTGCCATTTTCTGATGGTTGATGGTAACCTGTGCATCCGCAACAATTTTAGCAGCCTGAGCTTTAGCTTCTTCTTTTGCATCGCTAATCATCTTGTCTTTAATTTCTTTGGCCTCTTTTAAAAGCAATGCCCTTTCTTCACGAGCTTTTATCAGAAATGCTTCATTGTCATTTTTCAATTGAGACATTTCAAGTTTTACTTTCTCTGCTGAAGCGATAGCGTCAGCAATGTTTTGCTCCCTGTCAGAGAGTCCTTTAATAATTGCAGGCCAAGCGAATTTTTTCAATAAAAAAAACACGATCAAAAAAGCCAATAATGTCCAAATCAATAATCCTAAATCGGGGGTTAACAGTTGCATTTTTAAACAATTAAAACTGAAAAATAATAAATTCCGAAAACTGAATATTTAAGACAGTGATAAGATTTGCAATCAAGAAAATCTTATCACTGAAAAAATCAATAATACTGCATCCTCCGTCCTGTACATTGGATGCAGTAATGATTTAGGTAGTGGTGATTATAACACCATTGCCAAAAATCCGATAATGAT
This sequence comes from Chitinophaga pinensis, assembly GCA_945870835.1. Taxonomy (GTDB): domain Bacteria; phylum Bacteroidota; class Bacteroidia; order Chitinophagales; family Chitinophagaceae; genus Ferruginibacter; species Ferruginibacter pinensis_A. The sequence continues at coordinate 3,704 of CAMBTV010000073.1, forward strand.
AGCGAACAATGCAGCACCTTCCACCAAAGCCGCAGCTAGGATCATGTTTGCACGGATATCATTAGAGGCTTCCGGTTGACGGGCAATCGCTTCTACAGCGCCTTTACCAATCTGTCCGATACCGATACCTGCTCCAACAGCAGCAAGACCTGCACCTACCGCACCACCTGCATTTGCTAATGCATCTAATAAAATAAAGTCCATAATTGTGAATTTATACTGGTTAAAAAATAAACATAGATTCAATCAATACTCACTAAGCATGTGCATGTTCATCCTCATGATGATGCTCTCCTTCAAATGCCTGACCGATAAACACTGCTGTAAGCACAGTGAAAATAAAGGCCTGCAAAAACGCTACCAACACCTCAATAAAATATATAAAAACGGTAAATGCTATTGAAACAGGAGATGCTGCAAACCCCAAAGCAGGTTGTATTTGAGCAAATATAAAAATCAATGAAATTAAACATATGATGATGATATGACCTGCCACCATATTAGCAAATAGCCTGATGATCAAAGCAAATGGTTTAATGAAAACACTTAGAAATTCTACTAATACCAAAATTGGTTTTACAAAACCTGGTACTCCAGGAGGATTAAAAATATGTCCCCAATAATGTGAGTTTGAACTAAACAGAATCACTACAAATGAGATCAACCCTAGAACTATTGTAAACGCAATATTCCCAGTAACATTTGCTGTACCTGGAATTAATCCAATCACATTGTTTATTAAGATAAAGAAGAATACTGTTAGTAAATAAGGAAGGTACTTATTGGCCTTGTGGCGCAAATTAGGACGAGCTACCTCATCTCTTACAAAGGCAACTAAAACTTCCACTAGATTTTGTTTCCCCTTAGGAGCTGAACTAACTCCTTGTCCACTTGAATAGGTTTTAGCTACGCTGATCATTAACCAAACCAAAAATGCCAATGCCAAAATCATCTGAACTACATTTCTTGTAGGGGATAAATCCAAAACTTTTACACCCGCCTCTACTGGTAATATCTTACCTTCTTCCAATTTGTAGCCTTTCACTTCTTTATGTCCATGCTCAAAAGCGGAAGACATAAAAACAGAAAATCCATTTTGGGGTGAGTATAAAAATACAGGTAACGGAATAGAAACAGGGTGAAGTTCTCCGTCGCTACCTTTATAGTTTATGAAGTGAAATTCATGGGCGTCCATGATATGCTCAAATATGACTTCTTTTGCATTAAAACCTTCTTTTTTAGGAGCAGCATGCTCTTCGGCACCCTTGGTTGCTTCATGTTGTGCGCTTGCTTCAAAGGAGTAGCATATTAAAATTGTACTTAAAACCGCTACCAGTAATGATTTAATGCTATTTGTGGCCATATCTTTCCCGAAATTTGGCGCAAAGATAGGAGAATATTGAATAATTGGGGAAGGAAAAGTGGCTTTTTTAACCTGAATTTTGACAAATTTTGGATTCATCAAAAACACCCCTTTCAGAATGGGGGAATCTTTATCATTTAAGCCTTTGGATTAGGTCTTTTAGACGAATGATTACTTTTATTGACAATGGGATGGCCTGAATAATGGTTTTTAAAATGTCAGCTTAGGCAATCGCTTGTTTTTCAAACTGCATTTGATGTAGCTGGTAATAAACCCCCTTTTGTTTCATAAGCTCTTCATGAGATCCAAACTCCTTTATTTCTCCCTTCTCAAGCACAATGATCTTATTGGCTTTTCGAATTGTACTAAGCCGATGTGCAATAATTATAGATGTTCTTCCTGTTATTAATTTGTCTATGGCCTGCTGAATCAACTGTTCACTCTCTGTATCTACCGAGGAGGTAGCTTCATCTAAAATTAAAATTGCGGGGTCATAAAGTAATGCTCTTACAAATGATAACAATTGTCGCTGGCCCAAAGAGAGCGTTGCTCCTCTTTCCATCACATTGTAATCATAGCCTCCTGGCAACTGCAAAATGAAATCGTGTATTCCTATTAATTGAGCAGCTTCTATAACTTGCTCTTTTTTTATATCGCTATTACGAAGGGTTACATTGTCATAAACAGACCCACTAAATAAAAACACATCTTGCAAAACCACTGCTATTTTACTTCTTAAATAAAAAAGATCAAAGTCAGTAATATCAATTTCATCAATTGAAATTCGCCCCTTTTGGATGTGGTATAATCTATTCAACAAACTTATGATTGAAGTTTTTCCACTACCGGTATTACCAACAATGGCGAGTGTTTCACCAGCGTTAATAGAAAAAGAAATGTCTTTTAAAACATATTGCTGCTCTTGATAAGCAAACCATACATTTTTAAAAGATAAGGCTCCTTTTGAAATCGCTTGTGAATGCGTAGGTAATTCTTTACCATTCTTTGGACGAACAAAATCTTGATTGTCCATTAATTTAAAAACCCTCTCGCCAGCAATCATACCCATTTGCAATACATTGAATTTATCAGCAATCACCCGCAGGGGTCGAAACAATAAATTGAGACATAAAATAAAAGCAGTGATATTACCTGCTGCCTCTGGACGTTGGGTACCGCCTGCCCACCATACTAGCAACCCTAGCGAAATAGCCAATATAAGTTCAACGATTGGGAAAAAAACAGAGTAGGCGAATATAGAGCGCACGTTAGCATCGCGATGCTCCTCGTTTATGTGATTGAATTTTTTGAATTCTCTGTCTTCGGCAGCAAAGGCCTGCACAATGCTCATACCAGTAATATGCTCTTGAACAAATGCATTCAGTTGTGCCACCGCATTGCGCACGCGGGTGAAAGACCTACTTACACTTTCTTTAAAAAAATAAGTTGAAATGATCAGCAGCGGAAAGGGCGCCATACAAATTAGTGTCAATCTCCAATCAACATAAATCATATAACTCAACACTGCTATGATTGACAATAAATCAGCAATAATGGGAATTAACCCATCGCTAAAAATATCATTGATCGACTCAATGTCATTGATCGTTCTGGTGGTAAGTGTACCAATAGGAGTTTTGTCAAATTGAGATAAATTTAAATTGATCACCTTTTGATAAGTCGCTACCCGCATATCTTTTACCACCATTTGTCCAAGTGATGCGGTAAAAAAAGTAAAAACAAAACGGCAAACTGTTTCAACTAAAAGAATACCTAGCTGTATAATTGTAATGCCAATAATTACCTGCGCAGCACCTTTCAAAAACCAAACCTGTGCTCCAGGCTGCATTCCCTTATTGATTGTAATTTGAATAAGCCATGGCCGGATAGGAGAAATAATTGCCAAAAAAATGGCTAAAAAAAGAGACCAAAAAAACTTTCTTTTATAGGGTACAGCAAATTTAAATACCCTTCTTAATACAGAAAAATTGAAAACTTTTTTATCTTTCACCTGTTCAGTCATTCAACAAAGGTATTGAGAAATTGGCTGTTGTACTAACCATAGAAACATATCGAAAAGACCTATAAACCTCCATCTATTTTTTTATTATAGGCTTTGATAAAAATAGCACCCAGGTTTTTATAGGGAGGAATGTAATCATCCCAGCTTTCCCTCACACTCTTATTGCGATCACTGTAGAATAACTTAGTTAAGGAACCCCACATATCCTTCCAGACCAACATTTTTCCGGAGGCGATTGACTGATTAAGGTAATTAAGAATGGGTCTATTAATATCCCCCTTACCTATTTCCTTGGTAGAAATTATATGAGCATCGGGGCTAGTACTAATAATTTGACTCAAATTCTTGTAGCCTCCACAAGAACCCAGTACAATGATTTTTGCACCTCCAACCATTCTGTCTATTGTGCGCGGCAGCCAATAACTATGGCCTCTGTGAACGACCACTGCGGGCTCCAAATCATTTTTAGCAAGATACTTCGCTAAGTGAATTTGAGCAGTGTCATCTAAATTCTGATCGTTATCTAAAGGCAGATTGGCATAAATCCATACTTTTTTACCGGTTAGAGATTTAATTTCTACCCATTCCTTTTGATAATTTATTTTCCACTCCTTTGGAGAAAAAGAATTGATAAATTGTGGGAAATACATCTTTCCATCCTCGTCGCCATAAAAAAATACTTGCTCAATCACTCGACCGCTATCATCAGCAATATATTTATAGTCAAGAGAATAAATAGATGGAATTCCTATCTGACTAGTAAGGTCTATTGTATTGTTGGCGGCAGATAAAAAAATTGTTTTAAGCAATCCATAAATCGTTTTTCCTTTTACATTGTTTTGATTAATTCGCTTTTGCTCATTGGAAATAACATTTTTTAAAATATTCTGAAGTAGCAGAGTATCCGTGATGCTACTATAGCTATCTGCCACGTCTACCGCATCTTCTAAATTATTTCCATCATCCAAATTAGCAACAAAAGCCTTCATCAAAGTGGTACTATTATTAGCCGGCATTGTTTTTAAAAAAGTATCCAGCTGATTAAAATTAGCAGCCATCTTAATGAATTTTTTAAAGAAATCCATATTGACACTCAGTAGCAGCGAGTCTCCCCTAGGCTTAGTTCCCAATCGCTGCAATAATCTAGCAAAACTATGTTTGTAACTTGAAGTATAAATATCGCTCTCTCCCATCACGATCACATAATAAAGATCTTCCGCTGATAGAGGGTCTATGGCCCGCATGCGGATGTTTAAATTATTCTGCTCATGCAAATTATTAATAGGGGTAATAAAATGTTTAATAGCTTTTCGCTGCAACATTTTCCGCAATCCATTTTCGCCAAACATTGCAATCGGTGTGTCTTTCTTAACCCCTAGCCTGTAGAAATAGGCCTTTTCTGTTTTGACTAACAGTTTAAAATATCCGATACTATCCATCTTCATTTCCCCATCACCAATAATTTTTTTAATTGCCCCAATCGTAATCTTGTTCGTTAAAAGATTGTCTAAAAATGGATAATATAACAACGCATTGTCCAACTTAGTAATCTGTACAATAGTCTTTACTGTGGGATTAGTATTACGCTGAATAAGCTTTCCCTCCTCAGATTTGGTAGAATTAGCATAATTGTACAATTGCTCTGGATCATTTTTACAAGCTACCACCACCAAGCTGTCTGCAAAAGATTCGTTCGCATAAGGACCTATAAGAGAAAGGATTTTATCAGGATGAAGATGGCAATATTTAATAAACAACCAGTTTTTACTTTCTTTATATCCTTTATTTTTAGGAAACACTTCAGTTAAAACTACTCCTGCCTCAAAACTCATTTCTGCTATAAAAGGAAATATACTAGCGCCTTTCCAATTGGCCATCCAAGCCTTAAAAAATACATCCACCAATAAGGGGGCAAGAGAAGGATCTACTTTTTGTTGTCTCCTTGAAACTCTAAAATTTCTAATGAAAGATTCTATAAAGTTAAGTTGCCTTATTTTTTCATTGTTATTAGCTATTGAATCATTGGTTTCAACCAAATATTGATATTCGTTTAATCTTCTAATCAGTGCGTCCGTTACCTGAAGATTTACTTCTTCATTCTTAGACACTCTGATCATTCCATCTGCAATGCCATCTTCCCTATCTGCTAATGATTGTTCATTATCTATGCGATCATGAAAAAGTTGTCTATTGAGTGGGATTATTACTGAATCTGGTGAAGCAAATACTTTCCCCCAACAAAAGAATACAAGTATATAAAGAAAAAACTGTTTCATATATTCAAATCTTCTGCAAAGATGCCAAAAAAATCTGATGGTTTTAAGAACCTTATCTAAAAGCTTCTCAAAATTGATGGCATTTTGCATGGTAATTAACTAACAAAAAAGATATTTTTGGATTATTTTGAAACAGAATGCCTTAACAATTTGATAATACAGTAAAGGCTTCAGGCTGACACAATGATTGAAGTGTTAGCCTACTTTTGCACAGACAATAACATATGAGCAGCCCTAAAAAAATATTAATTGCTGATGACGAGCCAGATATTCTGGAAATAATTCAATTTAATTTAGCAGCAGAAGGCTTTGAAGTAATCACTGCAAAAAATGGTGATGAAGCGATAGAGCTAGCTAAAAAACACCTCCCTGACTTAATTATTTTGGATGTGATGATGCCTGGCAAAACTGGCATAGAAACCTGTAACATTCTTCGTACGCACCCTGCCCTTAAAGAAACCTTGATTATTTTCCTCTCTGCCCTTAGTGATGAAGGGACTGAAATCCGCGGTTTAGAGTCTGGTGCAGACGATTATCTTACCAAGCCTATTCGACCAAAAATTTTAATTAGCAAAGTAATCGCTCTCTTTAGAAGGCTCAAGAAAGAAAATGAATCAATTGTTAAGCATGGCGATTTGATTATTAATAAAGAAAGTTATCTCATCAATTATAAAGGAGATGATATTATTTTAGCAAGAAAAGAATTTGAATTGCTGAGTTTATTGGCTTCTAAGCCAGGTAAGGTTTTCTTAAGAAACGAAATCCTCAATCAGGTATGGGGAACCGAAGTAATAGTTGGTGACCGTACCATCGATGTTCATATCCGAAAAATTCGCCAAAAACTAAACCTAGATTGCATTACTACGGTTAAAGGGGTGGGCTACAAATTTGAATTATAGTCCAAATTGACAAAGCAATTAATGAATTGTTGCTTATATTCGTAAGACAACCTTTACTTATTCCATGAAATTTTAATTAGGACAAAAGATGTTTTCACAAAAAAATCTTTCCCCGCAGCAATTATCAGCCACCACCGCTTTAATTATTTCTTTACCCTTTTCTATAGCAAGTTTTTTTGTTCAACCCTCTTGGTGGATACCGCTTGTTTGTTTGGTTGTTATTTTTATAGCCTGCTATGGTTTGATACTATTTATGGTACAAAGTTTTGTATATCGGAAGATAAAACTGATTTACAAATTAATTTATCAAACGAAAGCTAGTAAGAGAGAGGAATTTTACTACAAAAATATTTTACCACAAAAAAGTATTGATGAGGTAAGAGAAGACGTGGAAAAATGGGCTTATCAACGAAAAGCAGAAATTGAAGTATTACAACAAAATGAGGCCTATCGAAAAGAATTTCTTCAAAATCTTTCTCACGAATTTAAAACGCCGATTTTCGCAATTCAAGGATATGTAGATACCTTACTTAATGGAGCCCTTGACAATCCGGATGTAAATAAAAAATTTCTAAATAGCACTTCCCGAAATATTGATCGACTAGTGAATCTAGTTGACGACCTCGATGAAATTTCAAAACTTGAAAGGGGAGAATTACTATTGGATAAAAGTAATTTTGTTATTCAAGATCTAGTAAAGGAGGTGTATGAATCACTTTCCATTAAAGCAGAAGATAAACAAATAAAAATGGCTATTAAAAAGGGCTGCGAAGTAGCCCTTACCGTATTTGCAGACAAAGAAAAAATACGACAAGTATTAACAAATTTGATTGACAATAGCTATAAATATGGAAAAGCGAATGGCTTGGTCGAAGCCAGTGTTTATAAAATGGATGGAAGAACGATTTTAATAGAAATTAGTGATGACGGGTCAGGCATTGCAGAAGAGCATATTGGTAGGATTTTTGAAAGATTTTATAGAACAGATTTGGCTAGAAGCAGAAAAGTAGGTGGAAGTGGATTAGGGCTAGCCATCTGCAAACACATTATTGAAGCGCATGAGCAAACGATACATGTAAGAAGTACAAGCGATGTAGGTACTACTTTTGGATTTACTCTTGAAAACAAAAAGGATTAATTTCTTAATTGTTGCTGCTCTTAAAGCTTAAGCCTCTATTTGGTAAAGCTTTTAATCAAGATGAATTTCCAGATAATCTGTTATATGATTAATATCCTTGAAATTCGTCTTACTTTTTAATAAAATAAATTAGGTATTTAGGCTTGAAATTTCCTTTGGAATAGAGTGCTTTTACTTTTTTGCCTTGATGCAAAAAAGTAACAAAAAAAATCAATCCGCCGCGGCGGATGAAATTTTACATGTCAGCCTAAAATCAAGGAACTCGCCGGTAGAGTATGTTTCTTTAAAGAAAGTGCTGGCTCAGACAGCCTTGATTTTTTAACGGCTGACATGTAAAATTTCTAGCACTTTTTATTAGAGGGCGTCAAATAGAGGAACGACTGGCTATTAACCGAATATTAAAATACTGCGTTGCTTTAAAGAGTATGCCTCCGCCGCCTAGGATTGATTTTTTAACGGCTGATATTTGAAATCTCTAGCACTTTTTATTCGAGGGCATCTGAATGACTATTGTGTCAAACTGCCTTGGCTTGATTATTAATGGTCAAGTAATTTAAAACATCTATTTTCTCAAAGAGACAATCAATTCCTTGGCACCAGATGACAACTCTGTTGCCTGCATTTTTCCTTGAAGGGTAAAGGAGAAATAACTACAGCCTGATTCATTCATTCCGAAATTAACATCCTGGATTACTTTATTCATTTTAAAAAAATGTAAGGACCCGTCAACGCCACAAGAATAATTCATCTTTCTATTGTTTTGAGAAACAAAGTCAGTTAGTTGATCAATTATTTTTTGATCTTTTATAATTTTTACTTCCACCACTGAATCCATTGTTCCATCACCTTTGAAGTAGTTAATAGCAACACTGTCTGAATGTATGATTTGTTCTTTGATCATATCATTGGACTGATTACAAGAAGAAATAATAAAAATAAGACCGTACAATATAAGAAAATTTTTCATACAACAAATATAATGAAATGACAAATGGCGAATGACTCATAAAAAATTAACAGCCTTCATCAATGGACAAAAAAAGCCACCCTAATAAGAATAATGGGTGGGAAAAGCACTGGAATAAATGCTTATTGCTTAAGGACTTTAAAAATAGACATATATCTAAGGATTAATTAAATAACCATATTAACTAATAGTTAAAAAATAATTAACTAAATCAAATAGCGCATTAGAAAAGAGGTTTGATTTTACCAGTCTTTTTTGTAAAGTTGGTGGTGTCAAAAGCATACCCAGCCCAGTGCCGTGATGGTAATCATAAAAACTCCTGACCAAAAAAGAACTAAACGTTATGGTTTGAGAGAACCTAGTTTTTGAATTTTGGGGATCAAGCAATTGAAAATCTTTTTTATTAATTTTTTTAAAGGCAAA
>CAMBTV010000074.1 GCA_945870835.1 Chitinophaga pinensis
GAGGAGAGTTTTGATGAGGCATTAGACGCTGTGATCCTACAAATTAAGCGAAAAAAGCAAATGCTCGCTGCATAAATAGAAGCCTCTATAAATTAATAGCCCCCTAGAAGTTAGCCACTTATTGGGGGCTTTTTTATTCATTTAATGAATAAAAAAGCCCCCAATAAGTGGCTAACTTCTAGGGGGCTATTAATTTAAAGAGGCTTCTATTTATGCAGCGAGCATTTCCTTTTTTCGCTTAATTTGTAGGATCACAGCGTCTAACGCCTCATCAAAACTCTCCTCAAATGATTTGGAGGAATGCTTTACAAAAATATCGCATTTTGGAAGATGCACACTAATTTCAGCTACCTTGTCCTTGATATTATGTACTACATTATCTAATTTTAAATACACATCTACATTGGTAATCCTTTCATGGAAATGCTTGAGTTTAGCAATTTTCTTTTCTACATAGGCTAAAAGCTTTGAATCTGCTTCAAAATGTACTGTCTGAATGTTTACGTTCATAACGATCTAATTTTTAAGTGAACAATTAAGTAAAAAACAGGTAAGCAAATGAATCCATAGGCAATATATTTTATATCTCAAAAATGCATCAATTACCCTATCAAGTTAGATCATTTAAACTTAAACTACAATAGTAAACTTATAAAATTAACAAAAAATTTAGCCATCAATCGGCTCTAATTTATTAAGCCTTTGGGTGGGCTTTCTTATGCACATCCTTTAACTTCTCAATCGTATTGTGCGTATATATTTGAGTGGCAGCAAGACTACTATGGCCTAACAATTCCTTGACAGCATTCAAATCTGCCCCATTATTCATCAAATGGGTTGCAAATGAATGACGTAAAACATGTGGACTTTTTTTATCAATGGTGGTGACTGAAGTTAAATATTGCCTTACCACATTGTATACGTACTTTGGATACAATCGATTCCCCTTTCCATTAACCAATAAAAGCACTCTGTCAAATTGCTCAAAATTGATTCTTTTACTATCTATATAGTCTTTAATCAACATCATAAGATCCTTACTAACTGGCAAAATCCTCTCTTTATTTCCTTTTCCCAATACTTTTATATTTCCATTGCTGCCATCAATCTGAGACTCGGTAAGGTTTACCAACTCAGCTTGGCGCATACCAGTATTGTAAAAAAGCTGCAACAACAGCCGATGCGTTTTACCTTCCCAGTTATCAGGAAACTCTACATAAGAAAATAAGGTGTGAATGTCTTTTTCATCAACAAACTGCGGTAAACGCTTTTTTACCTTTGGAGATACAATTGTCACCATAGGACTGGTTACTACAATCCCCTGTTTTAATTGGTATTTAAAAAAGGACTTAAGAGATGATATTTTCCGATTGAGCGATTTAGATTCCATGCCCGACTCTTTCATTTTAGCTAACCAACTTCTAACAAAAGAAGCATTGATTTCTTCGATTTTAGTACTGCCAAATTGTAATTCTATAAAATCAAAAAATCCACAAAGGTCATTCTCGTAGGAAACAATGGTATGGGGGGAATACCTCTTTTGAAAGGTAAGATATTCGATAAATGTCTTTATGAGTGTTTGATGAGTTAGGGGCATAAAAAAACTGATATCCAAAGTTACTGGATATCAGTCTAAAATATTATTAATGTATCAATAGACTAAAGGTCTATTTTACCACTTGCAATGTTCTGCTTGTAAACCGCTTTCAACACCTCTGTACGACGTCTAATAGAAGGCTTGATAAAGCACTGTCTTTCTCTTAACTGAAGTAAAACACGGCTTTTTTCGAATTTCTTCTTATACTTTTTTAACGCCTTGTCGATGTTTTCGCAATCTTTAGAATCTATTATTAACATTTGATATACCTCCTTTGGTAGTTTTTTTTAGAATTGCAAATATAGTGTAAATATTTAAATTTCAAAATCCAAATAATAAAAAAAGTAAATTTGCTGCATGTTTACAGGAATCATAGAAAAAATAGGCATTGTCACTGATATCATTTCCTCCGAAAATAATATCAGTTTTTGGATAAAGTCCCCCATTTCAGATGAACTAAGTATTGACCAAAGTGTTGCCCACAATGGAGTTTGCCTTACTGTAGAGGAAATAATTGAAGGAAAACATAGGGTTACGGCCATACAGGAAACACTCAATAAAACGAATCTAAAACAATGGAAAAAAAATTCTTTCATCAACTTGGAAAGATGCCTAGCGATGAACGGAAGATTAGATGGACACCTTGTACAAGGCCATGTCGATTCGGTTGCCACCTGCTTAGAAATAGTAGAAAAACAGGGCAGTTGGGAATATACCTTTGAATTTGACCCCCAATTTGCTTCCTTGATAATTGAAAAAGGCTCTATCACAGTCAATGGAATTAGCCTTACCCTGTTTGATGTTACCAATCAATCCTTTCGAGTAGCTATTATTCCTTATACTTACGAGCATACCAACATGAAACACCTAACATTAGGCGATGAAGTGAATGTAGAATTTGACCTGATTGGAAAATATATTAACAGGATGATGGAATTGAAAAAGTAGTACTGTCCTAGTAAAATTGATCCTATTTGACTTTAAAATACCCTCAACATCCAACGACTAAATGGTTTTCCCTTTCATAGCATTACTAACTACACTATCCATTACTCTTTCAGCATAGGGTCTCGACAATTCATTTAACTCTTCGATTTTAGTATGAATCAAATCTTTGTCGTTCATTGTTAAGGCAAGCTGTAACGCTTGCATTGCAGAGGCGGTAAGCACTAATTCATCTGATGATAGAAGGGACGAATTTTTTTGAATAAATTTTTCTGTTATAGATAGCAATTGCTCTCCTTCTGTTCTAGCTTCTACTAAAGCTCTGGTTGCAATATCTTCTTTTGCATTTGTAATTGAATCCAACAACATTTTTTCTAAAGTATCATCTGTTAAATCTAACTGAGATCTTACTTCAATACTTTGAGCTACTCCGCTTCGCAACTCTTTTGCTTTTACAACTAATATTCCATCCGCATTGAGCAAAAAACTTACTTCCACTTTGGGCAATCCTGCCGGCATACCAGGTATTCCCGTTAAATTAAATTCAGCTAGTTTACGGTTATCATTCACCATATCCCGTTCACCCTGAAATACCGATATTTTAATACCCCCTTGACCATCTTTGTAGGTAGTATATTGACGAGAAATAGAATGAGGTATTTTAGAATTTCTAGGAATTAATACATCCATTAGTCCGCCCATTGTTTCTATCCCTAAAGAAAGAGGCGTGATATCCAAGAGTAATAATTCTTTGTTATTTCCAGCCAATATATCAGCCTGAATAGCTGCACCCAAGGCTACTACCTCATCCGGATTAACTGAATCATTTACTTGCCTCCCAAAAAATTGGCTTACCCTCTCTTTTACCAATGGCACTCTTGTTGAGCCACCAACCATTAATATCACTTCAACATCACTTGGTTTCAAAGAAGCGTCTTTTAAAGCAGCTATACAAGAATTAATTGTTTTAGTTACTAAAGGCTCAATAAGTTCTTCAAAAATTGACCGAGAAATCATGAGCTTATTTCCATTCAATTCCTCTTCGAAAATAGCTGCTTCAGACAATTTTATTTTAGCTGCTTGTGCCTTCAATCGGATAGACTGCGCAAATTGCTGATTCATTTTTAGTTCATCTTCACCGATTGCCGACTGATTTAACCAATACTTCACAATCAAATTATCCATATCATCGCCACCTAAATAAGTATCTCCATTGGTTGCAAGTACTTCGAATATTCCATTGCTGATTTTTAAAATAGAAACATCAAATGTACCACCCCCAAGATCGTATACAGCAATCGTTTTATCAATTGTTTTATTTAACCCAAGACCATAGGCTAAACTAGCTGCAGTGGGTTCATTGATAATTCTCAAAACATCTAGACCTGCCAATTTTCCTGCATCTCTGGTTGCTTGCCGTTGAGCATCATTAAAATAGGCAGGAACAGTAATGACTGCTTTATTGACGGGAGTTTTTAAAATATGTTCTGCTCTTTGTTTTAATTCCTTCAAAATAAAAGACGATAATTCTACGGGAGAATAAAATTTATCTCCCACCTGAACTTTTACTAATCCATCTTTATTATCATCAATCACTTTGTATGAAAAAAAGGAAGCGTTTTCTTTTATATCATTAAAAGATTTACCGATCAATCTCTTTGCAGAAAAAATAGTGTTTTGAGGAGCAGATATCAGTTTATCCTTTGCTACATCGCCAACAGTAATATTTCCAAATTCATCAAAATAAATAACGGAAGGTACCAAGGAAGCATTGTTATGCTCTTTTAATGCAACAGGCTGCTTTGTATCAGGATGAATAACAGATACCAAACTATTGGTAGTCCCCAAATCAATCCCTACAATAATTTCTTCTTTTTGTAAACTACCCGTTGCGATATTGATACCAATCTTTGCCATACAATCAATTCTCTTGTTAAAAATTAAAAAATGAATTATTTAAACATTACAAAAATAACCATTAATGCAAGTAGATTATTAATGAGATAGATTCTTATCTTTCGAAATAAGAAATTATTACTTGAATAGGGAAGTTAGAAAAAAATATAACTCTAAAATCTAGGAAGAAAATTTTAGCTTCTATTTATCAGGATGCAAAACTTCTAGTTTAATTTTTACAAGTCCACTAGAAATAAAACCCAATTTTTTAGCTGCACACTTTGAAAGATCCACCAAACGGCGCATCCTAGGATGTAACCGATCATTTACTAGCACTTTTACAGACTTCCCATTGGTTGTATTAGTAACCCTAACCCAAGTACCCAAAGGCAAAACATTGCATGCACAAGTAAGTTTGTTCTGACTAAATATTTGACCACTCGCCGTTTTTCTTCCATTAAATTTATCAGCATAAAAACTAGCTACTCCATATCGAATATCAGTTTTTTGAGATTTGCCAATTTTCTTATTAACAGATTTTTTTTGTTGCGCAATAGAATTGGGGCAATAAAAAAAAGTAATTGTAAGTAGTAAAAAATAAAATAGCTTAAGGAACCCGGAATATTTTAAAAAAAACTTTTTCATCTTACTTGTTTAAATCATTCACTCAATAATCTTAAAAATTCCACCTCTATTCTAATTTCTGTTTAAAACAAAAGCATAAAAAAAAATACACAAAAAATTTTAATAAAAAAGGGCAAACTAATTTCAAAGTCCTAAAAAAATAATATTTATATCCATCAATAATTTGAAACACTAAATCAGATGAAGATTAACCAAACTATTTAATTGTTCTAGAAATTTGTTGTTCTAACAACATCAAATCTGCCAAAACAAATGCAGTCACTGCTTCCAACACCACTGGAACCCTCAAAGCAATGCATAAATCATGTCTCCCTTTAACTGAAAAATCTTCTACAAGACCAGTCTCTACATTGATTGTTTGCTGAATTTTTGGAGTAGAAGAAGTTGGTTTAATTGCAATTCTAAAAACAAGCTCATTGCCATTGGTAATACCACCAACTATTCCTCCAGCATGATTAGAGGCAGTTTTTCCATCCATACTTTCTATCCAATCATTGTGATCACTACCAAACATTTTAGCTGCAGAAAAACCAGTTCCGAATTCTATACCCCGAACTGCAGGAATAGAGAACACCGCATGGCTAATTAAAGCTTCCGCAGAATCAAAGAATGGTTCCCCCAATCCAATAGGTAAACCTTTCACCCTACATTCAACTATTCCGCCAACGGTATCTTTCGCATCGATGGCATTTTGCAAACCCTTTTCAGGATCTACTTCTCCACCAATTTCAAGAATAGCAGCTTCCACTTTTATATTATCTAAAAGTTTTTTAGCTATCACACCTGCTGCAACCAAACAAACTGTCAATCTTCCACTAAAATGGCCTCCTCCTCTAAAATCTTCATAACCACCAAATTTTTTAGAAGCTACAAAATCAGCATGCCCCGGTCGAGGTACCGCCCTTTGCTTTTCATAATCTCCACTTCTTGTATTGGTATTGTCAAATAAAATAGTAACCGGAGCACCCGTAGTCTTACCATTAAAAACGCCATTCATTATTCTAGGGATATCCGCTTCCTTTCTAGGAGTAGTTCCTTTTGCACCCGCTTTTCTCCTGTCAATATCTATAGAAAAATCATCTAGATCTAAAGGCAATCCTGCTGGACATCCATCAATATTGATACCCACACATTCGCCATGTGATTCACCAAAAATGCTTACTCTAAAAATTCTACCAAAACTATTCATAGTAATTGTATCCCCTGAAGGGATTTTAAGTTAAAAAAATTGAAAGTACCTTCTTCCTTTTAAAAAAGAATTAAGATTAAACAACAACAGCGCCTAATTTTTTAAGATCCGAATAAAAAGTAGGATAACTCTTATTAATTGCCTCTGCCTCTTCAATAGTTGTTTCTCCTTCTGCTCTTAAAGCTGCAACCGCACAGGCCATCGCAATTCGATGGTCATGATGTGAATGAACGGTAGCGGCTTTTAATCCTGTTCCTCCTTTAACCAACATCAAGTCATCTTGCAGCGTAATTTCTATTCCCATTTTTCCAAATTCCTCTTGGAGGGTTAATCCACGATTGCTTTCCTTGTGAGCCAATCTACTCACCCCTTCAATAACAGTAGTACCATCACAAAAGGATGCTAAAGCAACCAAGGGTGGAAATAAATCTGGACAATCAGTTGCGTCAAAATGGAAAGCCTTTAATTTTCCAGGACCAATTACAATTTTATCTTCAGCGATTGAAACTACTGCTTCAGACATCGTTAAAGCCCTTAAAATAGCCTTGTCTGCCTGAGATGAAAATACATTTAATCCTTTTATGGCAATCTGTCCTGCTATTGCACCTGCAACCAACAAAAAAGCTGCACCACTCCAATCACCCTCTACAAGATAGTTCTTTGGTTGATGGCTTGGTACATTTACAGGATGAATTTCAAAAGACTCGTATTGATGATTGATAACTGAATATCCAAATTCCTGCATCACCTGTAAAGTAAGATCAATGTAGGGCTTACTCTTTAAATTATTTACCGTAATAGTAACTGGTTGAGTTGCAGCTTTACCATAAGCCATTAATAATCCTGTTAAAAACTGAGAACTTAATGACCCATCAATTGTTATATCAACCGGCTTTAAAGGTCCTTTAATTTTAATAGGAAGCTTCCCATGATTAGATTCAATTTCGATTCCAAGCTTTGGAAATATTTCATCAAAAAAATCCATCGGTCTTGATAATAAACTTCCCGTTCCGTTGATAATTATTTCTTGATTGCTCAATGCAGCTATTGGTGCAAACATGCGAATGCCAAGACCACTTTCACCACAATTCATTTCTCTAGAAACGGGCTTCACACCTTCACTTTCAATAACCAATTCATTGGTTGACTGCTGCAATACTTTTGCACCCAAATTATCAATAACACCCAATGCAGCAAGATCGTCATTGCTTCTTCCCGGATTTCCAATAATTGTTTTTCCATTATTCAACAAAGCAGCAGCACAAGCTCTTTGCATAGAACTTTTAGAAGTAGGTGCATCAATATTTCCTGAAATTTTACCCGGTTGTATTTTTACTATCACCTTATAAACTTTGATTAATTAAATCTTGTAACTGCCCCATAGGAATAGGGTAAACAACGGCCTCTCCGATTTTATTAAGAAGCACAAAATTCATTTCTTTTCCTGCTCTCTTCTTATCCATCTTTAATATTTCCCAGATTTTTTTCCAATCTGTTTTTTGATGAATGGGTAGTTGGTATTTTTCTATCAATCTAGCTACTCTATCTCTATCCAAAACAGGAAATTCATTCAATGTTACAGAAAGAGAACAAGCAGCCATCATTCCAATACTAATGGCATGACCATGAAGTAATTGATAATTATTTTCAATGGCATGTCCAATAGTGTGTCCAAAATTAAGTAACCTCCTATCCCCTTGCTCAAATTCATCTTGAACAACCACGGCTGTTTTTATAGCTACATTTTTCTTTACCAGATTGCTTAATTTTTTTTCATCCAATTGAAAGTTTTCCAATGTTTCATTTTCAAGTAATTCAAAAAGAACACAGTCTTTAATACATGCATGCTTAATGATCTCTGCAAATCCATTCACCCAATGTTGTTGAGGAAGAGAATTTAAAAGAGAGAAATCAAATAATAAAAATTCAGGTTGCCTTATTAATCCTACCAAATTTTTATACACTCCTACATCCACTCCATTTTTACCGCCAATAGAAGCATCTACCATTGATAAAATTGTAGTGGGCACAAATCCAAATTTTAACCCCCTCATATATAAACTTGCTGCATATCCTGCAATGTCAGTTACCACTCCGCCTCCCACTCCTACAATAAAAGTTTTTCGGTCAGCCTCAAAAGCGATTAACTGTTCAAATATATAATCAACTGCTGCTTGCTGTTTGAATTGTTCTCCTGGCTCGATTACGATTGTTTTCCATCCAGAAAATTTGGATGATTGAGATGCAAATACATTTTTATCAGTGATAAGAATAGTATTGTCCTTCGAAACAATCTGCTCCAAATATGCAAAATCAGCATCAAAATAATAACACACTTTTTTATCTGAAAAAAGGTGTTCTACTTTATTTATCACAACTTATTAAATTATAAAAGTTCAATAATACTATTGGCTAAAAAATGTCTTAAAAAAATTAAGTACGTTTTGACCTACTTATTTATTCATCACATTATTTTGGTGATTGATACTTTCCAAATGAATTGCATCAAAATACTTGGTGATAAATTCTTCACTAAGACCTAAACCAGCACCCTTTGTAAAAGCTTTTTGCAATATGTCATTCCAACGATTGGATTGTAAAATAGTAATGTTATTGGAGCGTTTATATTCTCCAATTTTATCAGCAATTTTCATTCTTTGTCCAATCAATAAAAGTAATTCATCATCTACGTGATTGATTTGTTCTCTAAGGGTGGCCAAAGCGGTAATAAATTCCTGCTTGTCGGTACTTTCAGAACGCCAGATTAAAGCATCCAACATTTCTGACAAACGCTCTGGAGTAATTTGCTGTTTAGCATCACTCCATGCATTATCTGGATCAATATGACTTTCGATCATCACTCCGTCAAAATCAAGATCGATGCTTTTTTGGGATACCGATTGTAGGTTGGTTCTGTTACCACAGATATGAGATGGATCACAAATCAAAATCATTTCAGGAAATCTACGTTTCATTTCAATGGGTAAATGCCACATAGGAGCATTTCTATATTCAGTATTACCATAGTTCGAAAAACCACGGTGAATCATTCCTACTTCTTTAATGCCCGCTTTCTGAATACGCTCGATAGCACCCGTCCATAATTCAAGATCTGGATTAATAGGATTCTTAATTAATACCGGAATATCTACACCACGAAGTGAATCAGCTACCTCTTGCACACTAAATGGATTAACAGTTGTTCTAGCTCCAATCCAAAGCATGTCTACTTCAAAATGTAAAGCGTCTTCAACGTGCTTGGCGGTGGCTACTTCAACGGTAGTTGGTAAGCCAGTAATTTTTTTTGCTTGAGCCAACCATGACAATCCTTTAGCACCGATTCCTTCAAACAAACCTGGCTTAGTTCTTGGCTTCCAAATACCCGCACGTAAAATATCAACTTTACCTGTTTTACTAAGTCTAGTAGCGGTTTCAATTACTTGTTCTTCAGTTTCGGCACTGCAAGGTCCACTGATTATTAATGGACGCTTGTTCCACTTTTCTTGTATTAACTCTTTCATACTTTTAGTGTTTTGTGTTTGCATTGTAAAATTAGATTTTATGGTATTACCAATGGTTTCTTTTTTAAATATTTATTTATTAATTATACTTCTTACTTTAAAATTCTTTTGATCTTATTCGCATTTACCATCAACTCTGTTAAATCGGTTAAATTTTCATTTTCAAGACTGGATTTAAATTTTCCCAACTGAGTTATGTGTTCATTCAATACATCCAATACATTTTCCCTGTTTTGCATAAAAATGGGAGCCCACATGGATGGATTGCTCTTTGCCAACCTAACGGTACTTTCAAATCCGCCACCTGCCAATTCAAAAATGGTATTTTCTTCCTTTTCTTTTTCCAACACTGTATTTGCTAAGGCAAAAGAAGTGATATGAGAAATATGGCTGATGTATGCCGCATGAATATCATGACTTTTGGCATCCATATCAATGAGGTGCATCCCCATTTCTTTATAAATATTTTCAACTATTTCAACTGCAGTTGCATTGCTTCTTTCTCGCTCGCAGATAACACAAGCTCTTCCTTGAAAAGCACCTCTTACGGCAGCTTCTGGACCGCTATATTCTGTTCCCCACATAGGATGAGTTGCAACGAACCTTTCCCGCATAGGATGAGTGGATAAAGATTTACATAACTGAAGCTTTGTAGACCCAGCATCCACCACAATTTGTTTATCGGTGATGAGGTTCATGATTTTTTCCATTACCGGCAACATTGCATCAACGGGTATAGCCACATAAATAAAGTCACTTATTGCAATAGCTTCTTCCAATGACAACGCCTCGTCAATAATATTTAGCTCCTTAGCCTTCTGTAAACTAGCTTCAGTTCTGCTAACCCCTATTACCTTTTTTGCAAATCCTTTTTCTTTCATCGCTAAGGCAAACGAACCACTGATAAGACCTACGCCAACGATTGTAATTACGGCTCCTTCCATTTTTACATTGGAAGGTAGTGCAGGTGAATTTTCATTTTCAATTGTAGCTTTATTTAACAATATAGATTTCGATTCCTCCATTAATATATTTATATTTTTTTATTTAACAGATGCTTTTACTCTTTGAATGGCCTCTTCAATTTTTTCTTCTGTACTACACAAACTTACCCTTACATAATGATTGCCCGCGCTACCGAATATTCCCCCTGGCGTAATAAACACGTTGGCTTGGTTGAGCACTTGGTCACTCAATTCGTATCCATCCTTATATATTGAAGGGATAGATGCCCAAACAAACATCCCAGCCTGCTTGTCGTCAAATTCACATTTTAATAATTGCAACAGTTCAAAAACTCTTTCTCGTCTAACCTTATAAACCTGATTGACTTCGTCATGCCAATCCTGCCCCAATTCAAGAGCCTTTGCCGCAGCAAGTTGAACTGGTAAAAACATACCACTATCCATATTACTTTTAAAGCGCAATACCTCATTAACCCTTGTTTCATTTCCTACCAACATTCCAATTCGCCAGCCAGCCATATTGTGCGACTTACTCAATGAATTTAATTCGATAGCCACCTCTTTTGATCCCGGCACACTAAGTAAACTCATCGGTTGATTATTAAGAATAAAGCTGTATGGATTGTCATGTACCAATAAAATAGAATGTTTGGTTGCAAAAGCAACTAATTGTTCAAACATTTCCCTAGTAGGCAATTGACCTGTTGGCATTTGTGGATAATTCACAAACATCAATTTAGTATTACTTAAGTCATTTTTTTCTATTTGTTCAAAATCAGGAAACCAGTTCTTTTCTTTTACTAGCGAGTATTCAACAACGTTAGCTCCTGCAATTTTAGCTGCACTCCGATAGGTAGGATAACCAGGATTAGGGATCAATACACTGTCCCCCAAATTTAAATAGGTCATACAAATATGCATAATACCCTCTTTGCTTCCAATTAGGGGAAGTATTTCTGTATCAGCATTTAATTGAACAGCAAACCATTTGTTATACCATTTGGAAATAGCCTGCCTTAATATTGGAGTACCTTTATAATTTTGATAAGCATGTTGATTAAGCTTTAAAGACTCCTCATGCAAAGTTGCTATCACTGAAGAGTGAGGTGGCAAATCAGGACTACCAATTCCTAGGTTGATTACTTGTTTGCCTGCCTTATTGAGCATATCAATTTCCCTCAATTTTTGAGAAAAATAATATTCTCCAATCCCATCCAAACGATTGGCCAGTAAAGATTTCTGCTCTAAACCTTGAACAGGGTATTGCTTTGTATCGGTTTGACTTTTCACCTCTTTTTCAGTATTCATTGATGCTTATTTTTCAATTCTATTTTTTAATTTTTGAAATCTATTCTAGGATACTAAAACAAGTTTAATTACCTTTTTTATACACCCCATAAATCTTTAAATCTTCAGTTATTTTTTTTACTGATTTAATCATGTTAGCAAACTGAATTTTACTTTCAAATTCAATATCTGCATGAAAAGAATATTTCCAATCACTCCCTGGAATAGGAAAGGATTGGAGCTTACTTAGGTTGATACCTGATTCTGCGATCACTGTCAAAACCTTTGCTAGGCTTCCCTTAGAATGATCGGTATGGAAATTAATAGATGCCTTATCTGCATCCATTACTTCAATTGTTTGAACTTGATTTTGTAAAATCAAAAATCTTGTATAGTTATTTTTAAGTGTATGAATATTGGGAGCAATCATATCCAATTTATAAATATCAGCCGCCAATTTACTAGCGATAGCAGCTATGTGCTTGCTTCGATGCTGATGGATATGCTTTGCACTCAAAGCAGTATCTTCTGTTTCTACTAATTTCCAGTTGTACTTATCCAAAAAACCAAAACATTGCTGAATAGCCATTGGGTGAGAATGAACCTCTTTAATATCCTCTAACTTTACTCCGGGATTTACAAGCAGGTTTTGACGAATTTGCAGATATACTTCGCCAACAATGGTAAGGTTGCTTTTTTGCAATAAATTA
>CAMBTV010000075.1 GCA_945870835.1 Chitinophaga pinensis
CAAACCTCCGTTGGTTTATACAGGGTTCGCGGCACTATTGATAAAAACTCATCAAAATACGACCGCTTTTCCCGTTCTTTTGAAAATGTTTCAGGCAAAAATACCATGTATTTCAAGTTTGATGATGAGATGTTTGTAAATGGTAAACCTAAGAATTTAAAATTTACTATAACGTGGCTTGATAAAAATGCTGGTTCTACTTGGGCATTGAGGTACAGCAATGGCAAGCAGATAAAAACTGCTATAGAGGTAAAAGGGAAAGGAGATAGTGAATGGAAGTCTGTAACAGTTGATGTTGCAGATATGCAATTGAGTCATACCGGTGAATTGAAATCTGACTTTGTTTTAGTTAATACCGATAAAGTAGATGATATTTTTAATGGGATTGAAGTGGATATTCAAAGGAATTAAATTAAAATAAAAATAGGAAATAGTGCGACAAACAAATTATTGAACGAATATTGAAATCCTGATTTCCAACTAACCATAATAAGTGTTTAAAAAAATGAAAATGATAAAAAATAAATTTCTTTCCGGACTGCTAATTACAGGATTATTTTTTGGGGTGAATGTGTCAAAGGCACAAAAAGTAGCTGTACCTATTAATTCATATGGTGTATGGGATCGTGGAGAAGGGATTGATGATTATTTAGATCCTAAGGCAGATTTTGTTTTAGGGATGGAAGTAAGTGCGAGGTGGGCGGAGGTTCAATCAAAAGGACCTGAGAAATATGATTTTTCTGTTTTTCAGCAGGCCTTAAATAAGGCTTTAAAATTCCATAAAATTGTAAAACTAAGTATTAATGTAGGGCCAGATTCCCCCGAGTGGCTTTATGAAAATGGTGTGCCTTTAGTAAAAGTGGTCAGTAAAAAACCTAAAAAACACGCTAAATTTCCAAATTACCCATACTACCTAAGTGAAGCGTATAAAAATTATTATTTTGAACTGATTAAACAGTTTTCACTTTTCTTGAGAAACCAGCCGAAAGAAAAATTTGATTGTATAGCATTTGTACAGGTAAAAACAGGATCAACAGGAGACGAAGCTCCTTACAAAGGAGAACCGATAGATAAAAAATATGTCATTGAAAATAAGAAGGGGCAATGGGAGAATTTTCGTATTGAAACTTTCACGCAATTTAAAAAATACTTCAATGATGTAAGTGAGCGCCAGATTGTTCTGACTTTTAACAGTGTAGATCCAGAAAATCAGCCCCAGGCTAATAAATGGGTAATGAATACCATTGATCCTCAAATTGGTTTTGGAATTAAAGGGGGAGCTTACAACCGAGGACATCATTTAACTGGCGAGCAATCATTCAAAGAGAAATGGATTCCTTTTTTGATTAATCCCAAAGGAATGAAACTTTTTTCTGCCTCTGAGATGGATCAATCATGGCAGCATCCAATATTTAATATTAACACTGAACTGGGTTTTTATTGGTCAGCGCTCAGTGGTCTTAACACAGGTTTGTCATCCTATAATTGCTCAAAAGGAGCGATTCGATATGCTATGGAGCATAAGGAAATCAGAGACATCTTTAAAATGTATAATAAATATGCCCAACAGGTGTATCCTGCTAGTGCCACCTCTGCCTTTTCTGTTTTTCATGAAGGACTCAATGCTGCAGATACAATAAAATTTCCTGAGAAAACATTTGGAATTGCAAAGGAGAAAAACCTTGAACGTTACAAAAATATTTGTAAAGCCTATGCATCAAAGGGGGCAAGTTTAGATGATTTGAATGCACTAACAATTGGCCAGGTAAACCAACGTGAAAGGCAAACAGGTTATAATGATGTTGGATGGGAAATCGCAGAGGGAAATTATGAACGGTTTCTGACGCAAATCAATGCTGACCAAACCTCCGTTGGTTTATACAGGGTTCGCGGCACTATTGATAAAAACTCATCAAAATACGACCGCTTTTCCCGTTCTTTTGAAAATGTTTCAGGCAAAAATACCATGTATTTCAAGTTTGATGATGAGCTGTTTGTAAATGGTAAACCTAAGAATTTAAAATTTACTATAACGTGGCTTGATAAAAATGCTGGTTCTACTTGGGCATTGAGGTATAGCAATGGCAAGCAGATAAAAACTGCAATAGAGGTAAAAGGGAAAGGAGATAGTAAATGGAAGTCTGTAACAGTTGATGTTGCAGATATGCAATTGAATCATACCGGTGAATTGAAATCTGACTTTGTTTTAGTTAATACCGATAAAGTAGATGATATTTTTAATGGGATTGAAGTGGATATTCAACGAAAATAAAATAGCTCACATTGCAATTGAAATAAGGATGAGCGCTAGGGGAAGGAAATAATAATAAATAGTTTCATCAATAACTTTTTTTTTAGATTTCCTTTTTTATATGTCGAAACAAACCAAGTAATTGAGTACAATAAAATGCAAAAAAAGCAAGAATTATTGTTAACACCTTTCTTGTGATTCTCATATCGTGCTGTCACTGTTTTGCTCAAAAAATTGAAAAGCCAAATATTATTTTAATTGCCGTAGATGATCTGAATGATTGAGGGGGTGCAATGGGAGGCAATCCCCAAATGTTAACACCAAATCAGAGTAGAAAATAACGCTGATATTTTTATCCGTAAAATGGAAACGGTATAGCGATATTTCATTTGATTGAGTTGAACAAAAAGGTTTAATCTTAGAAGCATTTATCATATTGAATTTTATCAGTAATGCATATATCAGGTATAAATAAAATAATGAAAAATAGCTATGTATTTTTCGTGATTATATTCTTATGTTATTTATTTCCATTCACCCTATCTGCCCAACAACCAATCGTACCGTTAAGTGGGTATGGTGTTTGGGATCGGTCAAATGCAAAAGACCCTAGAGATCCCAAGTACAATTATTTATTGGGCCTGAGAGCAGAAGCTTCTTGGGCAGAACTGCAACCTAATGATTCCAGTACTTATAATTGGACATCACTGCTCGATGTTTTAAAAAAATCAGATAGCACCAATCAATTTGTCAAGATAGGAATTTTTGTGGGTCCTGATTGCCCCGGTTGGTTATACTCAAATGGTGTTCCTGCTGTTAAAACAAATAGTGTTGACCACCCGGGGTGGACGAGCTATCCATATTATCTGGATGAAGATTATAAGCGGCATTTTTTCCGTCTGCTTAACGCCTTGTCTGTTTTCCTGAAAGGCCAACCAGAAAATTTATTAAAACATGTTTGTTTTGTTCAGGTAATGACCGGCTGCACAGGTGATGAAGTAGCGTATAAAGGAACTCCGCTTCCTTCCTATTCAATGTACCAAATTTCAGATGCACAATGGCTTAATTTCCGCTTGGAATCATTTTCAAAATTTACATTGAATTTTAATCAGGGCAATGGAAGAAAAATTGGATTACTATATAATAATGTAGACCCTGTAGATCAACCTGTCGAGTGGCAATGGGTCAATAATAACTCAGACCCAAGCATCGGTTTTGGCTTAAAAGGAAGTGCTTATATGAGGGGGCATCATTTATCAGATGAGATGACGTTTAAGAAAACGTATTTACCTTTTTTAGTTAATCCTCAAGGAATGAAACTGTTCTCTGCTGCCGAAATGGATCAATCATGGACAAAGCCATTGTATCAAATTAATGTTCCCCTTGGATTTTATTGGGGAATGTTAGGAGGACTTAACACCGGCCTTTCGATTTGGGATATTTCCGCTACTGCTTTGAACTATTCCGATAACTCTGTTACTGTTCAGAATGTCTTTCGTTTTTTCAATAAATATGCCCCACAAATTTATCCTGCTACTTCAACAGCGGCCTATTCGGTTTTTCATGAAGGGTTAAATTCAGCAGATACAGTCAA
The DNA here is from genome assembly GCA_945870835.1 of Chitinophaga pinensis. Classification (GTDB taxonomy): domain Bacteria; phylum Bacteroidota; class Bacteroidia; order Chitinophagales; family Chitinophagaceae; genus Ferruginibacter; species Ferruginibacter pinensis_A. Next base: position 3,846 of record CAMBTV010000075.1, read on the forward strand.
ATTCAAAGTAAGTATGTATGGGGTTGCCAAGCAAAGTAATCTTGCCCGTTATAGTGCTATTTGTAATGATTCAGTATATAAAAGTCATGGAGCGAAAATGGATGACTTGCCATCGGCAGCTCTTGGTCAAGTTGCACAACGTGATCAACAAACGGGGTACAATGACGCTGGGTGGTATATTCAGGATGGCAATTACGAAAGATGGATAAAACAACTTAGACCTGATTCAACTTCAATTGGTCTTTTTCGCATACGGGGCACTATTAACTCGAGTTCATCTATTTATGACCGGTTTGCCCGTTCGTTTGAGAACAAAACAGGTAGAAATGCAATGTACTTTCAGTTTGACCCTTCTGTGTTTTCTCTTACAAAACCCAAAAGTTTAAAGTTTTCGATTATATGGCTTGACAAAAATGCGGGTTCAAAATGGTCTCTGAAATATTTTAATGATAAAGGGCTTCAAACTGCATTCATTAAAACTGGTATTGGTGATAATCAATGGAAAAAAGACACGATTAGCGTTACTGATGCAATTGTAACAGGTAACGGGTTATATGGTTCTGACTTTATGCTGGTAAATGAAGATACCATGGATGATATTTTTAACGGGATTGAAGTGGATATTGAAAGAAAAAATCCGGAAGTAACGATCCTTAATCCCGGTCGAATTGAAGTGTTTCCTAATCCCACGAATTCGTTTATTTCATGGAGTAAAAGCTATGCTGTAGATGAATTGGTTATTTATAACGTCAATGGATCTAGAGCTATGGTTTTAATACCAAATGCCGGTTCTGCAAATTTAACAGGGTTGCAAAGTGGTATTTATTTCGTGAGCTTTTTCAATCAAAAAAATCATATTCAAACTGTGAAAATTATAAAACTTTAGCATTATCGAGCTTTCTTTTAAAATGCAAATTTCTAGACCCAAACATCTTGCTAATGAAACATAAGTAACCAAAATTGAGACGATATGAATCGGTTCTGTAACTGCCAGTTGTATATTTTCACGTTCAAAATAAATTTTAATATATATGAAAAAAATCTGTTTTAGCATTTGTTTAATTTGGACAGTAAGTTTTGGATTTGCTGGTGTTAATCCCACAATAAAATATCAAGACAATGATGCATCATACAGTATCCAATGGAATAATCAATTCGCACAAATCAACAACCTGGTTCCTGAAATTAAAATAAATGGACTTTGGGTATCTGCTAATCAGTTTAAAACAATAAAATGGGAAAAAAAGGAGGGCACTCGTTTAAGTGTCAATAATCAATATGCAGGAAAAGTAGAGTACCTCTATTTAATTTGTGAGGGACATCCTTTTATTGATGAGTTCAAGATTGTTTTTGAACTGATGGAAGGACGCCCTTATTTGATTATGAATTCTAGTTTGCAAGCTGCCAAAAATTTTAAATTGGGGGGTGTCAGATTATTTAATTCCAATAAGGAAAATATTGTATTGCCGGGGAACAGTAAAGATTGGGTTATTTTTAATGAAAGTGCCTCCGCTCCTCATGTTGGAGCAATTATGTATCCTTATCAATTAAATTCAAAGAAAGCCAAACAAGGTACTTTTTCCAAAGCTCATACTGGGGTTTGGTTAAGTATGCTTATTAACGATACAAAAAATTATGCTTTTTCATTTGCAAGCATAGCTAGTGAGCTTTGGCCAAATAACTTTAAATGGGAGTTGCCCGAGGACAATAATTTTAATAAACTTAGAGTTTCTAGTCGCAGCGGGGCCATTTTTGAAAAAGAAGAAATATGGGTGACGGCAGGTAAAAAGATTGTGACCGACGCTTTTTTGGTAGGTTTTTGGGAAAACAAGCGTCCTACAAAAGTATTATTAGAAACGGGAGTGATTATAGGTGAAAATGTTCGAAAGGGAAAACCCATGCGTTCTCCTGAACCGGGTTGGAGCTCATGGCACTCTTTCGGTCGTATGATTACAGAAAATCAAACGATCCTTTCTACAGATTTTATAAATAAAAATCTAAAAGAATTTGGTTGGAAAATGATTCAATTAGATGGTGGGTGGTGGACTAATCCAGGACTGTATAGTGTCAATGACTCATTTCCTAATGGCATTCGTTATTTATCTAAATATATAAAAAAGAATGGGTTGGATTTTGGTCTACATGTTAGTCCGTTACGAACTAACACTCAAGATCCAATCATAAAGCAACACCCTGAATGGGTCTTACGCTCTTTAATGAAAATAAAAATAGATCAGAATGATGACGAGATGGTTACGTCTCTTGGTAATGTTTATTTAGATGGAAGTCATCCAGAAGTTCCACCATTTTCTGCAGGCCGTTATCAACAGATGATTGAAGGGTATCGACCTTCTTTTATGAAGTGGGATCACCATTACGGTGGACTTGAAGAGGCTATACGATATGATTCTACAATGACATTTTTACAGGCACATAACAAAACAATAAGAGCTATAAGAAATACTTTGCCTAGTGATTTGATTGTAACGCGCAGTATGGGATATTTATTTGGTGCACTTGAATGTTATGATGCTATTAGGATAGGACAGGACATAAATCATCCTGGAATAAAATCAAAAGAAGAGCCTTACACGAATATTACTTTTGGTAAAACACTGGGAACAATAGAAAATGATCAGGTAGAACAGGGATTAGTGCGATTTGCACGTACAGCTTCTCAAAACTTTTATGTCCACAAAAATATCGCGATTTGTGACCCCGATGCATTTTTTGTTTCTCCTCAATACACAATTGATGAAGCAAAATGTCATATGACATTGGAAGCGATAATGGGTGGATTATTCTTTTTCGGTGATAAAGTTGAATCCTTGCCAAAAGAACGTTTAGAGATTTTGAAAAACAAAGATATCATAGCTGTAAATAAGCTTGGAGAACATGCTATTCCGCTTGACCTTTTTTCAGGTGTTGACGTTCCAACGATATGGAAATTGGAGACCAAAGACCGACTAATTATTACCATTTTTAATTGGCTTGATAAAGACGTGACAAAATCATATGATCTCAATGCCGACTTTGAATTAAATAGTTCAAAATATAAACTTACTGAATTGTGGACTAAAGAAAATTACAACATAGTGACCGGTAAGTTAACATTAATTCAAAGGCCACACGCAGTTAAAATTATAGAGTTTAAAAAATTATAATCTCATAGCTAATGATTGAATTTAGTAATTAGCTATCCTATTTAATAAAATGTAAATTATTAAAAAAGAAATTTCAGAAAATGAATAAACAATCTGCCAAGAAGATAAAATATGTTTTTCTTTTATTTTCTTTATTTCTATCAGTATCAGTAATAGGCCAAAATAAACGACCGAATATTTTGGTTATTATGGCTGATGATATTTCAAGAACGAGTATGGGAGTGTATGGTAGTAAGTATATTAAAACTCCCAATTTCGATCGTATTGCTAATGAAGGCGTTTTGTTTACCAATGCGTATGTTTCCAATCCTAAATGTTCGCCTTCACGAGCTTGTTTTTTGACGGGTCGTTACTCTTGGCAACTTGAAGAAGCCGCTAATCATATTCCAGTGATGCCGCCTAAATGGAAATTTTATCCTGAATTGCTAGAAAAAAACGGGTATTCTATTGGATTTACGGGAAAAGGTTGGGGCCCTGGGGTCTATTATGGGGAACATAATCCAGCGGGATGGGAATTTAATAATATTAATTTAAAGCCTCCTCACAGTGGAATTAGTAATAAAGATTATGCTTCCAATTTTGAGCAATACCTAGATACAAGGGATCAAAATAAGCCATTTTGTTTTTGGTTCGGAACTCACGAAGCACATCGCAAATACGAACAGGGTTCATATAAAAAAGCCGGTAAGGATTTGAGCTCGGTGAGTGTGCAGAAATTTTTGCCCGATAATGAATTGGTAAGAGGAGATCTGGCCGATTATGCGGTGGAAGTTGAATATCATGATATGATGATTGGCAAAGCCTTGGAGTCATTAGCAAAAAGAGGTATGCTTGATAATACAATTATCATAGTTACTTCTGATCAAGGAATGCCATTCCCACGAATAAAAGGTCAGATATATGAAGAAGATTTTCACGTAGCTTTTGCAGTACGTTGGGGAGATAAAATTAAAGCAGGAAGAACTATTTCTGATTTTATTAATTTCCCAGACGTAGCTCCTACATTAATGGAAGTAGCCGGATTGAAACCGCACACACAGATGACCGGTAAGAGCTTTTTAAATCTATTGCTATCCGAAAAATCTGGGAGAATTGATAAAAGCCGACATTTTTCCTTAGTAGGTAAAGAGCGGCATGATATGGGGCGGGTAGAAGGTGACCAAATAAATGTAGGATATCCTTCAAGAGCCATAAGGACCGATAAATACTTTTACTCCCACAACTATAAACCTAATAGATGGCCTGCAGGTGATCCGGAATACGGTTATAATAACACAGATAATTCTCCCACTAAATCTTATGTAACCGGCTTGAAAGAAACCGATCCTGATTATAAGTATTATTTGCTATCATTCGGGAAAAGACCTGCCGATGAACTGTACGATATAGACAAGGATCCAGATTGTATAAACAATTTGGCCGCTGATCCGAAGTATGCTTCCATTACAAAAGAATTGAAATTAAAAATGGATAGGGCTCTAAAAATTCAAAATGACCCAAGGGCTTTAGGGAAAGGAGACATTTTCGACTATTATCCACAGCTAAGGGAAGAAAAGATGAAAAAGATGTACAAAGGAAAGTATTATGACATGTATGAAAAATTCTTAGAAAAATATGGAAAACCCTCTGTTCCAGTGCCGTCAAACTGGATAGAAAAAGAAGGTGAAAATTAAAATTTAAAAAATTGATTAATGAAAACACATAACTTATTTACAGCAGTAGCAGGTCTCTTAATCATATTATTTTGCAATAATGTAAAAGGCCAAAAACCAGTAAAGAAGAATTCTAGGCCGAATATCGTTTACATATTGGCAGATGATATGGGCTATCATGAGCTGGGGAGTTATGGAGGAAAAGTTATTGAAACCCCAAATCTTGATAAACTAGCAAGTGGGGGATTAAAGTTTACTAATTTTTATTGTGGCTCAAATATTTGTGCCCCTTCAAGAGGTTCATTAATGACCGGAAAACATACAGGGCATGCATGGATCAGGGACAATAAACCGCTTGCTTTCGAGGGTAATGAACCCATTCCTGCAAGTGAGATAACCGTTGCTGAATTGTTGAAGAGTGCAGGGTATACCACAGGGGCATTTGGTAAATGGGGATTGGGTTACCCCGGCTCTGAAGGATCGCCCAACAAGCAGGGCTTTGATCAGTTTTATGGCTATAACTGTCAACGACATGCACATGATTATTTCACCAACTACCTGCGTAACAATGATGATTCTGTTACGATCTATGGCAATATTAGTGAACCCCATTCGGTGTATAGTGCCAATAACATTAAGGATGAAGCATTGAACTTTATTGACAAAAATAGGAGCAGCCCGTTTTTTTTATATTTTGCCCCCACATTACCACACGAGCCTTACCACCAACCAGACGATGCTGTGTTGGCCTATTATGCAAAGAAAACAGGCATTCCGGCTGGTGATCCTAACTCTGAAGAATTTTCAGTGCCTAAATATGCATCTTTAACTTCTCGGCTTGATACTGAAGTTGGAGAAATTGTTGCAAAACTGAAGGCGTTAAACTTATTGGATAATACCATAATCTTTTTTGCAAGTGATAATGGAACTGCACTTACTCCAGATGAAGATAATTACCTGCATACCGGAGGAGAATTACATGGAAGAAAAAGCGAAGTATATGAAGGCGGAATAAAAAGTCCATTAATTGCTTATTGGAAAGGTAAAATAAAACCTGGTACAACATCTTCCCATATTTCTGCTTTTTGGGATTTCTTACCAACATGCGCCGAAATTGTTAACGTAAAAAAACCGGATAACATCGATGGCATTTCTTTATTGCCAACATTATTGGGGAAGAAAACCAAACAAATCGAACATGAATACCTCTTTTGGGAACGGGACCAATGTCAGGGCATAAGAAAAGGTGATTTTAAGGCCGTTATCAAATACGTTCAAACACCAAAGAACCCTTCTGTTGAAATTTACAATTTGGCAATTGACCCTTTTGAAAAAAATGATTTATCTGCGTCAATGCCTCAGCTTAAGGATGATTTTCTGAAAATAGCTAGGTCAGCACATATTGATTCGGAACTCTTTCCGCTGATTAAAAAAAATAAAAAAACTAAAAAGAAAGAGTAAACAATGAGAACATTTAAAGCTTTGTTTTTTCTGCTATTTATTTTTATTACAACGGGATTTTCACAAAATAAATCGCCCAAGGTAAAGAGCAAGCCCAATATTATAATTATATATCTCGATGATTTGGGTTATGGAGACTTGAGTTGCTATGGTGCAAAGGCCATAAAAACACCAAATATAGACATGCTGGCTAAAGGTGGAGTGAGGTTTACAAATGGCTACGCATCTTCAGCAACCTGTACACCTAGCCGATATGCCTTGCTTACTGGTGTTTATCCTTGGCGTAACAAAGATGCAAAAATATTACCAGGGTCGGCGCCATTATTGATTGGTACAGAACAGCAAACCCTTCCAAAAATGTTAAAACAGAAAGGGTATACAACTGCAGTAGTAGGTAAATGGCATCTTGGTTTGGGTACAGGAATTGTTGATTGGAATAAAAAAGTAACTCCCGGACCCAATGAGGTTGGATTTGATTATTCATATATTATGGCAGCTACACAGGACCGCGTGCCGACTGTTTATATTGCCAATGGTTTTGTAGCTGGATTAAGTGCTACCGATTTGATTGCTGTTGATTACGAAAAAAACTTTGAAGGAGAACCTACTGGAAAAAATAATCCTGAGTTACTAAAAATGAAATGGCATCATGGACACAATGGTTCAATTGTGAATGGCATTCCCCGAATAGGTTTTCTAAAAGGAGGTGCAAGTGCAAATTGGAAAGATGAAGATATTGCTGATCATTTTCTTGAAAAAGCAAAATCCTTTATCATTTCTCACGATGAAAATCCATTTTTCCTTTATTATGCCATGAATCAACCTCATGTTCCCCGTACACCTCATCCAAGGTTTGAAGGTAAATCGGGCTTAGGTCCCCGGGGCGATGTTATTCTTGAAGCAGATTGGTGTGTAGGGGAAATTATCAAAACTTTGAGATCTGAAAATTTATTGGAAAATACGATGATAGTTTTTTCAAGTGACAATGGGCCGGTTTTAAATGATGGATACTACGACGATGCGGTTGAAAAGCTAGGCAACCACCAACCAAATGGACCGCTTCGTGGCGGGAAATACAGTTTATTGGAAGCGGGTACAAGAGTTCCTTTTTTTATTTACTGGAAGGGAAAAGTTAAGCCATCTGTTTCTAATGCCATGGTTTGCCAAATAGACTTATTTGCTTCAATCGCTTCACTTGTAGGTGAGAAACTGATGACGACGGATAGCCAAAATATGATTGACGTTTTTTTAGGTAAAAGTAGTAATGGACGAACAAGCCTCGTTATTGAGGCGAACACCAAAACAGCTTTTAGGAAAAGCGATTGGCTGATGATTCCACCTTATGGTGGCGACGCCGTGCTAGAAGAAGTAAATATTGAAATGGGGAATTCAGCTGATTATCAATTGTATAATTTGAAAGAAGATATTGGCCAAAAAAATAACCTGGCAAGAATACGCCCTGACTTATTAAAAGCAATGATCAAAGATTTTGAATTGATTCGAGGTAAAGATTATAAAAAAGTTGAAAAAATAGAATTGAAGTAAAATAAACAAGAATGGTAAAGCCTTTTCTACATTTTACTAAAGGCTGATTTAATTGGTAATTGTTTTCAAAATACTAGTGATAGACGGGCAATGGGTATGAAATATTTTAAAATTAAAAATCTGGTTCTGATAATTATTTTTCTCTTTGCCGGCTATTACAAAGTTTGTAGCCAGCATGCTAAAAATGAAAAATATTTATTATTAAAAGTTGAAAATTTTCAAAAAAAAGTAAATGGTAAAAATATCAGTTTATATTTTTTGAAGAACGGAAATATAAACATGGCTATTACTAATTATGGTGCAAGGATAGTCAGTTTGTGTGTGCCGGATAAGAACGGTGAAATAGCGGATGTAGTAATCGGTTTCAAAAGCATTGATGAATATATGAAGGCAACAGGTGTTTATCACGGAGCAATTATTGGAAGAGTCGCAGGCCGAATTAAAAATGGCATGGTTAACCTGAATGGGGCTACTTATCCCCTTCAATTAAACAATGGTAGTAATCACCTGCATGGCGGTTCAAATGGTTTTCATAACCAGGTTTGGGAAGTCAAATCTTATAGTGATACTGCATTGGTATTAACCTATCTGTCTGTAGATGGAGAAATGGGTTACCCTGGAAATCTAATGACAGAAGTTACATATAAATTAAATGCGAAAAACGAATTAATAATGGAGTATAAGGCTTCAACAGATAAAAGCAGTCCCGTTAACCTTACGAATCATGCATTTTTCAATTTAGCAGGTGAGGGCAACGGTTCCATTAATGACCATGTACTTACAATAAATGCTGATTATATATGTCCGATAAATGAAGAAAAAACAGCAACCGGCAGCAATTACAAAGTAAAAGCAACGCCATTTGATTTCCGAAAATCAACAACAATAGGGAAGGGGTTGAGTTTTGAGAGTGCCAACGAACAATTGAAAATTGCAGGCGGTTATGACCATCATTTTGTTGTAAATAAAAAGAAGAAAAATGAAATGACGCTAGCAGCTACGGTAGTAGAACCGCATAGTGGCAGGAAAATGGAAGTGCTGACACTCGATCCATGCATTCATTTTTTTAGTGCAAAT
>CAMBTV010000076.1 GCA_945870835.1 Chitinophaga pinensis
GCCCTCGAATAAAAAGTGCTAGAAATTTTAAATGTCAGCCGTTAAAAAATCAAGGCTGTCTGAGCCGGCATTCTCTCTAAAGAAAAATACTCTACCGGCGAGTTCCTTGATTTTAGGCTGGCATTTAAAATTTCATCCGCCGCGGCGGATTGATTTTTTTTGTTACTTTTTTTTATCAAGAAAAAAAAGTAAAAGCACTCTATTCCAGAGGAAATTTAAAGCCTATATAGTCAACTTTTTATTTTATAAAAAAGCAAAACGAATTACAAGGCTATTAATCATTAAACTGAATTTCTAGTAGTTTTTTACAGATTCATTTTTAATCAAAAGATATACCGAATAAGCTTTTATCACTTTTTGAAACTCGACTATTTTACAATAATGATTCCAGCAGATTATTTACTTTCTCTTTAATAAAATCCCTCACTTCATTAAACTCCTTAGGTTCCATATGCTTAGGATCTGGTATTTGCCAGTCAACAAATTGCTTTGCTGGCATCCAGGGACAGGCGTCTCCGCAGCCCATCGTAACCACTGCATCAAATGGTGCAAAGCCTTTAACGTCATCTAAACTCTTGCTATCATGTATACTTAGGTCATATCCAAGCTCTTTCATGGCCGCAATAGCTTTAGGATTAACTACACCACTTGGTTTGCTGCCGGCACTGTAGGCTTCTATTTGCTCACCACCTAATATTTTTGCAAAGGCCTGGCTCATTTGTGATCGGTTGCTATTTTCAACACAAACAAATAAGAGCTTTTTTACTTCGAATGGCTTTTCTGAGGTAGATAGTATATTTTCCATTTTTATATCGATTCAAATTATTTAGGATTTTATTATCAGCAACAACCTCCACCAGGAGTACATTCAGACTTTGTATCTTTCAAGGGTTTTTCAGCATATACTGTAACGCTGCTAATGGTTGTGTTTCCTTTTTTATAGTCTTGAATTTCTTCCTTCAACAAATGGTTGATTAAAATATCATCGGGAATAACAATTGCCTTGTCTTTTTGTAATACTATGTTTTGAAATCCTGCAGCTTCAATCAAGTCGATGTAAACCTGCTTTTGTATAGCCCCTGAAACACAGCCTGCATATAACTCTGCCACTGATTTCCATTTGTCTGGCAGAGCTCCGTTCAAAACAACGTCGGATATAGAAAAGTGTCCTCCCGGTTTTAAGGCTCTATAAATCTCCTGAATGACCGCTGCTTTATTAGGCACTAAATTTAAAACACAATTGCTTACTACTACATCTGCCATATTCGCTGAAACAGGTAAATGCTCAATATCTCCCTGCCTAAATTCTACATTGTGAAAAGATAATTTTTCAGCATTGGTCCTTGCCTTTTCGATCATAGCTGGTGTAAAATCAATTCCAATTACTTTGCCTTTTTCACCAGTAGCGCGTCTTGCAATAAAACAATCGTTACCAGCTCCGCTGCCCAAATCAATTACCGTGTCGCCCAATTTAATTTTTGCGAATTCGGTTGGTAAGCCACAGCCTAAGCCTAAATCTGCATCAGGATTATAGCCTTCTAAATCAGCATAGTCCTCACTCATAATATTGTACACTTCTGTACTACAACCCCCAGCGCCGCAGCAAGAGGATTGATTTGTCTCTTTGTCCTGTAAGGCTATTTCACTATACTTTTGCCTCACCATTTCTTTTAACTCATTTTCTGTTTGCATATTATTTTATTTTAAGCGAATAATTTATCAATACACTCTAACAACAAGCTTGCTCAGTTTTTAAGTGATTAAATAGAAAGCTAAATTCTCGGTTAAATTTTTCAAAGGCTTTCCAGTTGATACAGTAGCAACTCCTTGGTCCGTCTATCGTTCCAATAATCAATCCAGCATTTTTCAACTCTTTTAAATGCTGAGAAACAGTGGATTGTGCCAATGGTAAAACATCTACTATTTCTCCGCAGATACATTCATTGTGCTGTGCCAAAACCTTCAATATAGCTATTCTTGCTGGATGCGCTAGGGCCTTCGAGCATTCTGCCAAATCTTGTTCCTTTTTTCCAAAGGATTGCTTTTTATTAAGTGCCATATTGTATCAAATCTTATATCGCAAATATACGATTAATATTATAAAATAAAGCACATAAAAAAATGCCGGCATAGCCAGCACTTTTTTTTATAATAATCTTTTAAAATCTATTCTCTTCCATCCAATAAATTACCCAAACCACCTAAAACACTGCCCTCTTCTTTTCTAGTAGAACCGCCATATTGCATGATACGTCCAGCTAGTCTACTGATTGGAAGTGATTGTAACCACACTTTTCCAGGACCTCTCAATACTGCAAAAAACAATCCCTCGCCTCCAAACATAAAGTTTTTAATTCCCTTTACCATTTCGATATCAAAATCAACCTCTGCGGTATAAGCTACCACACATCCTGTATCTACCTTTAGTATTTCACCAGGCAATAAATCTCTTTCTACAACAAAACCCCCAGCATGTGCAAATGCTAGTCCATCCCCCTCTAATTTCTGCATTATAAATCCCTCCCCTCCAAAAATGCCTGTGCCTAGTTTTCTTTGAAACTCAATTCCAATGCTTACACCTTTGGCGGCACATAAAAATGCATCTTTCTGTGCAATGATTTTTCCACCTAAGTTTTTTAGGTCGAATACGATAATCTTTCCTGTATATGGAGAGGCAAAGCTTACCTTCTTTTTTCCTTGACCTACATTTGTAAACGCAGTCATAAACAAACTCTCGCCTACGAGTAAACGTTTTCCTGCACTAAATAATTTACCCATAAATCCACCCGATTGTTCTTGGCTTCCATCACCAAAAATCGTTTGCATTTCAATGCCATTTTCCATCATCATAAAGGCGCCGCTTTCTGCGATGGCAGTTTCATTCGGGTCTAATTCAATTTCAACAAATTGGAGTTCTTCTCCATAAATTTTGTAATCAATTTCGTGGTTGCTGATCATAGTGGTTTTTTTTGTGAAGTTAATGTCTAGTGCAATTCAATATACAAAAAAGCCGAATTTTTGTTCGACTTTTTTGTTAATAAATTATTACTCTTTTTAAAACCAACTTTCATTCCATTTATCATTGGATCTAATTCCGTTTAACTTTCTTTTTTTCACATCTCTACGATGTTTCCACAAAGCAATAATCATTAGAGGCATAAAAAGAAGTGTGAAAGGAGGTATGCCCAGCATACTAATCCATTTGCCGCCAAACATTTTTCTCATAGGCCTTTTCAACCTTTCTGCAATCAAATACATAGCAGGCACCATAATCAGCGTCATGAAGAATGCAAAAGTTAAACCGAAAATAATAGTCCAGCTAAGCGGTTTCCAAAATGTTGCATTATCACCACCAAAGAAAATATGAGGATTAAAATCTGCAAACATTTCAACGAAATCTACATTAAATCCAATCGCCAACGGAATCAATGCAAGAATGGCTGCCAAAGCTGTTAACAAAACGGGTATGATACGAGTTTTACCCGCTTTAATCACCGCTTCCCTTGTCTTCATTCCCCTTGATCTTAACTCATCTGCAAACTCAATTACCAATATACCATTCTTAACTACTATTCCCGCCAAGCCAATAATACCAATGCCCGTCATGACCACAGATACTTCCATTTTAGTAATGCCAAAACCTATCAATACACCGATTACACTAAAAATAATTTCTGTCAATATAATAACCGACTTGCTTACAGAATTGAACTGCAAAACAAGAATAAACAAAATCAACAATAAGGCAATGACTAGCGCCTTAGATAAAAAAGCACCCGTCTCTGCTTGTTGTTCCCCTTCACCCGTTTGACGTATCGTAGCTTCTTCGGACTTATTAGTGAATGCTTCAATATGCTTTGCCAACTGTTCGTTGACTTCAGTAGGGGTAAAACCTGACAATACATTAGATCGCAAGGTGATCACCCGCTTTAAATTTTTTCTTTTTACACTTCCCAAAGTACTGGTAAGATCCACTTTAACCAAACTACTGATAGGCACCCTTTTCACCACTCCATTTGCTGCCATGTCCCTAAAAACAATTTCCATATTAAGCAAATCACTTAAACTTTTTCGCTGCGATTGCAGGTTGCGAATCTGAATTTTATACTCCTCTTCGCCTTCTTTTATTTTAGAGGCTTCTTTTCCAAATAACGCAGATCTAATTTGCACACCTATCTGTGCACTGCTTACCCCAGCTATTAAAGCCCTTTCTCGATCAACGGTAAGCGTTATCTCAGGATTACTTAAATCTACATCCATCTTTAGCTCCTCTACTCCAGGCGTATTGATTGAATCGAGGTAGTTCTTTAATTTAACAGAAGTTTTTATCAAATCATTAAACTCATCACTCGATATTTCAATATTGATAGGAGGCTCTGTTGGTGGCCCGCTCTTTTCTTGGTCTACCGAAATCTCAGTGCCAGGTATTCCTTTCAACTCATTTCTAATTGCATCCAAATAAGGTGCAGTTGAATTTCCATACCGCTTTTCAAATTGTACAAAAGAAATTTGTAGCCTGCCCAATTCACTTCTTGTAGTCCTATCTCCAGATTGTGGATCACTTGCTCCAACCGCTACGTTGGTTATCACACTCTCTACAAGCGGATTAGATTTAGTTTTTGATACTCCTAATACTTTATTAATTCTATTTTCTAAAATATGCGTAACTGAGTCTGTATACTTTGCTGAAGTCCCTACAGGCAACTTCAAATACACATAAATAAAATTAGGATCCCCTTTTGGAAAAAACACCACCGGCACTTTTCTTACTCCAAAAAATACAATTGAAAGAAAAAATAATCCAATGGTACCTAATAAAAGATATACCGGCCTCCATCCATTTAATGACCACTTTAATAAATTTTCATAATGATCCATTATCCATGGTAAGGCGTTATTTTGAAAACGATGAATGGCTTTATCCAATACATATTTATTAAACACCATTAACAAGGCAAAAAATAACAACAGATTGCCAAAGAAATGTTGGATACTTCCCGGATTAACCACATCTGTTCCTCTTACAATGCCTTCTACTGAGGCATTCTGAATCATTCCAATAATATTAAAAATGATTCCAACGATAATGATAATCCAGAAAATTGGTTTGCGAAATAAAGATGATTGGGATTTCTTTTCACCCTCGGGATGATTCATAAAATCAACCGCAAAAACCGGGTTAATGATAAATGCTACTATCAAGGAAGCCGTCAAAGTAAAGATGAGCATGGTAGGTAGATAGACCATAAACTTACCGATGATACCAGGCCAAAAAAGTAGTGGAACAAATGGAGCTAAAGTGGTAAGTGTGCCCGCCAAAACTGGCAACCATACTTCTCCTGCTGCCATTCGAGCACTGTTTTGGGAACTGATTTTTCCTTTGCCCTCTATAAAAATTCGATGGGTATTTTCAATTACTACAATAGCATCATCTACGATAATACCTAGTCCAAAAAGTAGCGCAAATAATACGATAAAATTTAAGGTAACATGTGCGCCTACAATCATATCAGCTGCAGGTAAAAACATGAATGCCACAAACATACTAAGCGGCACACTCAGTGCTACAAAGAAGGCATTGGTAACACCCATAAAAAACATCAAGATAATTAATACCAATATAAACCCTATCACAATAGAGTTTACTAAATCATGAAAGGAGGTTCTAGTTTGTTTGCTTTGATCAGCAGTAATCACCACCTTTAGATCTTTAGGGAAATCTTTCTCCTGCATTTCCTTAACGATTGCTTTAACACCATCACTTGTTTCAATCAAATTTTCACCCGCTCTTTTAATAATATTTAACGTGATTACATTTTGACCATTTAAACGCGCATAACTTTCTCTCTCCTTAACCGTATCTCTCACCTCTGCGATATCTTTTAAATAAATAGGGAACCCCGATGTATTTCTTACCAACACTTTCTCAATATCCGAAGCAGTTTTAAACTGACCTTTCAATTGAATATTTCTACGCATATTTCCAAGTTCCAATAGCCCTCCGCTGATATCTAAATTTTCTCTATTCACGGCATTGGCAATGTCATCGTAGGTTACGTTGGCAGCCTGCATTCTATAATTATCAACGTTAATTTGAAACTCTCTTTCGGTAGCTCCTACCATATCCACCCGATTCAACTGCTTGAGTTCTTCTATTTTACTCATTAAATCAGAAGCATATTTTTCTAACCTAACTAGATCATAATTGCCACTCACGTTTACATACATGATAGGCTGCTCACTCAAACTAATTTCTAAAGCTGTTGGTTCTTGAGTAAGGTCTTTCGGTAAATCTTTTTTAGCCTTATCTATGGCATCTTTTATTTTTTGTAGCGCTACATCGGTTTTTGAACTTGTCTCAAATTCCACTGTAATGGCTGAATAATCTTGCTGAGAACTACTAGTTACCTTTTTAATTTTAGCACCTGTAATTCCTTTGATTTGTTTTTCGAGCGGCTTGGTAACTAGGTTTTCAATGTCTCGAGGCGAATTTCCTACATAAACCGTCTGAACATAAATAGTAGGAATTACAATATCAGGAAATTGCTCTTTCGGCAGTGTTACAAATTGGTAAACTCCTGCCATCGTTACAAAAATCGTAAGTAAATAAATGGAAGTTTTATTTTTAATACTCCAGGTCGTAGGCCCAAATTCCTTAAATTTTTTTGCCAAATTGTCTAATACATTCATACAATTAATTTTATCCTATTTCCTGATAACATATGCCGCAGGAAAAATTTTTAACCTCTATTCCATAATAAATAAATGGAATTCAAGATGTCATTATTTAAAAAATATAATTTTCTTTTTACCAAATAGAAACCTATTTCTAAAAAATTATTTAACCGTTATAGACTGCCCTTCATACAAACTTTGAAAGCCCGCATTTATTAGTACATCGCCATCTTTTAATCCCGACTTCACTTCTAACATTTCTCCATTGATGTATCCGATAACTATTGGTCTCTTGCGCGCCACCATTTTACCAGATTCAGTGGTTGCTACCATAACAAATTTCCCATTGTCATCATTTTGCAGAGTACCGATTGGAATATTAATAACACTCGCTGCGCTATAATCCTTAATTTTCATCCGCGCTATTTGATTGGGTTTAATTAATGGATCAGAAGGTAACTTAGACTCTACAATAAAACCTCTTGACAAGGGATCAATAGAAGCACCTACAAAAGTCAACTTTCCAATAAATGTCTTGTTGATATCTTGCACAAAAGTTTCAACCGGAGCGCCCTTTGATATATTGGGCAAATAATTTTCTGGGATATTTCCAATCACTTTCAGCTGACTGTTGTTTACAATTTTAATCTGGGCAACACCTAGTGCACTCATTCCTGTAAAAATTTCTCCAACGCGAATATTTACTTCGTTGGCAATCCCATCCACATCACTAACTACATTGGTAGTTTTAAGTTGCTCTTGAATTGTTTTTACATTTTCCTCTGTAGCTTTCAACTGATTTTCTAAAGTAGCCACATTATTTTTAGCAGTTATCACCTGTACTTCAGATCCAATGTTTTGATCCCAAAGATTTTTTTGACGCTGATAAATATTATTGGCGAAAGATAATTGTGTCTTTATTGATTCAATTCCTTGCAATGCAGCTGCTACATTCTGACGAACAATCGCATCGTCTAATTTCATTAATAACTGACCTTTTTTTACATAACTACCCTTTTGCACAAAAATTGTTTTCACCTGTCCAGGAGCTCCTCTTGGAGTAATAATACTGATATTTTCAGCATCTATCTTGCCTTGCAATTCAATGAAATGATCAAAATTAGTAAGCTGTAAGGTTTGTACCGATACCAACTTTGGCTTTTGTGCACCTGCCTTGGTTGAATCTAACAAATCAATCTCTCCCTCCACTTTTTTAATTTGTTCTTCTAAGGTGGTTTTTTGAGATTTCAATTTTTCGAGTGCCGCTTTTTTCTCACCTAATGCCAAACTACTTTCTTTACTGTTGCTTCCACAAGAAGATAATAATTGGATTGCCAAAGCGCTTAGTACTAAATATTGTTTCATCGATTATTATTTTTTATTAGTTGTTAAATTCTACTTGATTTTTTTGTAAGATTCTTATAATTTCCCAGCTGCTTTTAAATAATCAATCTTAGCTGATATAGCATCGTACAATGCGCCGTAATAATTATTTTGAGTAACCTTTAATTCGGTTTGAGCATTGTATATTTCCTGATTGCTTCCTAAGCCCTCTGTAAATTTCTTTTGTGTAATTCGAAAAACATCCTCCGCTAATTTTATATTTTGTTTTTGTACATCCGCAGTAAGGATAGCAGTTTTCATTTTTACTCTTGCCTGAATTACTTCATAATCCATCGATTCTTTTGCCTGTTGTAAACTATTATTTGATTTGTCTAAAGCAAATTTGGCACTCGCAATTTTTGATCTTCTTGCAAATCCATCAAAAATGGGAACTGCAACTTTAAACCCAATTAATGAGGTAGTAAACCAGTCTCCCTTATCGAAAAAATTAAATGAAGTACGCTGTGCATTTTTTGAATAAGAGCCAAAAGCAGCCACTGTAGGTATTCTGCTTAAATTATATCTTCTAACGTTATAACCATTCATTTTTGAAGCAAGCGTTAATAATTGAATTTCTTTTCTATCAGAATAATTAACGCTCTCATCCATAATATTAGATTTCAATTCTCCTTCTGTTAATGAATCTGTTAAAACCAACTCTTCTTTTTGAGGCATGTTTAATAAAAACTTCAACCCTGCATTACCAACATAAAGCTGATTGATTACCTTTTCTTTTTCGGTAGTAAGATTATTAAGTTGCACCACTAATTTGTCAACATCCAATTTTTCTGCAAATCCATTTTTATAAATTTCCTTTGTATCGTGTAGTAGTTTTGTAAACCTATCAATATTGGCTTCCAAACTTGTTAGTTGAGTTTTGCCCACAACCAACTGATAATAAATTTTATAAATATTTGCTTTAATCTGCTCGGCTGTTACTTCTGCATATTTCTTTGAAAGTTCCATCGCTGCGCTTCTAGCTTGAAGCCCTACAAACACTTGCCCGTCAAATAAAAGTTGAGAAAAATCAAGCCCAGCGTTAGATGTCCAAGGTGTACCAAATTGAAGCGGTAGGTTTCCAAAATTTCCTCCATTGGGCATGGTAATCGTATTGCCAGCTCCATTTTTTACACCCTCTTGCCTTAACACGTTGTAGGTAGCTGGAGCTATAAAATTGGGGATAGATTGCACAGGCACATTAAAATAGTGAATCATACTAACTGATCCATTAATTTGAGGAAATGCAGCTGCGGTAATTTCACGATTAGTTTGTTCCTGAATCTTAATATCGATCAGTGCATTTTTTACCTGAACAGCATTTTTTAATCCATAATCAACTGCCTGTTTTACAGAAAATTCATTCCTGGTTTGGGCCATTGAAAATTGAATTGTACTAAGCAAAACGCCACTAAAAATTATTGCTTTTCTTACCCTATTTGTTTTCATGATTACTTTGTTTAATTCTCTCTGTTAAATATTGATTGATCATGCTATACCCTTTAGAGGAAGCAAGCCCAAATAGAAAATGAATAATGAGCTCTTGCTCAATTTGCACAAGATGCTTTTTTAATTTATTTTGAAATTCAGGATTGAAGGGAAGCATAATACTTTCCAATCGATACCTAGCCAAAATATCTAAATCGATGTCTTCTCTATAATAACCTTCTTGAATACCTCTCACCATGTTTTCTCGGATGATAGAATACACATATCCATCTTTGTACTGCTGAAATTTATCAAATGCCTTGGGATGATATTTGTGCATATCATAAATTATCGAAGGATTCATGGTACCAAATAAGGATACTATCCTATCGAGTGCTAAGAAAATTTCATGCACTGCATTGGAGGAGGAGGTCCTGTCCAGTTCACAAAGATTTTGGTTACGCGCTAACTCATCGCTAATTACTGCCACCACCAGTTCATCCTTGTCAGCGTAATACTGATAAATGGTCTTTTTACTCATACCCAAACCGCCAGCAATGTCATCCATGCTTACGCTACGCAAGCCATATTGCATAAAAAGACTATTCGCCTTTTCCAAGATTCTTTCTGCGTTAGGTGATTCTGTCATAATGAGGTGCAAAACTACAGAAACTTTTAGTGTAACCAAAGTTTCTATAGTAAATATTTACAATTTGTTAACATTTAGAATACGCATCGGAGTTCAATGGATTAACTTTGTCTTGTAAATTTTCTTTTCAAAAAATGAGTCTAGGCTTAAATTGCGACTGATTAATAAGCAAATTGGTAAATTTTATATGGTAAACAACCTCTAATTAACTACTCATGAAAAAATCTTCAGGATACAAAAAATTAATCCAGTTTTTTTTACAAGGACTACTAATATTGGCACCCATTGCCATTACTTTTTGGGCTATCAGCACCCTTTTTAATTTTGTGGATGGTATTTTGCCCAATCTTTTGCACATAGCAATGCCGCAATTAATGGCTGATGCCCAAGGGAATATGAAGCATATCACTGGACTTGGTTTTGTGATAGTGATTTTACTAGTAATTTCTGTGGGTTATGTGTCATCGAATTATATAGGTGGCAAGATTGTTGACGCCTTTGACAAACTACTCGAAAAAACACCCGGTATTAAATTTATTTACTCTACCCTCAAGGACTTTTTTGAGGCTTTTGCTGGTGAAAAAAAGAAATTTACCCAGAATGTGTTGGCGAATGTAGATGACAATGATGTATGGCGGGTTGGATTTATTACGCAAGAAAATATGGAAAAATTTGGTTTCACTGATTATGTAGCTGTCTATATTC
This sequence comes from Chitinophaga pinensis, assembly GCA_945870835.1. GTDB lineage: Bacteria > Bacteroidota > Bacteroidia > Chitinophagales > Chitinophagaceae > Ferruginibacter > Ferruginibacter pinensis_A. The sequence continues at coordinate 10,838 of CAMBTV010000076.1, forward strand.
CGATGGCCTATTCAGTTGCCGGCAACGTATATATTATACCTAAAGAAAGAATACGACCGATAACCAATATTAGTGCTGCCCAAACGATGAAGTTTGCGGTAAGTGGAGGGGTCACCGATGTAGTAGACCATACTCCTTTTGCCCAGGCCAATCAAGAAATTGAAACACCACCAACTACATAATGATGTTACCCAATTTTTAAAATTATACTCATTTTACTTGCACACAGCCTTTAGCATTATTAATTTAAAGGTCTGTTAGAACAGAAGTATTCTTTTACTCATCTTTTCATTTGCTAACAGAAAAATCGTTTGCAATGAAGTATATATTTTTATTTTTCACCTGCTGTCTTTCATCATCGAGCGCTTATTGTTGGGGTTTTTTTGCACACCAAAAGATCAACTATCTATCTGTATTTTTATTACCTCCCGAAATGATGGTATTGTATAAACCCAATATTGAATTTCTTTCAGAGCATGCTGTAGATCCTGATAAAAGAAGATATGCTTTAGCAGATGAGGGTCCACGTCATTATATTGATATTGATAAATACGGAAAATATCCCTATCCTAATCTTCCTCATTCTTGGAAAGATGCTGTAGAAAAATTTAGCGAAGATTCGCTAAAAATGTTTGGCATAGTACCTTGGCATATTCAAACGATGCTTAGTAGGCTTACCCTAGCATTTAAAGAAAAAGATTTTGGTAAAATCATGAAAAATAGTGCAGAGATTGGTCATTATATTGCAGATTCGCATGTGCCACTTCATGCCAATAGTAATCACAATGGCCAATACAGCAATCAAAAAGGTATTCATGGATTTTGGGAAAGTCGCGTACCTGAATTACTTGCTGACAATGAATTTAACTTTTTTATTGGCAAAGCAATTTACATTAAAAACACAGGTGCCTACATTTGGTCAAGGGTTCTAGAAAGTGCGCTAGCAGCCGATTCTGTTTTAACCTTTGAACGTGAACTGACTCGTACATTTGCTATCGATCAAAAATTTAGTTTTGAAAATCGAAATGGTTTATTAATTCGACAATATTCTACTGATTTCACTATTGCTTATAACAAAATGCTAAAAGGAATGATTGAAAGAAGAATGCGATTGTCGATTTTCTCTATTGCTTCGCTTTGGTATACCGCTTGGGTGAATGCAGGTCAGCCTGATTTAAAAAGCTTGTCAAAAAAATCTTTTACTGAAATGGATAGGAAAGAATTTGAAATATTAAACGAAAATTGGAAATTAGGTACAAAAATGATTGGAAAGCAAGAAGAAGAAAATACAACACATTAAAAAAATAAGCAAGGATAAATTTCTGTAGTAGATAAAAGTCGATTTCACTGTTAAGAATTTTATATTCTATGTTTAAAATCAATGAATTCAAAAAAGTTTTCTCATTTCCTCTAAAACTTACCCATCAATTGGGTACTTTTGCAGTCTGAAAAAAATACACATCAATCAACAATAGAAATCTGTGGTACATAATTTCAATGCCGGCCCTTCTATTTTACCCCAAGAGGTTTTTCAACAAGCTGCTGAAGCAGTGTTGAATTTTAATGGGAGTGGCTTGTCAATTTTGGAATTAGGTCACCGCACTCCAAGTTTTGAAGCAGTGATGAGTGAAGCAAGAGAATTGGTAAGAGAGCTGATGCAATTGGACGACCAGCATGAAGTATTGTTTTTGCATGGTGGCGCCTCTACTCAGTTTATGCAAGTGCCTATGAATTTGTTAGATGACAAAGAAACGGCTGCTTATGCAGATACGGGTGTATGGGGAACCAAAGCAATTAAAGAAGCCAAACTTTACGGTAAAGTAGAAGTAGTTTGCTCAGGTAAAGAAAGTAATTATACCTCCA
>CAMBTV010000077.1 GCA_945870835.1 Chitinophaga pinensis
CTGAGATCACCTATGAAATTAAAATTTCGATATTGAACTTCATTGTGCCAATTCCATTTTTTATTTATTTTTTGGTTACCAAAGTAAATAAACCAGTTTCCTGTATTGCTTTTTTGGGCATGGAGAGCAATTGTACACAAAAGCAAAAATATTGTTGTAATGAAATAATATTTTTTGAGTTTCATATTAGGACTCTATGAAATTTATTTTTTCAACGGTTATATTTTTTGTCTTTGCATTTATTTCATAGTCTTTAATCAATTCAATTACATCATAAGCAATTGATTTAGACTTTGAGCAATCGATAATCACTTTTGAATTAGCAGGAATAGCATCTAATACAGTCATTACACTCGCTTTGTTAAAAAAAGACACTTCTTGTGCAAGCTCCAAGTGATGGACTTCTTGACCATTTTCAGTTTTTTCAGTATCTTTTAAATGGAGTGAGTTGCGATAGCTGTGTCGAAGGGTGTAGAATATACCAAAAAGTATTCCTACAGTGATTCCTTTTAATAAGTCGGTTGCTAATATCGCAATAACAGTGGCTGTAAAGGGAACAAATTGTTCCCAGCCCAATTTATACATTTCTTTAAAAAGTTTGGGTTTTGCTAATTTGTAACCTACCATTAAAAGGATAGCTGCTAGGCTAGACAACGGAATCATATTTAAAACATTTGCAATGGTGATAGCACTTACTAAGAGAAAAACACCATGAAGAATTGCAGACAATTTAGTTTTGCCACCAAAGGAAATATTTGCATTGCTTCTAACAATAACTTGGGTAACCGGCAACCCGCCAATTAACCCTGAAACAATATTTCCAAGGCCTTGTGCTTTCAATTCTCTATTGGTAGGTGTTATTCTTCTATCAGGGTCAAGCTTATCGGTTGCTTCAACACAAAGCAATGTTTCTAAACTTGCTACAATAGCTATTACAATCGCAATTTTCCAAACTTCAAAATTTGCGAGGATTGAAAAATCGGGAAAAGTAAACTGACCAAAGAACGCTGACATTGAAACAGGAACAGGTACAGCAACAAGCTGATTAGCGTTTAGACTAAAATTAAGGACTCCATTTTTGTATAAATTAAATAGTATGATACCTGTCACCACCACAACTAGTGGACCATTAATGATACTGAAAACCTTACCTTTTTTACTTAATACTTGATCCCAAAAAATAAGAATTGCAAGTGAAATCAAACCAATGATTAAGGCGCCTGGGGTAATAAAGTCGAATGCTTTAAAAATTTCAGAAAATGTATTTTGACCGTCGGCCTGCAAAAATTCATCATCGCCAAACGCATCTTTATCCCAACCTACTGCATGGGGTATTTGTTTTAGTATGATTAGTAGCCCAATACCGGTGAGCATTCCTTTGATCACAGAGGAAGGAAAAAAGTAGGCAATGAATCCCGCTTTTGCAAAACCCAAAATCAATTGAAAAACCCCAGCAAGCACAACAGCTGTTAAAAATGCCGACCAAGATCCGCCAAGGGTAGCCGTAGCCGTTAAGACTATTACTGCCAATCCAGCGGCGGGGCCACTTACTCCTAACGGAGAGTCACTAGCAAATCCAACAACAATACCACCAACAATACCTGCAATTATTCCTGCAAATAGAGGAGCACCTGATGCTAATGCGACCCCAAGGCACAATGGAAGAGCAACAAAGAATACCACGATGCTGGCGGGGAAGTCGTTTTTAAAGTTTTTAAAAAGGTTGGCCTGATTCATATTTTACAATTATAAGTTTTATTTTAAAATGACCTAGTATTTTCTGTTATTAAAAAGCGTATTTATTTTTTGAATTGTTTAAATGAACTTTTAATAAATAGTGACTATTTTATTTTTTGTCTACCAGGTAATATTTTGGAAGTTCAGAACTATCGTTTACTGTAGCATGAAGGTCATTTAGTATTCCGTTTTTTACATCGTATACCAATCCGTGTACAGCTAGTTTTTTCTTATTTAGCCAAGCATTTTGTACAATAGAGCTTTTAGTAAGGTCATACACCTGTTCAATTACATTGAGTTCTACCAAACGATTGGCCCTTAGTTCTTCGTTTTTGATCTCATCTAATTCGCGTTGGTGAAGCCGGTACACATCTTTGATATGACGAAGCCAATTTTCTACAATACCCAATGGCTTATTGTCCATTGCGGCTAATACTCCACCGCAACCATAATGACCACAAACAATGATATCGGTTACCTCTAAAATATTCACCGAATAATCTAATACACTTAACATACTCATGTCGGTATGAATGACCATATTGGCAATATTCCGATGTACAAAAATTTCTCCGGGCAAAGTGCCGGTAATCTCATTTGCCGGAACTCTGCTATCGCTGCAGCCAATCCACAGGATTGGGGGTTTTTGGCCTCTTGACAAGTTTTCAAAAAATGTCGGGTCCCTTTCAAGGGTATCACTTACCCATTTTTTATTTCCTTCAAATATTTTATCGTATGTCGATCTCATTTTTTGATTTTATAATTTTTTGATTTCGAGTGTTTTGGCTTAGTTAATTTTTTCAAAAAATCGTGCCTGATTGCTTTTCATTAGTTTCCTACAGTCATCCATTGTTGTAAAAATGGTACAAGAGATAGCGAAAATGAATATCTCATTTGATGCCGTCTATCTATTTCCTACTCAGGATAAGGAAACTTAATTATGAAAATGAATAGTGAAAATAGCTTACGCCATTTTTGGGGGCTGTAGCTTTTTACCCTGATAGGGATGAAGATTAAGTTGGGTACCGAACCAAATGAATTTTTGGTTGTCTGATAATTGAAAGCTGGTGGTTAAAACAAAAGCACTTTTAGAAAAAAATTTTTCGTTTTCTAATTGGTCTTTTTCTTTTGTTTCTTTTTCAGAATTTTCTTCATCTGACAAAGAGCTAGAAAATTTGAAATTTTCTTTATGGTGGAGGTTACAATATCCAATAATCACCTCAAAAACGTTTAAGTGATTTAGGCAGATGGTTAGAAATAAAAATATAGTGATTAACTTTTTCAGATGGTGAAGATAAAGAGAGTGATTATAAAAATTAGTTATTTTTTTGTTACGTTTTAAACTTTCAGATCAATTTCATTACACAAGGCATTAAAAATATCTTCAACAGTTCCTTCTCCTTTTATGGTAACCACTTTATTAAATTGTTTGTAATAATCAGCAACTGCCGCAGTTTTATTATGATATTCTATAATTCTTGCTTTTACTACTTCTTCGTTAGTGTCGTCACTTCTACCGCTAGTTTCGCCACGCTTTAATAAACGGCTCATCAATTCTTTTTCACCTACTTCCATGGCTAGCATGATTTTGATGGAGGTATTTTTTAACTCCATCAACTCATCTAATGCAGCTGCCTGTGCTGAGGTTCTAGGAAAACCGTCAAATAAAAAGCCTTTCACAGTAGGATTATTTTCTATCGCAGAGCGGATCATGCCTATTACCACCTCGTCTGGTACTAACTGCCCTTTGTCCATAAAGTTTTTTGCTTCCATGCCTAGCTGACTTTGTTGGGCTATTTCTGAGCGCAATAAATCTCCTGTGCTAAGGTGTTTTAAACCATATTTCACAATCAGTTTTTCACTTTGAGTGCCTTTTCCGCTGCCCGGAGGACCGAAGAGTATTAGGTTTAACATATATAATTGATGGGGTTAGTAAAAAACAAAGATAAACTATTTAACATTTGTATCAATTCAGCTGATTTTTTATCAACTTTGTATTATTGATTCAATACTGATTAAATCAATTCAATAAAAAAGAAGATTAAATGAAGCATTATTCAACTTTTTAGAAAGCAAACTGTTAACTTACAAGGATCCCAATCAAAGAAAAGAAGGCATATGAAAAATTCAATTTATATTTTTTCAGCAATTGTATTCCTTGTGATAGGATGTAATTGCGCATTCACCAATAAAATAGCCCCTACCGTGGACAATAATTTACCAACCAATAAACTGCAATCCGATTCGGATACCACTAAACTACCCCTTAGCAATGAGGAGTGGAGAAAAATTTTGCCAGCCGACGTTTATGCAATTGCCAGAGAGAAAGGCACAGAAAGGGCTTTTACTGGAAAGTATTATGAGCACAAGGAAGTAGGCACTTATTACTGTGCGGCTTGTGGCAATGCTTTATTCAATAGCAATGGAAAGTTTGAAAGTAATTGCGGATGGCCTAGTTTTTTTGAACCGATCACTAAAGGAAGCATCATTTATGCTCCTGACAATACTTATGGAATGAAACGCACAGAAGTGATGTGTGGAAGATGTAAATCGCACCTCGGTCATGTATTTGACGATGGACCTCCCCCAACAGGTCTTAGGTATTGTATTAATTCTGTGATATTGGATTTTAGCGCTGCACAAAAAGCTGAAAAAAAATTCACCCAATAAAGTTGACATTGGAATAATGTTAAGCTTATTTGAACGAGCTTTTAGTTTGGTCAATTCCTTATTATTACGCAACTTCATGCTCTAAATCTAGATTCATGAGAAAGTCTGTTGTAATAATGGCATTACTAACTATTGCCAATTTTTTATCCGCTCAGAAAATTACCACAAGCCAATTTGCCAATTTAAAACCGCGAAGTATCGGTCCAGCCGGTATGAGTGGAAGAGTTACTTCTATTGACGCTTTGCATAGTAATCCGGATATAATTTATTTAGGCACAGCTTCTGGCGGTGTATGGAAAACCGAAAATGGAGGTAGTAGCTGGCTTCCTATTTTTGACGATCAACCTATTTTAAATATTGGAGCAGTGGCTATTCAGCAGTCCAATCCTTCGGTATTGTGGGCGGGCACTGGTGAAGGAAATCCTAGAAACTCTTTGAACTTAGGTGGAGGAATTTATAAAAGTTTAGATGGAGGAAAGACTTGGAAACTAAAAGGGCTTGAAAAAACTAGTAATATTCATAGAGTAATTATTGACCCTACTGAACCCAACACTGTTTACGTGGCAGCGATTGGCAACCCTTATGCAGAACATCCGCAGAGAGGTGTATATAAAACTACCGATGGCGGCGATAGTTGGAAATTAATTTTGCATACCAATGATACTAGCGGCTGTGCCGAGTTGGTAATGGATCCTAGCAATCCGAATAAACTAATTGCCAATATGTGGCAACACCGTCGCACCCCCTATAGTTTTAAAAGTGGTGGTCAGGGAAGTGGTTTGTATATGACCTATGATGGTGGAAAAACTTGGGATAAATTAGGTAAAAAACAGGGTTTACCAGAGGGTGATTATGGTAGAATTGGAATTACGATTTCTACCAATCAGCCTAAGCGTATTTATGCTTTAGTGGAGGCTACCAAAAATGGATTGTATAGAACAGACGATGGAGGATTTAAATGGGAATTGGTCAATAGCAATGCTGCTGACGTTACCAATCGACCATTTTATTTTCAAGATATTCGGGTGGACCCTTTAAATGAAAATCGTTTGTATAATATTAATCAAATGATTAGCATGAGTGAGGATGGCGGTAAAACTTTTCAAAATGTAATTCCTTATTCGGGTATTCATCCGGATCACCATGCATTTTGGATTCATCCTACTAATCCTAATTTAATTATTGATGGCAACGATGGTGGAATTGGAGTGAGTCGTGATCGTGGCCGTAATTGGAAATTTGATGAGCAATTACCTGTTGGCCAATTTTATCACATTAGTGTAGACAATGAATTGCCTTACCACATCATGGGTGGTATGCAAGACAATGGGAGCTGGCGCGGACCTGCTTATACATGGATAGACGGAGGTATTAAAAATTTCTTTTGGGATAATATTTGGGGTGGAGATGGTTTTGATATGTCGCCCGATCCGCAAGATGCCAACTGGGTATATGCAATGTCTCAGATGGGTGGACTCGGTAGGTACAATATAGCAACGGGAGAGCAAAATAGCCTTCAGCCACCGGGCTTAGATGCTAAAAAAAGACTTCGTTTTAATTGGAATGCAGCTTTTGCCCAGGCTCCTGAAGATGCCGCTACTATATATTATGGAAGTCAGTTTGTACACAAAAGCACTAACAAAGGAAATACATGGCAAATCATTTCGCCAGATTTAACCACCAATAATCCCGCGCAACAAAAGCAGGATGAAAATGGAGGACTCTCATTGGATATTACTGGAGCTGAAAATTACAATACAATTTTATGTATTGAGCCTTCCACTAAAGACAAAAATGTTATTTGGGTAGGTACAGATGATGGCAATGTACAGTTAACAAAAGATGGCGGCAAAACTTGGACAAATTTTCGTGGTAAAATAGCAGGAATGCCCGAAGGTTCATGGATTCCGCAAATAAGGGCCAGTCGATATCAGGAGGGTGAGGCAATGGTGGTGTGCAATGATTATAGAAGGGGAGATTTTAAACCGTATATATTTAGGACGACTAATTTCGGGCAATCATGGGAACAAATATTGGATGGCACTAGCGTACAAGGCTATGCGCTTTGTGTTTTGCAAGATCCTGTAGAGCCCAATTTAATTTTTGTAGGAACTGAAAAAGGTCTTTGGGTAAGTTTTGATAAAGGAACGAGTTTTGAACAGTGGAAAAACGGCTATCCTTCTGTTTCTACTTATGACTTGGCAATTCAAGAAAGAGAGGCAGACCTTTGTATTGCCACCTTTGGAAGAGCGATCTATGTAATGGATGATATTCGACCCTTAAGAAAATTTGCATCTAATGGAGGCGGTACCCAGAAAAAGAAACTAATAGTTTTTGAAGCGCCTACTGCTTATGAAGTTCAGTTTAAAAATAAACCGGGCTATGATTATAGTACATGGGGTTTGTATGAAGGTAATAATAGAAGTCGTGGAGCCTCCTATTCATTTTACATTCAACCTTCTAACAAAAAAGATACTGCTAAAACTTCAAAAGCAGATTCAGTTTTGGTGAAAATTTATAACCCACAAAATGAGTTGATAAGGACGATACAATTAAAAGTAGATACAGGGTTTAATAGAAATTATTGGGGTTTTGAAACGAAAGGTCATCGAAGACTGGGTTCACTAAAACCAACGGCTACTTCTGCTGAGCCACGGGGAGATTTATCAGTATTTCCGGGCACTTATAAAATGGTAATATCCTTAGGAAAAGAAATGGACTCTACCATGATAGTGGTAAAATCGGCACCGGGACAAACGATATCTAAACAAGTGTATGATGCAAAAGTATCCGCATTAAATAGGATTGAAAAAAGCACAAGCAAGGTGGTAGAAATTGCAGATCGATTAACTGAGGCAGATGAGATCATTGCAAAACTGGGTGCTCAATTAAAGAATGTAGAAGGTGCGGAGGCAGATAGTTTGCTCAAATTTGGAAAGGCAATGACTGATTCTGTAAAAAAGATTCGCAATTTTATTTTTGGTACCCCTCATGAAAAGCAGGGCTATGGGGGACCTTTCGAAATTACCGTCTATGGTCGCTTGTATGACGCCAAGGGTGAAATATTAGCTAAAAATAAAGTACCCGATGCGCAGGAATTTACGTTAGTAGAAATGGCAGAGCAAGTGGTATTGGAAGCAGTACAAAAGGCTAATTCGTTTTTTAACAGCAAATGGAAACAGTATAGACAACAAGCAGATAATACACCAATGAAAATTTTTAAAGATTTTAAAGAGTTATAGTAAAAATCTAGCAGTTGTAAAATAGCTTAAATTTTGAAAGCAGAATTTAATTTTTGCAGCTCAAGAATATGAAGGGCTTCAATGTGTCATTACGAAGCGTACTGCGAAGGGTTAGTGGATTATGAATTACTTTGTATTTATTAAGGTCAAGTATTTCATGTGCAGTTACTAAGTTGTTGAGACGCTCAGTATTTTGTAGTATTTCGTGCAACCAATCCACGGTTTCTTCAATTGCTTGCGGGCTTAGCAGTTCTTGTTTAAACAATACCAATAAATCTCTATTTGTTTTGTTCATCAAAATATTTTTAAATAATGTTATTTGAAATTTAATATCCTACAAACCCTCTTTTACTTACACAGCCACATCTGCTATTTTTTTTAAATACCATACAGGACGACATCAAAACTGAAACGATCAAAATACCAAAAAAAGCAACACTACAATAATGTTTCATATTCCCTATTTATCAAATTAAACTATTTTCACCAATATTTATTGTGTTAGTAACATGAATATTAAGCAAGATAGCCAATTTTTGAAAAAAAATAACATTTTAGTCGTTCCACTCGATTGGGGATTGGGTCATGCCACCCGTTGCATACCCATTATTCAAGCACTATTAGAAAATAATTGTAAGGTGTATATTGCTGCAGAAAATGCCACAAGATCTTTATTAGAGAATGAATTTCCGCAATGTAACTTTCTTCCAATAAAAGGGTATCGAATTCGGTATAGCCGGCAAAAATTTTTGCTTCCAATTAAAATGGCTGTTCAATTACCTCGGATACTGCTTCGCAGCTTTCAAGAACATCGGTGGTTAAAAAAAGCAGTAAATCAATTTTCTATTGATGCAGTAATAGCTGACAATCGATTTGGATTGTTTCATTCTACGATTCCTTCGGTTTATATCACGCATCAGTTACTGATTAAAACGGGCAATCGCTTTTCAGAAAAAATACTACAAAAAATACATTGCTGGATAATTAAAAAATACACGCATTGTTGGGTTCCTGATTTTGAGGGCAATGAAAATATTGCAGGTGAATTATCGCATCCAATTAAATCACCCACTAATGTTCAATATGTAGGTTGTTTATCAAGATTCTCATTTAATGTGCCTCCAATAAAAAAATATGACCTGTTGTTACTCTTGTCAGGCCCAGAGCCACAGCGCACCATTTTTGAAAAATTATTATTGTCACAATTAAAAAATTTTGATGGGAAGGTAATGTTGGTGAGGGGTCTTCCTCAAATTGACGAAGAGCAGAAAAACGAAGAACAAATTTTCAAAGCATCTTCTTTGTTAACTATTGAAAATCATCTGACTGCAGCGCAGTTAAATGAGGTAATTCTTCAATCAGAGTTAGTGATTGCTAGAAGCGGTTATACCACTATTATGGATTTAATTAAAATCAGAAAAAAGGCAATTCTAGTGCCTACTCCAGGGCAAACAGAGCAAGAGTATCTTGCGGACTATTTAATGAAAAAAAAATATTTTTATTCGGTTACTCAGCATGATTTTGTTTTATCTGATTCATTGAAGTTGGCTGCTGATTTTAATTTTGTACTACCCAACTTTGAAATGGATCAATATAAAAAAATAGTAAATCAATTTGTGCAATCATTTTAAAGTCGCAACTTTACGTTACAATAATTAATGTGGAATTAAAAACGAAAGCGCATTTAGGCTTACTAAGTGCTAATATTTTCTTCTCTATTAATCTGAGTGCAGTAAAATACTTGACTACGAATCACTTTGTGCAAAGTTTTGGCATTAATCTGATTAGGGTAGCGGTGTCTACCATTTTATTTTGGATTCTATATTTAGGCAAGCCGGTAAAAAGCACTATTGACCGAGCAGATATTCCTAGGTTTATCATATGTGCATTAACGGGAATTGCTTTTAATCAAATGCTTTTTTTAAAAGGCCTTTCACTAACCTATTCTATTCATGCGGTGTTATTGATATTGTCTGCACCCATATTTATCACCATTTTTGCAGCACTGTTTTTAAAGGAACGGATTACAGTTATTCAGATGGTTGGTTTGGGGCTTGGCATTTTTGGCGCAGTTTTATTGATTTTTATGGGAAAAAATTCTGGCACTGGAGACAATGTGTTATTGGGTGACACCTTAATATTGATCAACGCTTTATGTTATACAATTTATTTTATTATGGTAAAACCATTGATGTTAAAATACAATCCAGTGCAGGTAACGCGCATGATTTTTACCATTGGTTTTTTTGTGGTACTGCCTTTTGGATGGAATGAATTTACTGCTGTAAGTTGGAATAGTTTTGGCTGGTTGGAATATGGTTGTTTGGGATTGATAGTGGTGGGCGGTACTTTTTTAGCTTACCTTTTTAACTTATATGGAATTAAAATATTGGGGGCATCTATTACTGGAGCATATATTTATTTGCAGCCGATATTTGCAGCAATTATTGCGATGATATTTTTAAATGAAAGTTTAGGATGGTACAAAGTGGTGGCGGGGATATTGATATTTACCGGGGTTTATCTTTCCAATAAAAAAATTACCCATGAGTAGTTTTCTCACAGCTACTACAGCAAGCGAATATGCAGCAGCAGGGGATATGTTTAGGGCCTATGCTGCTGCCATCAATATTAATTTAGATTTTCAACATTTTGAGGAGGAGTTGTCTGACTTATCAAAAATGTATTCGCCACCGCGGGGTGGAATTATATTAGCAAGCGATCATGAATCAGTGATTGGCTGTGTAGCCATTCGAAGAATCAACGAAAGAGAGGGTGAGTTAAAAAGGATGTATGTATCACCTGAGTATCAAAATAAGGGCTTTGGAAAAATCTTGTTGCAAAAGGTATTGATATTAGCAAGAGAATGTAATTATGAAAAGGTAAAATTAGACACGCTTAATTACATGTCGGCTGCCATTCATTTATATCAGCAGGCAGGGTTTTATGAAATACCGCCTTATTATACCAATCCAATTAGCACGGCGGTTTATTTTGAGATAGAGATAGCATCTTTTTTTCGAAGTTGATCTCCACTAAAATAAGTCCATCTCTCATGTTAAGCTTGGGTTTAGCAATTAATAAAATTGGTATATTTGAAAATAATAATAGTCAATTATCTTATTTCAATTCGCAACCCATTGATTTTTAACTAAAATGTATTTCTTGTTGAAAATTGAGAATTTAAATATTCAAGCTCCCTAATGAAATATCTTCTTAAAATATTTATTCTTTTTGTTTTTGTTTTTATCTTTCAGCCTAAACAACTAGCAGCTCAAAAAACAGGGATTTCTATTTATTGTCCTGATTTTTCAACCACTTATCAAAATGGATGGCAAATAAATAACAATGCAACATTTATTACCCCCAATATATTGAGATTAACCGAGGCGGTCGGCAATCAAAAGGGAAGTGCATTTTGGAAACAAAAAGTTGCACTAAATGCTGATTTTTCCTTTAGCTTTTTCTTTACATTCAAAATTACTCCAGTAACTAGCCAAGCGGACGGTATTACTTTTTGTATACAACAAGCATCTAACACAGCTGGAACCGCGGGTGGGGGAATTGGTTATGCTGGAATTCCGGGAAAGTCAATAGCAATTGAATATGACACATATCCCAATCAAAGTGAAAATAATAATCATATTGCACTTGATTATAATGGCTTTTTGCATAATGAAGGAAATGGATATCCTTTTCAAAATGTATCTCCCTATGTTAATCTAACTCTTTTAGATGGAAATACAGGCTCAGCCTTATCATTAGCAGATGGGAATTTAAAGTATTCATGGATTGATTATAATGGTGTAACGGGTAATTTAGAAGTAAGAATTTCTAACACCGCAACAAGGCCTACCGCTACCGCTTTAAGTATTGCTAATTTAAATTTAGCTTCTAATTTCTCAAATTCTGACGTCTTCTTTGGATTTACAGCTGCAACTGGTGGCGCCAATGAAAAACATGATATTTATTCGGCTTATGCTAATAGCAAGTATGATCCGATTGTTGATACTACAGTATTCAAGCAAGGAGCCGCTTTCATTACCCTAACCTCTAGCAATAATATTGATAATTGCATAAGTCCTACTAGTACCATCTCGCTTTTAGCAACCGATCAAAATAATATTCCGATTGTCAATACACCGCTTAATATTTCCTTAGATTCTGGAACCGCAACTTTTTCTACTAATGTTATTACCACGGATAACAGTGGTCGAGCTAACTTTATATTGAAAAATGTTTCTACAGAAAATGTAAAAGTAAGGGTAACCGACCCTTCGGTAGGAGCTTATGGTACAGTTAGTGTGTCTGCAATTAATGTGAATAATCCTGTAAATTTTTCAATTGTTACCAATCCTGCTGATACCACGATATGTAATGGTACAGCTGTTACCTTAACCGTTAATGGAGCTGCTGCAGGAACTGATATAAGATGGAACAGTTCGGAAACAACCACCGCTATCACTAAATCCCCTGGCACTACAACAACATATTCGGTAACTGTATCAGATGTTACCAGCGGATGTATTAATACCAAGACCAAAACAATCATCGTAAAGCCCCTTCCAAATATTTTAATTTCAGAAACAGATAATAGTGGCAACACACCGAATGATTCAAAACTTTGTGTTGGAGGAAGTGTTACTTTAACAGCAAGTGGGGGAACAAGTTATTCATGGGTTAATGAAGAGCAATCTACCTCCATTACCAAATACCCATCTATTACGACCGTATATTCAGTAGTAGGAACGGACCTTACAGGATGTATCAATACGGCTACTCATACAGTTACGGTCAATGCACTGCCTGTTATAAATATTGCTAAGACTGAAAACAGCGGTTCTATAAATGATGATGGAATTATTTGTATAGGATCTATTGCTACCCTTACAGCCAGTGGAGCGGTAAGCTATTCATGGAATAGTGGAGAAATAACTGCAGCAATTAATAAATCTCCACTCAATAATACATT
>CAMBTV010000078.1 GCA_945870835.1 Chitinophaga pinensis
TGCGACTATCCATCGCACCAGTAAACGATCCTTTTTCGTGCCCAAATAATTCAGAATCAATAGTGCCTTCAGGGATAGCACCACAGTTGACTGCAATAAAAGGATTGTGTTTTCTAGAACTTAATGCATGAATAATCTGTGAAAACACCTCTTTACCAACACCACTTTCTCCATTTATGAGTACACTCAAATCTGTATTAGAAACCTGTGTTGCTACATTTAAAGCATAATTAAGTACAGGCGAATTGCCAATAATTCCAAATCGATTCTTTATTGATTGTAAGTCCATAATAAAATTTTCTTCGCTTCTTTTTTAGGGATAGGTAGATTTATTTAATAATTTTTTTCAAATCAATGTTTTAAAATATAGGTTTGAAAACAGTATAATAATTAATAAAAATTAAGTTCCGTAAGTATTTTTTTATTTACTGACAGCAGTTCCAATAAGGGTACCTGCTGTACAGCTATTAATTTTTACCATTACATAATCTCCTTTTTTAAAATTACTTTTCGGAAATACCACTACCTTGTTATGGTCTGATCTTCCTTGTAATTCATCGGCTGATTTTTTTGAAACACCTTCCACTAAAACTTTACAGGTTTTCCCTATATCTCTTTGCATACTTTGCAGGGAATGTATTCTATGTAGATCAACCATTTCCTGTAATCTTTTCTTTTTCAAATTTTCTGGAACATCATCTTTAAATCTTCTTGCAGCAAGTGTTCCAGGGCGTTCACTATAAAAATACATATAAGCCAAATCATATTTGCAATATTCCATTAGGCTCATCGATTGCTCGTGATCTTCATCGGTTTCGGTACAAAACCCTGTGATCATATCGGTCGATAATCCACAACCCGGAATAATTTCACGTATTCGATTTACTTTAGCGATGTACCATTCTCTTGAATAAGTACGGTTCATTAATTGCAAAACTCTGCTGCTACCACTTTGGACTGGAAGATGTATATAGTTACAAATGTTTTCATGCCTTGCAATGGTATGAAGTACCTCGTCAGTAATATCTTTGGGGTGAGAAGTACTAAATCGAACTCTAAGTAGAGGTGATATCAATGCTACTTTTTCCAATAATGCAGCAAAAGTTACTGCTTCCTCTTTGTTGTTATTGTTGAAAGGCTCCCAGTGATAACTATCAACATTTTGTCCTAATAAAGTAACTTCTTTAAATCCATCAGCAAAAAGATTTTTACACTCTTCAATGATGCTATTAGCATCTCTACTCCTTTCTCTGCCTCTTGTAAATGGAACTACACAAAATGAACACATGTTATTGCAACCACGCATAATACTTACAAATGCATTTACACCATTACTGTTCAATCGAATCGGTGAAATGTCAGCATAGGTTTCATCCCTGTTTAAAAGAACATTGACTGCTTTTTGACCTGTTTCAGCTTCTTCAATAAGGCCGGGTAGGGTTCTGTATGCATCTGGACCTACTACTAAGTCGACTAGTCTTTCTTCTTGTAAAAATTTTTCTTTTAAACGCTCTGCCATGCATCCCAATACTCCAACAAGTATTCCAGGATTATTTTTTTTAAGCTTCCTAAATTCAGTTAGTCTTTTACGAACGGTTGCTTCGGCTTTTTCTCTAATGGAGCATGTATTCAGTAAAATAAGATCTGCTTCTTCACAGTTTTTAGTTGCACCATACCCATTACTTTGTAAGATGGAAGCAACCACTTCACTATCGGCAAAATTCATAGCACATCCATAGCTTTCTACATAAAATAGTTTTTTGAAGTTGGCTTGGCTTTCAATAATTGGACTATACGCCTCACCTTGACGGGACTCATCGTGCACTTTACTTTCTATTGTAAATAAACTACTCATTATTAAAATTAGGGATCAAAAATAAGGAATTATCTTGTTATTGTGTCAGATTGGCAGCGAAAAAAAGATTGTTTTAGGACTAAATCAGTCGTTCATACTGTTAAAATTTCTTGATTTTTGAAATTAAACTGTTAAAGACAATCATCCCATTGTGTAATATAAAATCTTACTATTACAGAGCTCGTTTTAAAGAATCAGCCATTCTAACTTTTAAAGAAATAATGTGAAAGAGGTAGAGCGTAAGAAGTAAATCATTTAATTTTTTTTTAATATTATCCGAAAAATTAAGTGATTTGAGTAAAATGCATAGTAGAATTGATGTAATAAAATGGAATATTTTATTTGAAGCAATAAATCTCCCGATATCTAAATTATTGAACTTTAATCTTTAATTACCTCAACAGCACTTGGAAAACAATTTATAATTTTATTCCCTAATACAATTACTAGAACAACCTGGCTATTAATTGTGGTTACTCCTTCGATATATCCAACATCCCCAATATTCCAATTATTCCAATTATTCTTTCCAAATGACTCACTGCTATAATATTCACTGCTCCAACGTTTTGGCAACCTAATCATCCTGATTTTAGTCATTGATTTCATTATAATTATTTTTCAAAATTATTTAATCAATTAAAGTTATATCAAACTCACAAATAAACTAAGTAATACTCTAGTACTAATTTAGAAGTTTAAAACCAGCCCAAACAGCCAAAATTCCTAGTAAAAAACTAGTTGCTGTATAGAATGCAGCCATTGCGAACTTTCCGTTTTGTATGAGTTGTAAATTTTCAAGAGAAAAGGTAGAAAAAGTAGTGAAGCCACCGCATAGTCCAACGGTTAAAAATAACTTCCAATTGGAAGAAAAGGATTCATTTTTGAGACAGTATGCCGAAACCAATCCTATTATAAAGCTACCCGCCACATTAATTAAGAAAGTGGAAAGAGGAAAATTTTTAGTTCCTATCCACGAGCCAATAAAAAATCTAAGAATACTGCCCATTGCACCCCCCAAACCAATCAGTAAAATATTTCGAATCATGTCAAGATTTTACAAGTTCCCTGAAAATGTATATTTTAAATCAACCATCCATTGTCCATTTATTCTAACCATTTTCAATTTATTAGTTTTATCTTTTTTAAATGAGTTGGAATAGTTAATTATACTAACGGAATCGCTAATAGGAGAGATTTCATTGATAATGATATCAGCATTTTTAAAGCTTTCTAATTCTGACTTACTTTTTGATTCAAATTCCTTTTTGAATAGTTCGAAAAACTGTCGATTGGTCTCTTCTTTTAAAACAAAAGTCTCGGCATCCTTAAAATTACTTTCTAGGATGTTTTTTATAAATTCCCTTGCCACTTCAATGTCAGTGTTGGGTGATTTTTTTTCAGTATTGCATGAACTTATTGCTAAACAACAAATCAATGAAAGCAGTAATGTAGATTTCATAGTTAAAGTTAAACATCTTTATAATATTTAAAATAATATTTTAGATCGGTTCATTAAAACCAAAAGATTTTTTTAAAATTACAGCGCAATCTAAATTACAAAGAACCTGACCCTAACAAATAGGGCAGGTTCTTTGTAAAGTTCAATGTGGCATCTAACTATTTGCGTTCGTTGTAAGTGTCAAATTCTTTGTCCTTATCATATGCTTTGATGATTGCTTTTACCAGTTTATGTCTTACTACATCTTCTTCATCTAACTCGATGTGAGCAATACCTTCCACGTTTTTTAAAATACGCAATGCTTTGTCTATTCCACTGCGCATATTTTTTGGAAGATCTATTTGAGTAGGATCACCAGTTATAATCGCTTTTGCATTGGCGCCAATTCTAGTAAGAAACATTTTTAATTGACCGTCATTGGTATTTTGAGCTTCATCCAAAATTATAAATGCATTATCTAAAGTTCGACCTCTCATGTAGGCTAGTGGTGCAATTTCAATGGTTCTAGTGGTCATATAATAACCTAGCTTATCTGCAGGAATCATATCATCCAATGCATCATAGAGTGGCCTTAAATAGGGGTCAATTTTTTCTTTCAAATCGCCTGGTAAAAAACCAAGATTTTCTCCAGCTTCCACAGCAGGACGAGTTAAAATTATCTTTTTTACCGTTTTTGCTTTTAGTGCCCTTACAGCTAAGGCAACCGCAGTATAAGTTTTTCCAGTTCCGGCAGGTCCAATTGCAAAAACAATATCATTTTTATCCACTGCCGACACCATTCTCTTTTGGTTTACAGTTCGGGCTCTTACTGTTTTTCCATTTGGACCAAAAACCAGTACATCATTGGGATTTCTATCTACAAAATTATCTACCGCCTGAGTATCATCTCCTCCTAAAATTTGGTCGATATAATTTTCAGACATATGTCCATTGCGTTCTATGTATTGAACGATCAGGTTAATTTTTTCCTTAGCATCTGCTACCTGTTCGGGTGCACCAGTTAGTTTTATTTGTGTACCTCGACTTAAAATTTTTAGAAGAGGAAATTTCTTTTTTAAAATATCGAGTTTACCATTGTTAACACCAAAGAATTCAATTGGATTTACGGTTTCAAGATTAATGATTGTTTCTGTCAAAGGAAATTAGATTTAGGTATGTTGAAGAATGATTGGTATATCAAAGTGACCATACCAAATTTAACGAATTGCATTTGAAATTAGTTAATAATATTTATACACAGTTTGTTAGAAACAAAATATAAATACAATTAATTAATCAAGTAAAAGTCATAAAAAAATCCCGACTACTTGTGTAGTCGGGATTAATAAAATGTTAAGCTATTTGAAAATAAAAATTACCTTTCTAATAATTTAAAAAACTGGTCAAGCTGAGGTAGAATAACAATTCTAGTTCTGCGGTTTGACTCTCTTCCTTCTCTGGTTGTGTTGTCTGCAACTGGTTTGTATTCTGATCTTCCTGCTGCAGTCATGTGAGTAGGATCTAGACCATATTTATTTTGTAAAATACGAACTACAGTAGTAGCTCTTTTCACGCTTAGATCCCAGTTGTCAACAAGAACTGGGTTATTGAAAGCTACATTATCAGTATGACCCTCTACCATGAATTCAATCGTTGGTTGGTTTTTCAAAACAGTGGCTACTTTTCCAAGAACAACTTTAGCTCTGTCTGTTACCTCATAGCTACCACTTTTAAATAATAGTTTATCTGAAATATCAATATAGACCACTCCTTTTTCAACTTTAATATTGATGTCTTTGTCATCCATATTTCCAATAGCACCTTTCAAATTTGTAACCAAAGCAAGATTCAATGAATCTTTTCTGTTAAGTGCAGATTGAAGACCTTGGATATAGGCATCTTTTGATCCGATATTTTCGAGTGATTTTTTAATACTCTCAGCTTGTGAACCAGAAATTACTGATAAGTTTTCCAATTGCTTCAAGGCCTGGTTATTGTTGTCTTTGAGAAAACCATTGTTTTCATTAAGATAACCAATTTGTTTTTTAAGACTTTCTATCTCAGCCTCAAGAACTGCTCTTTTTCTAAGATTTTCGATGTTCGTATTATCACAGCTTTTTAAAGCCTCTTGCAAAGCTAAATGTTCTGTTTGTAACTGAACATAACGAAATTGCTCTGCTTTTAATATTTTCTTGCTTACACAAGATGTAAATAAAAGAGCGCAGGTAATTCCAAATAGAATAATTTTTTTCATATAAATGAGATTTAATTTTTGCTATAGCGAAGTTATTTGAATACAATTGAAAAAACAAATGAATCAATTTTCAACTTTTTTTAGGATTTAAAAAGACTTTTTTAAGCGCTATGTATTTTTTTGCTTTTAAATAAGTGCGATATCAATCACTTGTTGCATTGTTTTTACGTAGTGAAATTTAATTCCTTTGATAAAAAGAGGATTTATGTCAATAACATCTTTTTCGTTTTGCCAGCACATGATAATTTCCTTTAGACCAGCTCTTTTAGCTGCTAAAACCTTTTCCTTAATACCACCTACTGGTAATACTTGGCCCCTTAGTGTTATCTCTCCAGTCATTGCTAAATAGGGTTTTATCTTTCTACCCGTAAATGCACTAGCTAACGCAGTCATCATGGTGATTCCCGCACTTGGTCCATCTTTTGGTACAGCTCCCTCCGGTACGTGAATGTGAATATTTTTAGAATTGAACATTTCTAGGTCAATATTCATCTTTTTTGCATTTACCTGTAGCCAGGTATAGGCTGTAGAAGCACTTTCCTTCATTACATTCCCAAGGTTTCCAGTCATCTTTACTTCACCTTTACCTTCACTCAAACTAATTTCGATAAATAAAATATCCCCTCCCACATAGGTCCAGGCAAGTCCAACAGCCACCCCAGCCATGTTTGCTATTTTGTACATTTCATTGCTAAATCTTGGCTTTCCTAGAATTTTTTCAAAATCTACCAAAGTAAGAGTGGATTTAAGTTTCCCTTTGGTTGCATATTGTTTAGCTAGATTTCTCATAACTGCTGCCAGTTGTCTATCTAAGTCCCTTACACCACTTTCTCTTGTATAGTCTTCTATGATTTTTTCTAGAATCTTATCACTCACTTTGATATTTACATCTTTAAGACCATGAGCTTCCTTCTGTTTAGGCAAAAGATGTTGTCTGGCGATTTCAATTTTTTCTTCTACTGCATAACCACTCAAATCAATGATTTCAAGTCGGTCCCTTAAAGCAGGTTGAATGTTATTAATATTATTGGCGGTTGCTATAAATAAAACTTTGCTTAAGTCATATTCAAGCTCTAAGTAATTATCGTAAAAGGTATTGTTTTGTTCTGGATCCAGCACTTCCAGTAGGGCAGAGGAGGGATCTCCACGATGATCGTTACCTACTTTATCAATTTCATCCAAAATCATCACTGGGTTACTACTTTTTATCTTCCTGATAGATTGAATAATTCTTCCAGGCATTGCACCAATGTAGGTTTTACGATGTCCCCTAATTTCACTTTCATCATGTAATCCGCCAAGACTCACTCTTACATATTTGCGAGCAATTGCATGTGCAATGCTTTTACCTAGGCTAGTTTTACCAATTCCAGGAGGTCCAACAAAACACAGGATCGGACTTTTCATGTCTCCTTTTAGTTTTAAGACAGCAAGGTATTCTAGTATGCGTTCTTTAATTTTATGCATACCATAATGATCATGGTCTAATATTTTTTTTGCTTTTTTAAGGTCATAGGAGTCAGGAGTGTAATCTTCCCATGGTAGATCTAGCATAAGATCTAGGTGATTGTAAACAACAGAATAATCTGGTGTACTCGGATGCATTCTCTCTAATTTTTCTGCTCCTTTATGGAACATTTCCATCGCTGGTTTTGGCCATTTTTTCCCCTCTGCTTTTTTAAGCATTTCCTTTACCTCTGCTACATTATCTCCACCTAATTCCTCTTTGATGGCTTTCATTTGCTGTTGCAAAAAATACTCTCTTTGTTGTTTGTCTAATTCTGCACGTGTTTTATTAGTTACCTTGTTTTTAAGTTCGGTATACTGTAATTCCGTTTGCATTAAATTCATCAGTAATTCGGCCCTCTCCTTGATATTATTAATTACCAAAAGCCTTTGTTTATCCTTAATATCACTATTTAAATTGCTACTTACAAAATGAATAAGAAATACCGGATTTTCTATGTTCTTTAGTATAATTGCTGCCTCACTAGGAAGGTTGGGCGAAATTTGTACAATTTGGCTAGCTAGATCTTTTATACTCCCTACCATTGCGTTAAAATCCTTGTCATTGGTCAATACTTCCTCTTCCAGCGTCTGAATCTTAGCTTTGAAATAAGGATCCACGCAGGTAATTTCATCTATTTTAAAACGTTTTTTTCCTTGGATGATGATGGTAGTTCCACCATCTGGCATTTTTATTAGTTTAGCAATTTTTGCCACTGTACCAATTTCTTCTAAATCAGAAATGGTAGGTTCTTCTACGGTACTGTCTTTTTGTGCAATCACACCTATCAATTTGTCAGCCTTATAGGCATCACTTACCGCCTTTATACTTTTATCCCTTCCTACGGTTATAGGTAATACCACTCCAGGGAAAAGAACCGTGTTACGTAAAGGTAGCAGGGGTAATTCGTTTGGAATGACCAGTGTATCTGCATCATCGCTATCGTCTTCATTTAGCGGTATGATCGGCATAAACTCCATTTCTTCTTCTGGACCCTGCAAATAAATGTTTTTATTCATATTTTTTGTAATGTGTAGTCAAAATGTCAAAGTTCCTATTTTCGAGAGTTTGTTTTCATTGAACGGATATATTGGCAACATTAGTGCCGAAAGGAGTTAGTAATTATATTTTGGAGAATCATGATGCCCAAATCTAGTGTTTTTGATTGATTAATTATAGCCATCAAATAAATTAGCTCCCTATTAGATATGGATCATAGGGCTTATTTTTGTAGCCTATGTATATCCATTGTTCGGATCAAGAATTGGTATTGTTAAAAAAAATTGCTGAGGCTTCAGAATCCTTGGGTGTTCCCTGTTATTTAATAGGTGGATTTGTTAGAGATAAAATTATAGGTAGGCCAACAAAGGATATTGATATAGTTTGTTTGGGTGATGGAATTGAATTAGCCAACGAAGTTTCAAAGTATTTTACTCCGAAGCCCGCAGTTAGTTTTTTTAAAAACTTTGGTACTGCACAAATAAAGTTGGCAGATATTGATATTGAATTTGTAGGAGCTAGAAAGGAGAGCTACCATTTTGATAGCCGCAATCCAGTGGTTTTGGCAGGCACATTGGAGGATGATCAAAATAGACGTGATTTTACCATCAATGCACTTGCCATTAGTTTAAATAAGGATAATTATGGAGCATTGATTGATCCTTTTAATGGAATCAATGACTTGGAAAATAAAGTTTTACAAACACCTTTGGATCCAACCATTACCTTCAGTGACGATCCGCTTCGAATGATGAGGGCCATCCGTTTTGCTACTCAATTAAATTTTGAAATTGAAGAAAAAACATTTGCTGCAATTCATCAAAATGCTGAACGCATAAAAATTGTAAGTGGAGAAAGAATTGCGGATGAATTAAATAAAATTTTAAGCTGCAAAAAACCTTCTATTGGCTTGGATCTTTTATACAAAACGGGTTTGCTAAAAATTATTTTTCCTCAAATGGTTGATTTGGCAGGGGCGGAATACATTGATGGAAAAGGGCACAAAGATAATTTCTACCATACGTTACAGGTAGTAGATAATGTTTGCGAGCTTACGGATGATCTTTGGTTGCGATGGGCTGCTGTTTTGCATGACATTGCTAAACCAATAACTAAAAAATTTGAAGTTGGCCACGGTTGGACCTTTCATGGGCATGAGGTTTTGGGCGGCAGGATGGTGCCTAAAATTTTCAGCCAATTGAAATTGCCTCAGAATGAAAAAATGAAGTTTGTCCGTAAATTAGTGGAACTACATTTAAGGCCCATCAGTCTCACTAAAGACAATATTACTGACGCAGCTATTAGAAGATTGTTATTTGATGCTGGCGAAGATTTTGAAGCATTGATGATACTTTGTAGTGCTGATATCACCTCTAAAAACAAGCAAAAGGTAAAACGCTTTTTAGAAAATTTTGAAATGGTGAAAATAAGGTGTGCCGAAGTGGAGGCGAATGATCAGTTAAGAAATTGGCAGCCACCCATTACTGGAGAAATGATTATGGAAAGATTTAATCTTCCTCCAGGAAAGATTATTGGAGATTTAAAGAATGCAATTCGGGAAGCAATTTTGGATGGAGAAATACCAAATAACTATGATGCAGCTCTTAGTTTTTTGCTTAAAAAAGCTGCTGAACTTGGATTGTAATCGATCATTTATTTTTTTGATTGCTGCTGAATGAAAGTAATTTAATTCAGTATTCAAACAATTTATTCAGTTCAAATTATCATTTCTTATTACTAAATTTGTAACATGGCTATTTTACGTTTTAGGGTTTATTGGGAAGAAGATGAGATCATTTATCGAGATGTGGTAATTAAGCATACCCAAAATTTTTCTGATTTGCATCAATGTATTTTAAAAGGATATGAATTTGATAGTAAACATCAAGCTACTTTTTATCGTAGCAATGATAGTTGGTTGAGGGGAAGAGAAATTTCGCTTGAAAAATATGCTGATAAAGTTTATAAGGTTGAACCTTTTTTGATGTCGGAGGTTACTTTAGGTTCTGAAATAAAGGACCCCAATCAAAAGTTTATTTATGTGTACGATTTTAATAAGGCATGGACTTTTATGGTGGAGCTGATTAATGTAGATAAAGAAGAAAATAAGAAAATAACCTATCCTGCTTGTATCCGTTCTGAGGGCATCGCTCCATCCCAATATGGGACTAAGGGTTTGGTGGATAGCCGATTGGCTGAGGTAGAGGAAAAATATGATTTAAATTCAGCTGCAATGTTAGAGGGATTCAGTGAAGAAGATGAGGATGGCAATGCTACTGAATCAGAGGAGGATTCTTCATCGGAATCGACTTCAGAAGAATATTAATTTAAAATAATTGAGTATTCAATATTTTTTGGAGATGATTCAAAAAGAATCTGTGAATGCAAATAATTTCTCCCTTTTTTATTAACCATTCGTTTTCATTTAACCAATTATTAGTTAATTAGGGGTGCGTTATGAATAAAACCTGTATTGTTATATCTGGCCCAACAGCAGTTGGCAAAACTCCTCTTGCTATATCAGTAGCAAAATATTTTTCAACCCAAATCATCTCCTCAGATAGCCGTCAGTGTTATAAAGAATTGTCTATTGGTGTGGCGAAACCTTCTCAAGAAGAATTGACATCCGTTCCTCATTATTTTATTAATTCACATTCCATTCATGAAAGTGTAAATGCAGGAATATTTGAAAAATATGCATTGGAAAAAGTGCAGGAAATATTTTTAAAAAATGAGGTAGCAGTTGTCGTAGGTGGGACTGGATTATACATTAAAACTTTTTGTGAAGGTATTGATCAGCTGCCAATTGTTGCACCAGGTATCAGAGAGAATATCATCAGTAATTATGAAAAAAAGGGATTGGAATGGCTACAGAAAGAAGTTGAAAAATATGATCCACTTTATTTTTCGAAAGGAGAGATCCATAATCCACACAGGCTAATTCGTGCGTTGGAAGTTGTGATGTCATCAGGAAAATCGATTATTGAATTTCAAACTCAAAAAAGTCAGCCTCGAGATTTTAAAATTATTCAAATTGGTTTGGAATTACCTAGAGAACAACTTTATCAAAGAATTAATGATAGAGTAGATCAAATGATTATAGAAGGATTGGTGGAGGAGGTAAAAAGTTTAATTACCTATCAAGAGTTGAATGCCTTACAGACAGTAGGTTATAGAGAGTTGTTTGATTATTTTTCAGAAAAAATTTCTCTTCAACAAGCTATTGAGGCTATCAAAATTAATACAAGACATTATGCCAAGCGACAGATGACTTGGTTTAAAAAAGATGCGAATATTAAATGGTCATCCCCAGATTTTGAGCAAGTATTAAAACTTGTCAATGATAACTAAAAATTAGTAATTAAAATTTACATCCAACACTTAGAATAATATTACCTTGTTTGTTATCAATGGTTGCAAATGTATTAGATCGGTCCTCTAAACGGTAAGGAAAGTTAACGTCTTTTTTTATAGAATAAACGTAGGTAAGATCAATGAAAATTCCATGATGCCGATAACCAACTCCACCACTTAGCAGCATTTGGCGAGCTTTTATTTCTTTATCTTGATAGGGGTTTGTATAATAAGCAAATCCTAACCTAGTCATCAATGTGTTGAATTTCAATTCACTTCCCAATCGGAAATTGAAGTTTCCTTTGTACTGATTCTTGATTACGTTGTTGAGTGATTGGTAATAAGATTTATCATCAGTAGTAGGGTTCTCATTGGCGCTGTAAAAACTGGATCCCTTGTGATTTACATATTCAATGTCAGCCGTTAAAAATCCTTTTTGTTTTCTTACATCTTCTATTTCATTGAAAACGAAACTACCACTTACCATCATTTTTATAGGGGTTGTCATGCTGTAATTACTTTCACCTGGCTGGTTATTGGTAAATGTAAGAGAGGACACTTTATGAAGGCCTTCGTAATTTTCAGTATTAGCGGTTAATGAGGAGGTTCTGCTATCTTTTAATGAAACCATATAAGTAGGAGTGTGGAGTGCAAAACCTAATCGAACATGTTCGGTTGGTTTATAAATGATTCCAATTTTAGCATTTACACCGGCCCCGCTAGTGGTATACTCATCTGTGTAGGTAAAGGAATCAAATCCATTTAATTTATTGGATGAAGTATCATTTTCTTGAAAGGTGCTGTTGCTGCTGTACTGCATCATTGGAATACCCATACTGATTCCAAATAAAAATTTATCTTTTTTGTTTACTGCATAACCTAGTGCTATCTCATATTGCGCACCTTTTGTATCCAATGTATTTTGTTGTTTTAAGGCTTGGCCAGCATCTAGTATATTTTCTGGTAAGCCTCTAACTTGTATATTTCCATTTACTCTAAAGGTATCTACTAGATAGGTATATAAGGCAGGTGCAGCTCCATAAGAATAGTTTGGACTATTGAGTACATTGTCAATGCTTAAACCACTTTTTGCGATCTGTTCGGTCCATTTCTCGCTGTAGGAACTGTAGTTGTTTAATCCATTGTATTGAATAGAATT
>CAMBTV010000079.1 GCA_945870835.1 Chitinophaga pinensis
TTATTGATAAAACAGGCCGAATTATTGGACAGCACAAAGGATACCCTTTTTATACCATTGGACAAAGAAAAGGTCTTGATATTGCACTAGGAAAACCAGCCTTTGTAACCAGCATTGATCCAGATACCAATACCATTGTATTGGGAGAAGAAGAAGATTTGAAAGGGGATGAAATGATTGTATCCAAGATAAATTGGATAAAGTATGAAGGTATTAACGAAGGCATGGAAATGCATACAAAAATTAGATACAAGGATAAAGGCGCATTCAGCAATCTTTACACCACAGACAACGGTTTGTCTGTTCGTTTTTTTGAAAAAGTAAAAGGGATTGCACCAGGACAAAGTGCTGTATTTTATGAAGGAGATGACGTTGTTGGCGGCGGAATAATTCAACGGAGTGAATCTTCTACCCTTTCTTAAAAATAGCTACAAACATACTATCTGATTGCTGCTGGTAGCCTTTTAGCAGTTGTTGATCTAATAATTTACATTCCAAAGATTCTGTTACAAAATTCACTACCATTTCATTTTCAGCTTTGAAAACAGAACAGGTAATATAGACCAATAAACCTCCTGGCTTTAAATGAGTGATCGCATTGGCAACGATTTTCCTTTGCAAGTCGGCATAATATTGTAAAGATGTTTTCTTAAAAAAAACAAGTTGATCAGGCGTCCTTCCCCATGTACCACTGCCACTACAAGGTGCATCACAAATAATTAGATCAAAATCTTTGTTGATTATTTTATTGTCTGCGCCACCAAGGTCTGTCACAAATGTTTCATAATTAATTATCCCCGCCGATTTAAAACGCTGGTGAAGATTTGTTAAAATACTTTCTCGGATATCTGAAACTGTAAGATCAATTTTACAATCTAGCACATCCATCAGCAAAATAGATTTCCCTCCGCTTGCTGCACAACAATCCCACACTGACAAAGTATTATTTGTAACAGAAGTTCCCAATAAGCCCGGCTGCTTCAAATAATTAAGTACTTGCTGTGAATTTGCATCTTGTACCACCACTTCTTTATCAAGTTTAAAAAAATCGGCGACTTTATCTGAATTTTTTAACCGAACACATTGGTCATTCATTAGTTGCCAATGAAAATTGGATTGTTGTAATTGATTGATTACAGCATCTTTTGATTGCGGACGAATACGAATAAAAAGATCAGGTTGAGTTAACATTGAAAGGCTGTAAGCCTCCATTTCGATACCTGAACTGAGTAAATCACAGAAAGGAAAAAAATCCAAAAGAGAAATATTTTGTCTAACTAGGTTTATCTTTTCCCTTACTGGGATTGAAATTTTTTCATTCCACTCTGGCCTCAACTCTTTTAATAATAAAGAGTCAGTTGTTTCGCATAAAAAAGTAGCGACAAGCAATTTTTCATCAATAGCAATATCAGTAAAAGCCATTCCCATTCTAAAATAATGGAAACAAAGAGATGCAATTGACTTTCTATCCTTAGCGCCGTATTTTTTATTAGAAGAAAAAAAAAGTTTTAAAAAAATAGAAAAGGGCTTATCTCCCTGATAAGTATCAAGTATTTTTTTAGCGCTATTAATATGAGAGTGAAATCGACTCATGGTATTTAAAAATAAACGGCTGGATAAAATCCAGCCGCAAAATTATTTTTATTTAAATCCTATAATTCCAATAAACTTTTTACTGGATCTTTTCCAAACAAAAGCAATGCGGGGTTTTCAAGTAATTCTTTCAGCCTTACTAAAAAACTTACTGACTCTCTTCCATCAATTAAGCGGTGGTCGTAGCTCAGCGCCAGGTACATCATTGGTTTAATAACCACCTGTCCGCCAATAGCCATCGGCCTTTCCTGAATTTTATGCATTCCTAAAATTGCACTTTGAGGAATATTTATTATTGGAGTACTCATCAATGATCCAAAAACACCCCCGTTGGTAATGGTAAATGTACCTCCACTCATTTCCTCAATGGTCAACTTATTTTCTTTTGCCTTATTTGCTAGCGCAACTACTGTTTTTTCAATATCCGCCATACTCATACTTTCTGCATTTCTAATTACCGGCACCACCAAGCCCTTAGGAGCAGAAACCGCAATTGATATGTCGCAATATTCGTGGTAGACAATATTTTCTCCGTCGATCTTAGCATTCACTGCTGGCCATTCTTGCAGAGCAAAACAACAAGCCTTGGTAAAAAAACTCATGAAGCCCAAATTAACACCATGTGCTTCCTTAAACTTATCTTTATTTTTAGCCCTTATTTCCATTATAGCACTCATATCTACTTCATTAAAAGTAGTGAGCATGGCGGTGGTATTTTTTGCTTCTACTAAACGACGACTGATTGTTTTACGGAGATTGCTCATTTTTTGCGAATTCTCCTTTCTACTGAATAGATCAATTCCCGGTATTCTTCCTGGATTAGTGATAGCCTCTAATACATCCTGCTTTATAATTTTACCATTGCTTCCGCTGGCTGTAACTGATTTTACATCTACCTTTTTATCAGCAATGATGGCTGCTGCTACTGGCGTAGCTTTCAAGTCACTGCTAACTTTAGAGGCAGTTGATTTAGTATTCGTTTCTTCTTTTTTAACTACTGGAACTTCAGCAACCGACCCCGCTGGACGGGCAGCCGTATTATCAATACTACAGGCGATATCCCCTATTTTTAAAGAATCTCCTTCTAAGGCTACTGTCTTCAAAATACCCGCCTGCTCAGCGTTTATTTCAAAAGTCGCTTTTTCACTTTCCAATTCTGCAACCACCTCATCACGCTCAACCCATTCTCCATCCTTTTTTAGCCACTTAACCAATGTTACTTCTGTGATGCTCTCGCCAACGGAAGGTACTTTAATCTCTATTGCCATTGTAATTAAATATTTATGTATAATTCGGTTAAAATTAAATTTAAATTGAAAAAGCCTTTTCAATAATTTCCAATTGTTCCTTGATATGGATTTTAGCATACCCAGTGGCAGTAGAAGCACTAGCCGACCTACTGATAACGCTGAAATTTATAGTCTGCAAATTCATTTTTAAAAAAGTTGCAGCTCCCATATTCAATGGTTCCTCTTGAACCCAAAACCATTTAGCCTTTTTATATTTAGCATGAAGCAAGTCTAATTGATTTTGAGGTAAAGGATGAATCTGTTCTAACCTGATCAATGCAATATCTTTTCGATTGTCTTTCAATTGCTTTTCTGCCAAATCAAAATACATTTTTCCAGAACATAGTATTACTTTTTTTACTTCCCCAGCATTGTTTACTAATTCATCATCGATCACTTCTTTAAAACCTCCCTTTGTAAAGTCAGCTTCCAAGCTGTAGCTTCCTGGATGGCGTAAATTTGCTTTCGGAGAAAAATTAATCAATGGCTTTCTAAACTGCCAAGTTAATTGCCTGCGGAGCACATGGAAAAAATTAGCTGCAGTGGTCACATTGGTGATCACCATATTTGATTCGGCACACATTTGTAAAAACCTTTCCATCCTTGCACTACTGTGCTCAGGACCTTGACCTTCATAACCATGAGGAAGTAACATTACCAATCCATTCATCCTTTGCCACTTTGTTTCAGCAGCAGCAATAAATTGATCAATCATCGTTTGGGCACCGTTACAAAAATCACCAAACTGTGCTTCCCATATTACCAACGCATTCGGATTAGCCATAGAATATCCATATTCAAAACCAAGTACTGCATATTCACTCAATAAAGAATTATAAATACGAAACAAATTCTGTGTATCACTTAAATGATTTAAACGATTGTATTCTACATTGGTTGCCTCATCATACAAAACCGCATGCCTATGACTGAATGTGCCTCTCTTTACATCTTGCCCACTCATGCGAACATCCTTTCCCTCTAACAACAAGCTACCGTATGCCATTAGTTCAGCAGTAGCCCAATCAACTTTTTGATGGTCGGTATACAACTTTACTTTATCCTGTAATAATTTTTCAACCTTTTTCAGTGGTTTAAAATCCACTGGCCATTTCATTAATTGGTTGAACAATAAACTGAAATCTTTTTTACTTATTGCTGTGACTGGTGAAGACTCAAAATCTGCTGGAACGGCTCTTTTGAGACTATTCCACCAAAGCTCTGGCTTTTGAAGGATGTAAGGCAATGGGTTTTGTTTTACCCCATCTAATCTCTCTTGTAAATCAGCAAGAAACTTCTGTTCCATTTCTTTAGCCAATGCTTTTGCATCGGGTTCCCCATTGTCCATAAGATACTGGGTATAAACTTCTCTTGGATTGGGATGCTTTTCAATTAACGAATACAATTGAGGCTGAGTAAATTTGGGCTCATCCCCTTCATTATGACCATGCTTACGGTAGCAAACCATATCAATAAATATATCACAATTAAATTCCTGCCTATATCTAGTGGCTATTTCAACTGCTTTTACCACTGCTTCTGGATCATCGCCATTTACGTGTAGCACAGGAGCCTTTACCATCGCCGCAATAGAAGTGCAATAGTCAGCGCTTCGAGCATCATCAAAATCTGTTGTAAATCCTATTTGATTATTAATGATAAAATGAATGGTGCCACCAGTATAATAACCCTTCAAATTAGACATTTGCAATACTTCATACACAACACCCTGACCTGCCACTGAAGCATCTCCATGAATAAGAATAGGCAATATTTTATCGAAATCACTATCGTATAGTACATCCGCTTTACACCTTGAAAACCCTACTACCACTGGATCTACCGCCTCCAAATGCGAGGGGTTAGGACAAAGTTTTAGGTTGACTTTATTTCCTGATGCACTAATAATTTCACTACTGTAGCCTAAATGATATTTCACATCACCACTTCCCATCGTTGTATCTGGAGTAGCAGTACCTTCAAACTCACTAAAGATTTGCTCATAGGTTTTACCCATAATATTGGCTAAAATATTAAGCCTTCCTCTGTGAGCCATCCCTATCACTACTTCCTGTACATTGTTTTGAGAAGCAATGTCAATGATTGCATCCAATGCAGCAATAGTCGTTTCGCCCCCTTCGAGAGAAAACCTCTTTTGACCAATGTATTTAGTATGAAGGAATTTTTCGAACATTACTCCTTCATTCAATTTTTGCAATATCCTTTTTCTTTGTTGTAATGGAACTGGTAGAAGCATGGTATGCTCAACAGCGTGTATCATCCATTCCATTTTTTTAGTACTGGTATCTGCTCTAAATTCTACCCCAAGATTATTGGTATAACATTTTTTTAAATGTGTAATAATAGTTTGAAGGCTTGCCTTTCCCAAACCAATAAATTTCCCTATTTCAAAGTTGGAAGAAAGATCTGCTTCACTTAATCCAAAATTTTCTAGCGTAAGATTAGCACTTCGATCCTTACGTTGGCGAACAGGATTGGTAGTAGCAATAAGATGCCCTTTTCTCCTATATGCCTGAATTAACTGATAAACGCTTAGTTCCTTTGCAAATTGAACCGTCGTTTGAGAATCAGTATTTCCATCTGCAACAGCTTTTTCCCCGCTACTTGACATGCTGACAGCAAAATCAAAACCCTCGAAAAATTTCCGCATTTCAATATCAATACTGGATGGGTTTTTTATAAAATCCTGGTAAAGGCTTTCGATGTATGCCGGATGGGGGTTAGTGATGTACTGAAAATCCTTCATTGTAAATTAAAAATTTGTATGTCTGCTTTAATTTTAGATTGCAAATATCGGGCATTTATGCATTTAAAAAAGTATGAAATGAGTATTACATCGTTAAAACAGTATCAAATTCTGCTCATTCTAAAATCTAGGTTAAATAATACCCAAAAGGAAAGAAAGTCTGCATAAATTACTATGCTATATTCAAAAAACCACCCAGAGTAGGTTTAAGCTACAAATTAGCTTAGGAAGAGTTTTTTATTAATCAAAATTTAGAAGCCCATTTCAACTTATTTCGGGTAAAAGAATATGAAAAAGGCTTTTTAACAGGTCGTATGGTAAATTAATTGGCAAAAAGATGCTTAAAATCTATTTTTTAGCTTAAAAAATAGATTTTAAAAATTCCTTTCTAAATAATATCAATTTATTATTTGAAATCCCTATCTTTGCAGCCCTAAATTAAGATTTAAATGGCAAACCATTCAGCAACTAAGAAAGATGTGCGTCAGAGCAGCAAGCGCAACGAACGTAACCGTTATTATGGTAAAACAACCCGTAATGCAATTCGTGACATTAAAGCGATAGATGATAAATCAAGTGCTTCTGAAAAGCAACCGATTGTTGCATCTATGATTGATAAATTAGCAAAGCGTGGAACAATCCACAAAAACAAAGCGTCTAATTTAAAAAGTAAACTAGCTAAGAAAATCAATTCTCTAGCTAAGTAAGTTTTACTTTTTGTTATATAATTACAACCCGTTAGGTGATACCTAATGGGTTGTTTGTTTTTTAGAGATTTATTTTAATGCCAATATCTAATACGATTTTTTCACAAAATATCATTTTCAACTATTAGAAATTGATTTATAAAATTTTGGTAGATTGTGAAAAACCAACGCTACAATATGAAACTAAGTCCCTTTGTCTTGTCAATTTTATTTTTGTTAGGCGGATCTCCCTTATTATCGCAGCAAACCCGTTTTGAAAAAACAAATGGAAAAGAATCGGCTACCTATCATGAAGCGATTGCTTTCTACGAGCAACTCAGTAAAATCTCTCCTTTGGTCTCGGTTAGAAAAATGGGAACCACGGACGCAGGACTTCCACTTCACTTAGTACTGGTGAATTCAAATGCAAATTTTTCAATCAAACAATGGGATCGAAAAAAAAATGTAGTGCTATTAATAAATAATGGAATTCACCCTGGTGAGCCTGATGGCATAGATGCAAGCATGCTATTGGTCAGAGATATTGCAGCAAAAAAAATAATAATCCCTAAGAATGTTTTTTTAGCATTTATTCCAGTCTACAATATTGGAGGGTGTTTAAACCGTGGAGGTGCTACAAGAGTAAATCAAAATGGTCCACTTGAATATGGCTTTCGAGGTAATTCGCAAAACCTAGATCTAAATCGCGACTTCACAAAATGTGATAGTAGAGAAGCAAAGTCATTTGCAGAAATTTTTCATTTATTAGATCCTGACATCCTGATTGACAATCATGTGAGTGATGGTGCCGATTATCAACCAACAATGACTTTACTTACCACTCAATATAACAAGTTGGGTGAAAGACTTGGTGGTTGGTTGAAGAATGTTTTTGAACCTCAACTTTATGCAGACATGCGTAAAAAAGGACATGACATGATTCCTTATGTGAATTTTGAATCTGCCCGACCCGAAATTGGAATGGAAATGTTTTATGATCCACCAAGATATTCTTCAGGCTATGCCGCCTTGTTTCAAACCATTGCTTTTATGCCTGAAACACATATGCTTAAACCTTTTAAAGATAGAGTGCTTTGCACTTACTCATTAATGCAAACAATGATTGAAAAAGCAAGTGGAAATGCAGAATCGATTATACAGGAAAGGAAAATTGCAAGAGCGGCAGTAAAAGATGCAACCTCATTTGCCCTAGGCTGGAAGTCAGACTCTAGCCGTTACTCATTGGTAAGCTTTAACGGTTACGAACAAGCTTTTAAAAAAAGTACTGCTACTGGTTTACAAAAAATGTATTACGATCATCAGTTGCCATTCACTAAAAATGTTAAGCTATTTGATGTGTTTCTACCTAATAAAATAATCAACAAACCAATCGCCTATATTATTCCTAGTGGATGGAACTCAGTAATAGACCTACTTCGCCTAAATGGAGTACTTATTCAGCTATTAAATAAAGACAGTTTGATGGAGGTAGAAGTATGTCATATTGTAGACTATAAATCTAGTGTGCAACCTTATGAAAAGCATCATAAAAACAGTCAAGTAAAGACAACTGTTTCCAAAAAATTTGTTCCCTTTCGCAAGGGTGATTGGTATATTCCTATGAACCAGTTTACCAACCGATATGTTGCAGAGATGCTAGAACCCCAAGGTGATGACAGTTTTTTTGCCTGGAATTTTTTTGATGCTATCCTTCAACAAAAAGAAGGTTACAGCGATTACCGATGGGAAGATGTTGCCGGTGAAGTCTTGAAAAATGATTCTATTTTGCAACAAAAATTAACTGATAAAAAACAGGCAGATCCAATTTTTGCAAACAATGCGCATGCTCAGTTAGATTTTATTTATAAAAATTCTACCTATTACGAACAGGCTCACCTGCGATACCCTGTGTATAGGTTGGTACAATAAAAATATTTTTTACTTAAAGTTTCATTCATGAAAAATGAAGAATATTCTATCCCGATTCGGTTTAGAAAAATGGAAAATTTGCACATTGTGTTTTGGCTATTTAAAGACATCAGCTGGTGTATGATTTGGCGACCGCTAGGAATTGCCATGATCTTTCCCACCTTGATTATTGCTATCATTATCACTGCTCGCACTAGAGAATTCATGAGTGAGGTGTGCCATAATTCTGCAATGGTTCTTTGGATTTCAGCAAATTCTTACTGGATGATCAGTGAATTTTTACAATTTGATGCCTTGCTTGTCTATGGTGATGTAACTTATAAGCACTTAGCTATCATCCCTTTTACATTGGGTATAGGTATTCTTGGCTACTATTATTTATGGTGGAAACCTCGCCACAAAGAAATACATGAAACCATTTAGTATGCCAAGATAAAAACTTCATAAAACTATGTTAGTCAATAATTTACACCTATCTAAACCTTATTATAAAGTCTAAAATAGATGATATCCCGGTAAGTCACCGCTTATCGAAACTTCGCAGAAGGTTATCAGCCCTTCACTTTCTGTATGTATATTTGCAACCGCTAATTTGCAGTAACTCCATTCGCCGAAGGCCTTTAAAAACCTTCTTAAATCAAGCCTTTGGGTAATAACTACTAGCGAAAATAACTTTCCAACTTAAAATATTTTTCATGTATCGTTCTCATACTTGTGGTGAATTAAGGATTTCCGATGTAAAAAAAGAAGTTACCCTCAGTGGATGGGTACAAACCATCCGAAAATTTGGTAGTATTACATTTGTAGATATCCGTGACCGTTATGGTATCACTCAATTATTATTTTCTGAATCCCTCAATGAGTTGCTTGATGCAAACCCTTTGGGAAGAGAATTTGTAATTCAAGTAAAAGGATTCGTTAACGAAAGAAGTAATAAGAATTCAAATATCCCAACTGGTGATATTGAAATTTCCATCTCAGAGTTTACTATTTTAAATAAATCTGCTGTCCCTCCTTTTACTATTCAAGACGATACCGATGGTGGTGATGAGCTAAGAATGAAATACCGTTTTTTAGATTTACGTAGAAATAGTGTAAAAAAGAATTTAGAATTGCGCTATGCTGTTGGTCGCAGTACAAGAAACTATCTACATGAAAATAATTTCATGGATATTGAAACTCCTTTTTTAATCAAATCTACCCCAGAAGGAGCAAGAGATTTTGTAGTACCTAGCAGAATGAACCCTGGACAGTTTTATGCTTTACCCCAAAGTCCACAGACTTTCAAACAGTTGTTGATGGTTTCGGGCTATGATCGCTACTATCAAATAGTAAAATGTTTTCGTGACGAGGATCTTCGCGCTGATAGGCAACCTGAATTCACTCAGATCGATTGTGAAATGAGTTTTGTAGAGCAGGAAGATATTTTAAATATGTTTGAAGGACTTATAAAACGTATTTTCAAAGATGTAAAAAATATTGATTATACCGATGTTGTAGAACGCATGACTTGGGAAGATGCCATGTGGAACTTTGGAAATGATAAGCCAGATATTCGCTTTGACTTACAAATTGCCAACCTGAAATTTCCACAGCATAGTTTTGTAAATAAAAAAAATGCATTGCATGGATCTGCTTTCGAATTGCAAGGTATCGAAGGCGACTTACTACCCTTCCCTGTGTTTGATGAAGCAGAGACAGTATTAGCGATTTCCATTCCGGGTTGCAGTGAATATACCCGCAAACAAACAGATGAATTGACTGAATGGGTGAAACGTCCGCAGATAGGAATGAAGGGATTAGTTTTTATAAAATGTAATGCCGATGGAACTTACAAAAGCAGTGTAGATAAATTTTATAGTCCAGAAAAATTGAAAGCAATTGCAGATGCAGCAAATGCAAATGCTGGTGACCTTGTTTTGATATTAGCGGGAGCAGAAGAAAAAACAAGAAAGGCAACCAGCGATCTAAGAATGTATCTAGGAGAAAGACTTGGACTGCGCAAAACCGATCATTTTAAATTGTTGTGGGTACTTGATTTTCCATTGTTTGAATATGCAGAAGAAGAAAACAGATGGGTAGCACGTCACCATCCATTTACCTCTCCCAAACCCGATCACATCGATATTATGATCAACAACAATCCAGTGATAGAAAATGCTGCTGAATACTTAGCTCACCCTTATGCAGGAATTAAAGCCAATGCTTACGATATGGTTTTGAATGGCAATGAAATTGGTGGAGGTTCTATTCGGATTTTTCAAAGAAACTTACAAGAAAAAATGTTTGCCGCTTTAGGAATGGATGCTGAAGAGCAACAACACAAATTCGGATTTTTATTAGGCGCCTTCGAATATGGAGCACCTCCGCACGGTGGACTTGCCTTTGGATTTGACAGATTATGTGCCTTATTAGGAGGCAGTGAAAGTATCAGAGATTTTATTGCATTTCCAAAAAACAATAGTGGCCGAGATGTTATGTTAGATGCACCATCAACGATCGATGCCAAACAATTTGATGAATTACAGATTAAATTGAATTTGAAATAACTTTTTCCATTAAATTATATTTGATAGTAGGGCTTGATTTTTTCAAGCCCTATTTTAATAAGTCGAACTCGCCAATTTTATTAATAAAATATAGCTAGCAAAAAATAATGCCTCCTATATGGCTATCAATGATGCATTGTTTGCAGTTCAACAACAGGGTGATCTGCAGGTTCCACTTCCTATTCGCAATGCACCTACCCAGTTAATTAAGAAATTAAATTATGGTAAAGACTATTGATACTCCCATAATTATGAAAATAATTTTTAAACCACAAGAGTATTAGCCTGATGAGTTAAAAGGTACTATATTTTACAAACTAGGCAATAACCCTATAGAGCAGGAACTTCAAAAATATTTAAAATCACTTTGAAAGGATAAATATGGCTATTGAATTTTCGATTGTACAATATTTTAAAAATCAAAATTGCAAAAACAAAAAGGCTTTACTTATTTTTGTATTGATGAAAAGACTATTGCTAACGACGGTTCTATTAAACCTATTGTTTTTATTTCCCTCATTTTCTCAAACTGACAGCAGTGTTTTTTTTAAAGAAGGCGTTCGAGAAAAAAGAAATATCCTCTTTAGGAATTTAGTTCAAAATACGATTACCAAAAACTTATCGCTTCCACTTTCATTTGATACAGAAGAAAATTGGATAGATGCCTTTTGGGCAATTGAGTTAATCCGCTACCAGTCACCTTGGATAAATACAAGAATCAACTCAGCTATTGATTCAATAGATAAAAGAAGTCCAATTTTTCAAAGAGCATTATTAGAGCTAGCCTTCACCAACTATCCCAATCAATATATAAAACAGGTAAGCTCTTTTTTAAACAGCTGTGAGGATGTGAAAGTCTTTGCTATGTGCATAGCCTACAGGATGCAAAACAACCTAACACCCTTTCCAAACAATCAACTAGAGAATAAAATAAAGCAGTTGATTAAAAACAAAAAAGACGAAGCAATTGTACAACAATTAATGTATCGAATTGATTCATCTTCCTTTGTAAAAAACAGTATTTCAATTTCCGATATCTTAGATCCTGAATTTTTAAAAAACAAAACTGTACTCTTTAGTTTTCAGCGAAAAAATAGAAATTATCCAGGCATTGCATTAATAAGAGACTCTACTGGTAATTTTATTAAAGACGCAAATGGTTCTATATTTTCTGTGCCCCAGTTGGCAAGAAGCATCAGTAATCTTCCCGGATTTTTAACCAATGGGAATACCCCTCAAGGAATTTTTTTTATGGATGGATTTAGTATCAGTAGAAATAGTTTTATTGGACCTACCTCCAATATTCAATTGAGTATGCCTTTTGAAACTAGTATACGGCACTTTTTTAATGATTCAACTATTGTAGATAACAACTGGACTGAAGATTTGTATAAAAAACTTTTACCTACTAAGTTGATTAATTATTTGCCTTTATATGAATCATTTTATGCTGGCAAGGCGGGGCGTACAGAAATCATTGCCCATGGTACCACAATTGATCCAAGTTTCTATGTAGGTGAAAAATATTACCCACAAACCCCTACCATGGGCTGTTTATGTACCAAAGAAATCTGGAGCGATGAAGATGGAAAAAGATTAGAAAGTGATCAGCAAAAATTAGTAAATGCCCTCCAAATCGCAGGTGGAGCTAAAGGATATTGTGTAGTGCTTGAAATTGACGATGCGCAAAAGCCTATTTCTTTTGATGAAA
>CAMBTV010000080.1 GCA_945870835.1 Chitinophaga pinensis
ATACAGGAGCTTATTCACCAACTAAAATATAAGGGGAATCGAGATATTGGCTACTTTCTGGGCCAACTGATGGGTAACAGCCTATTGAATAGCAACCGATTCAAAAACCTAGATTATCTAATTCCACTCCCTCTTTTCCCCGAAAAAGAAAGAAAAAGAGGTTTTAACCAAGCCTCCATCATTTGCAACGGTATTTCAGCCCAAATGAATATTCCAGTATTGAAGGACAATGTGATTCGCCGTCGATTTACTGAAACACAGACTAAAAAACACCGAACCGAACGCTGGGAAAATGTGGCTGACAGCTTTCAAGTGAAAGACCATACCCTGCTTAGTGATAAAAATATATTACTAGTAGATGATGTAGTCACCACAGGAGCTACCTTGGAAGCATGTGGACTTGCTATTGCCCAAAGCGAAAACGTAAAGTTGAGCGTAGCCACTTTATCAATGGCTACTAAATAAGTTTCCAAACTATTGATCAAGCCATTTTAATTCAACGGAAGCTGTTAAAAAATAATCATTTTTAGACAGATTGATTTTTAGTTTCGCAAAAAAGAAGTAATTTCAAATTCTATCAACAAAATCTTTTTTCAACCGTTATTATTTAAAATAATACAACTATGTTAAAAACATTCATTCTTTCATCATTACTTATTTCGTGTATGTCACTAACCAATGCTCCTGTAAACAATCAGGAAAATGATTTACCTAAACCTGTTGTCGCAAAATCAATCTATGATTTTTCTGTAGAAGCACTAGATGGTAGCAAGATTAGCTTTTCCTCTTTCAAAGGAAAGAAAATATTAATTGTAAATACCGCTTCAAAATGTGGTTACACTCCTCAATACGAAGGACTAGAAGCACTTTACAAGAAATACAAAGATCGTTTGGTAATCGTGGGATTTCCTGCAAATAATTTTGGTGGACAAGAACCTGGCTCTAATTCAGAGATCAAAGATTTCTGTAAAAAGAATTATGGAGTTACTTTTTTAATGGCCGCTAAGATTTCTGTAAAGGGAGATGATGCAGCGCCTATTTACAAATGGCTTTGTAATAAAAGCGAGAACGGTGTATTAGATGCTGAAATTAAATGGAATTTCAATAAATTTTTATTAGACGAAAACGGTAAGCTTCTAGCGAAATTTGACAGCAATGTTACCCCTATGAGTGAAGCGCTGACTAGCAAACTATAAGATTAAAAAAATATTTTAAGAGACATCTAAGGTTTTAAAAAACTTTGGATGTCTTTTTTATTTTACTTTGTGCTGTGCAATTCGAAAAAGGTATAGGACAAAAGGAGATCAAGGAACAGTTGATTCAAATGGTGCAGCATAATCGGCTGAGCCATGCGCTATTATTTTTAGGCAAAGAAGGAGCCGGCGCCTTATCTCTAGCAATGGCCTTTGCTCAATACATTGTCTGTGAAAAAGTAAATGGAAAAACAACCAGCTCCCAAGAATCTTCTCTATTTGGCGCACCCGAACCGACCAATGAGCCAGCAACCATTTTTTCTGATTCTTGTGGCTTATGCAGTGCCTGCATAAAAGCCACCCAGCTCATACACCCCGATATTCATTTTTCTTATCCCGTCATTCCGCGAAAGCCAGGTGACAAGCCAATCAGCACAGATTACATCACTAAGTGGAGGAGCTTCATCACCGAACATCCCTATGGTAATGTATTTGACTGGCTTCAATTTATAGGAGCAGAGAATAAACAAGGAAATATTACCTCCGAAGAATGTAATGACATTACACGTAAAATAAGTCTTAAGAGCTTCGAGAGCGAATACAAAATTTTAATCATTTGGATGCCCGAATACCTTACCAAAAACGGCAACAAACTACTAAAACTAATCGAAGAACCACCTCCCAACACCTTGTTTTTGTTGGTAGCAGAAAACGAAGACCTAATATTACCTACCATACTCTCCAGAACGCAATTAGTTAAAATCCCCCTACTATCTAACCTAGAAGTAGAGTCCGCTCTAGCTCAAAGAATGGGTGTACCCATAGAAAAAGCACAGCAAATAGCTGCCCTGAGCGAAGGAAACTACCGGGAAGCGCTGCAATTACTAGAACAAATAGAAGATGACTGGCAAGCCACTCTAAGGGAATGGCTGAACCTGATATCCAAAAAAAATCTGAGTGGGCAAGTGAAATGGATCGAAGAAATGAGCAAACAAGGTAGAGAGAAACAAAAGCAATTTCTCAAATATTTCATCCATTTATTAGAACAGGCCGTTCGTTTAAGCGTAGTAGATGAAAAAATGGCTCACACCCTCGCCATAGCTGATAATGAAAAAGACTTTGCCTTACGCCTTAATAAATTATGTAGCATTCACCAGCAGGAAGCCATTGTTCATGAATTGGACAAGGCAAGCTATTATATTGAGCGAAATGCCAATGGTAAAATGCTCTTTCATGCCCTCTCCATTAAGTTGTATCACATTATTACAAACAATTCGTTAATTTTGACCCATTGAGGAATAAGTCCTTAGGTAAGTTCCTAAGGGTTGGAGTAGGTGGTTGGAATTATCTTCTCCGCTATAACACAACAACATTGCATAATATAATACCGGTTTTTTCCGGGACTAATTTATACAGTTAGCTTTTATTAAAGGATTAAAAAAATCTGCTAAATAAAAGTTGTATAAAATAATCAGTACTACTTGCTAGCAAAAATTGCTGCAAAAATACATTGGTACTAAAGCCTTAGCCCCTTTTACATGGGGACAATGATGTTGAACAAACTATAGTCGGAAAATGATTTCTCTCGCCAAAAGATGGTTGTTTTAAAATCTTCTTTCTCCTTACTTATTTCCCCAGCAGGTATTTTAATTTTTCATTTTAATTACTTTCAATATGGCTTGTGGAAATTGTGGATCTAGTAGCACCCCTGGAGGTTGTCAAAGTCATGGCAGCTGTTCTAGTGGAAGTTGCAACCGAATGAATGTGCATGATTGGCTTGCCAATCTTCCTTTCAGTGATCCTGAAAGCGGATGCAGAATTGTAGAAGTTAGCTTTAGCAATGGCAGCAGAAAAGATTACTTTAAAAATATCACTACCCATTTTTTTGAGAAAGGAGATATGATTGCGGTGGAGGGTGTTAGTGGTTTTGATGTAGGCAGTGTAAATATGACCGGCGAATTGGTTCGTCTTCAACTGAAAAAAAATAATATCAAAGAAGAAAGCGCTGACATCAAGAAAATTCTGCGCATTGCTACAGAAGCTGACTTAATTAAAAATAGGGAATCCAAAGCAAGAGAAAAAGCAGTGATGATTCGCAGTCGTGCTATTGCCAAACACCTTAACCTTGACATGAAAGTGGCTGAGGTAGAAATTCAGGCAGATGGTCGCAAGGCAACTTTTTTTTATATCGCTGATGATCGAGTTGATTTTAGGGAATTGATAAAAATATATGCTGGTGAGTTTAAGGTAAAAGTGGAGATGAAACAAATTGGAGCTCGCCAAGAGGCCGGCAAAGTAGGTGGAATAGGAAGTTGTGGAAGAGAGCTTTGTTGTAGTACCTGGCTCACTGATTTTAAAAGTGTAAATACCAATGCTGCTCGTTATCAAAATTTAAGTATCAATCAAACCAAGCTGAGTGGTCAATGTGGACGATTGAAATGTTGTCTAAATTTTGAATTGGATACTTATCTAGATGCACTTCAAAATTTTCCAGATGATTGTGATATGATTGAACTTGCAAGAAGTCGTGCTTTTTTGGTAAAGAAAGATATTTTTCGCAACCTGATGTGGTTTACCATGCCCGACAGCAACAAGCAATATCCTTTAACGATTGAGAGTGTTAAAAAAATAAAGGCGCTAAACAGACAAGGCATTAAACCAGAAGAATTAGAAACGGTAGAAGTAGTGAGCAAAAAACCTATTGAGATAGAACCCACCTATGTAGACGTAGTAGGTCAAATAAGTTTAAAGAGTCTTGAAAAAACGAGTCGCAAGAGAAGAGACAACGAAAGAGGACAAGGGCAGCAGGGCGGAAATAGGCAACAGCAAATGCCACCTCAAAACAGAGACGGTCAAAGGCCTCAACAGGATAGAGCTAGGCCTGGACAGGGACAGCAGCGTCCCAATCAAAGCAGGGATGGGCAAGGTTCTCAGCGGCCCAATCAATCAGGTGGCAATCGCCAGGGTGAACAACCAAACCGCTCACAAAACCCTTCCAACAACAGAAACAATTCGTCCAATAGGCCCTCACAAGGACCAAGTGGTGCCGGAGAAAATAATAAATAAATAATACTAAAAGCGTCGGGGTTATTCCTGGCGTTTTTATTTTTGAACAATAATTCTTTCATGTCAATTTCAGTAAGCAACCTTTCAAAAGTCTATGACACGCAAATAGCGGTGAATAA
Source organism: Chitinophaga pinensis (assembly GCA_945870835.1). Taxonomy (GTDB): domain Bacteria; phylum Bacteroidota; class Bacteroidia; order Chitinophagales; family Chitinophagaceae; genus Ferruginibacter; species Ferruginibacter pinensis_A. The sequence continues at coordinate 4,379 of CAMBTV010000080.1, forward strand.
TATTTCATTCTCTATTGCAAAAGGAGAAATTGTAGGCTTCCTAGGACCGAATGGTGCTGGAAAAAGTACTACCATGAAAATGATTACTGGATATTTGGGAGCAGATAGTGGCTCTATATCTGTAGCAGGCGAAACGGTAAGTCCTGATTCACTCGCTGCTAAAAAAAAGATTGGCTACCTGCCCGAGGCTAATCCCCTTTATCATGATATGTATGTAAGAGAATACCTAGAATTCATCTCATCTATTCATGAATTAAAAAATTCAAAGCAAGCCATTGAACAAGTAATTGTAGCTACTGGATTAACTGTAGAAGCAAATAAAAAAATTGGGCAACTAAGTAAGGGGTACAAACAAAGAGTTGGATTAGCCGCCGCAATCATACATGATCCAGAGGTATTGATATTGGATGAACCCACCGCTGGACTAGATCCTAACCAGTTAGCAGAGATAAGGGCACTCATTCAACAACTAGGAAAAAATAAGACCATCCTATTTTCTTCGCACATTCTTCAAGAAGTGCAGGCCATTTGCGACCGGGTAATTATAATCGATAAAGGAAACTTAGTGGCCAATGACACCCTAAGCAATCTGCAGAAAACAACCAACGGCATCACAGTGGTAACGGTAAGTTTTAAAGAAAAAGTAGACCTTCAGCTGCTACAGGTTCTTGTTAATGAGCAAAAAGCTGAAAAAATAACCCCAACATCAGAACAATCTAGCGATTCGCAAGGCACTAGTTTTCAATTAACCACCCAGCAACCAGATCATTTAAAAACCCAGTTATTAGAATTGAGTTTGAAAAATAAACTGAACATTGTTTCTTTGCAAAGTGAAACCAATAGCTTGGAAAATATTTTTAGAAATTTAACTTCTTATACACACACTAAATAATTTAACCAAACAATCAAAACAATCCACATGAGTTACATTGCAAGCATTTACGCCCGTCAAATATTAGATAGTCGCGGCAACCCAACAGTAGAAGTAGACGTACTAACAGAAAATGAAACGCTAGGTCGCGCAGCTGTTCCAAGTGGCGCAAGCACTGGTATTCATGAAGCAGTAGAATTAAGAGACAATAACAAAAAATTGTACGGTGGAAAAGGTGTTTTAAAAGCAGTAAAAAATGTAAATACCATTTTAGCAGAGAACTTGTTAGGCTGGGATATCGCTGATCAAACTGGCATTGATGAAATGATGATTGCATTAGATGGGACTGCTAATAAAAGTAAGCTAGGTGCCAATGCGATGCTAGCTGTGAGTTTGGCTGTTGCTAAAGCTGCTGCGATAGAAGCCAATCTTCCATTGTACCGTTATATTGGTGGAACCAACGCGAAAATATTACCCATTCCAATGATGAACATTTTGAATGGTGGTGCACATGCTGATAATAAAATTGACTTCCAAGAATTTATGGTAATGCCTATTGGCGCTTCTTCTTTTAGTGAAGGACTTCAATGGGGAGTAGATATTTTTCATGCGTTGAAAGTGGTGTTAAAGAAAAAAGGATTTAGCACCAATGTAGGTGATGAAGGTGGTTTTGCTCCGAACATTCAAAGCAATGAAGAAGCGATTGAAACTGTTTTAACGGCGATACAATCTGCAGGTTACAAAACGGGTAGTCAAATAATGATTGCAATGGACGCTGCCAACAGTGAATTGTGGAATTCAAAAGAAAAGAAATATATTTTCCACAAAAGTGATGGCAAAAAAATGACTAGCGAGCAATTGGTAAAATATTGGGCTAGTTGGGTAAAACAATATCCTATCTGTTCTATTGAAGATGGTATGGCAGAAGATGATTGGAAGGGATGGAAAATGCTTACTGATGAATTGGGTAGCAAATGTCAACTAGTAGGAGATGATCTTTTTGTGACCAACGTTACTCGTTTAGAAAGAGGTATCAAAGAAAAAATTGCCAATGGATTATTAGTTAAAGTAAATCAAATTGGTACACTTACTGAAACCATCAATGCAGTTAGTATGGCACAGCACAATGGTTACAATACCATTATGAGTCACCGTAGTGGAGAGACAGAAGATACTACTATTGCTGACTTGGCGGTTGCTTTAAATTGCGGTCAAATTAAAACTGGATCTGCTAGCAGAACTGACCGTGTAGCTAAATACAACCAATTGATCAGAATTGAAGAATTACTAGGTGATAGTGCTATCTATCCAAAAGGAAAGATTAAATTTGGTAGTTCCCTTTAATCTTTATCAAAAAGAAAAACGATAGGTTTTCAATAATGGAAAATGATTCAATCGATACAGCTTCTTCTCAACCCCTCCCAAAAAGGAGTTGGAAGAAGCTGTCCTTTTTAGGAAATAAATATTTTATTTCTAGTTTACTATTTTTAATTTGGATGCTCTTTTTTAATGAAAAAGATGTTATTACTGAATTTAGGAGAAGAGGGAAATTAAACGAGCTGCAAAAAAGTGAAGGGCACCTGAATGACGTCATTAAAGAAACCAAGCAAGAGTTAGGTCAGTTGAAAAACAATGCCCAAACGATTGAAAAATATGCTCGGGAAAAGTATTTAATGAAAAAGGAAAATGAAGACTTATTTATCATTTCATCCAGCGATACGCTCAAATAATTGATCTTTTTACACAATAAAGGAGCAATGAGTTCGTTTATTAAGTCAGAAGATGAATATATTTTTACACCAGTCATAAAATTATTGTATGCACGGCTTTACTGAGGAAGATTTAATTCTACACCTCTACAAAGAGATTTCTGTTGAACAATCAATGCTTATCGAAGAGGCCTTAGCGAATGATTGGGCGTTAAAAGAAAAATTTGAAGTGATGGCAGCTGCCGTCAATGATTTGAAAAAATTATCCTTATCGCCAAGAAAATCATCTGTTGAAACGATTTTACAACACGCTAGCTCCTCTAACAAAAAATTGCCTAGCTCCGTATAGCAACAATTCCATCAATTCCATTATTTTCGTTTGGCACAAAAGCTGAATGCTTATTTATGACCAAGCTGCAACGTTACCAATTTTTTATCGACTACTTTTTATTGAATGCGCCGAGTGCAGAAACTGAATTGTTATTCAATAATCCCTATGAATTACTAGTAGCGGTGATACTTTCGGCACAATGCACTGATAAGCGGGTAAACCTAACTACGCCTGCCATTTTTAAAAAATTTCCAACTCCTGAAAGTCTGAGTAAAGGCTCCCTAAAAGAGGTTTTTGCATTGATTAAAAGCATTTCCTATCCCAATAATAAAGCCAAGCATTTAATAGGGATGGCCGAGTTGCTAGTCAATAAATTTTCTGGGCAGGTACCCATGACAGTGAGTGAGCTAATTGAATTACCGGGGGTAGGTAGAAAAACAGCGAATGTAATTACTTCTGTAATCGATCAACAACCCAATATGGCTGTGGATACCCACGTGTTTAGAGTGAGTGCCCGCTTAGGTTTGACCACCAATGCCAAAACGCCGCTGGCTGCAGAAAAACAATTAATCCGCCACATTCCCAAAGAATATGTTCACAGAGCCCACCATTGGTTGATCCTTCACGGAAGGTATGTTTGCACCGCTAGAAGCCCTCAATGTAATGATTGTGGTATTCAGTCAGCCTGTAAATACTTTGCCAAACAAGCAAAAATGAATAAGCCTTTATAACATTTTTTTAATTTCTTCGATCAACTCGCCTTTGGTAATTGCAATCCCCATGATTTTATTATAGGGTTTAGCATCTACGAAATATACATCTCTAATAATTTTAACCAACTGGCCATTGTTAATTTCAGGTATTAATACATGATCAAAGTTTTTCAGTATATCGCCTAAGTTTTTAGGGAAAGGGCGAATGTAGCGAAGATGTGCATGCGAAACAGCAAGGCCCTCTTGTTGTAATTCCTTACAAGCACTTTTGATAGCACCGTAAGTACTACCCCAGCCTATAACCAACACCTTGCCTTTATCAGGACCGCTATCCAATTTTTGTGCTGGAATATAATCAGCAATGAGGTCTACTTTTTTCTGCCTTGTTTTCACCATGTGTTGGTGATTGTCCGAATCATAACTAATATTTCCCGTCAGATCCTGTTTTTCCAAACCACCTACTCTATGTTCAAGACCCGGAGTACCAGGGATTGCCCAGGGGCGAACTAATTTTTCATCTCTATGATAAGGTTGGAATTTTCCATTCGCATCGAAATAGTTTTCATTTTTTTCGGAAGCGAAAGAAACTTTAATTTCCTGTAAATCGGCAGCAGTTGGGAATTTCCAAGGCTCAGCGCCATTGGCAATATAGCCATCACTCAAAAATATTACAGGGGTCATGTGTTGAACACTAATTCTTACTGCTTCATAAACTGCATCAAAACAATCGCTAGGAGTAGAGGCAGAAATTACTGGCATCGGACATTCGCCATTACGACCATAATAAGCCTGCAATAAATCACTTTGTTCTGTCTTGGTAGGCAAACCAGTACTAGGTCCGCCTCTTTGAACATTAATAATAAGCAGCGGTATTTCTAACATCACCGCAAGTCCCATTGCCTCTGCCTTTAATGCCATTCCTGGTCCGCTGGTAGTGGTAACGCCTAGGCTACCGCCATAACTAGCACCAATAGACGAAGTAATAGCAGCGATTTCATCTTCCGCTTGGAAAGTCTTGATTCCGAAATTTTTATATTTACTCAAGTCATGCAAAATATCACTTGCTGGAGTAATGGGATAACTTCCAAGAAAAAGTTGAAGACCACTTTTTTGCGATGCCGCTATCAATCCATAAGACAATGCCTGATTGCCCATGATAGAACGATAAACGCCCACCTCCATCTTAGCTTTTTCAACCGTATAACGAGTGGTGAATGTTTCTGTAGTGTCTCCGTAATTATATCCTGCCTTCAATGCTTTTACATTGCTTTCAAAAATCTCTGGTTTTTTACCAAACTTATCTTTGATGAATTGGATGGTGTTGTCCATTTCACGGTTGTACATCCAATATAAAAAGCCCAACACAAACATATTTTTTGCGCGGTCTTTTTCTTTCATACCCATCGTAAAGTCTTTCAATGCTTCGCGAGTCATTTTGGTAACATCCATTTTGATGAGCTCGTAACCCTCTAAGCTATTATCTTCTAGCGGATTGCCTGCTTCTGGATAATTGGCAAGACGTAGGTTTTTAGCATCAAAACCCTCAATATTCGCAATGATTACACCACCAGATTTTAATCCCTTTAAATTTACCTTTAAGGCTGCCGCATTCATCGCTACCAATACATCACAAACATCACCCGGTGTAAATATCCGATCACTACTGAAACGAAGTTGGTATCCACTCACTCCAGGAAGAGTTCCTATTGGAGCTCTGATCTCTGCAGGAAAATCTGGAAAAGTTGCTAAGTCAATACCTAGCATAGCAGTGTTATTGGTAAACTGACTTCCTGTTAGCTGCATACCATCACCACTATCTCCTGCGAATTTTATTACCACTTCTTTTAAAACCTGTTCTTTGATACTCATATAATCAAACTTTAGAAATTACTGCAAGTTACTGTTAAATTAATTTTAATAATCAATGCCTAAAAACTTTGTCCGGCTATATATCCGAACAAAGTTTTTAATAGGCCCGCCTACCAAATTATGAATTAATTGGGTTTTTAAGGTTTAAATACATCAAATAGGGCCAAAGGTGAATTTTGTATTAGATCATAGCCATTAAAAACTACCTCCGTTGAGCCTTACTAAGAATGCGCTCATCCAATTGTTAGCCTTTTACTGAGACTTTTCAAAAGAAGTTGGTTGTTTTTTAACAATATAAAATAATTTTATTTGAATGTACTTTGCTAAAATGATTTAATTTTAAGTTCTAAAAAGTTAACTATGGAATTATTTAAATCTGGCAACCCTACGCTTTCTGAAAAAGCATTTAAGAATACCCTCTACATTGATCAAAATGATTCAATGACTGTAAGGGGTACCCTAAACAAGTTTGGCTTTATGTTTTTAATGTTAATGGGAACCGCCTATTACTCTTGGAAAGAATATGCAGGAGGTGGCGACGTGCAACCACTTATTTGGGGAGGAGCTATTGGAGGTCTTGTAATCGCTCTAGTGATAATGTTTAAAAAAGAATGGTCCCCCTATCTTGCGCCATTGTATGCATTATTAGAAGGTTTATTTATTGGAGCTATATCTGCTTATTTCAATGATGTCTTTGCAACTAGAATGCCCAATATCATTATGAATGCAGTAGGACTGACTTTTGGAACAGCTATCTCAATGTATTTTTTGTATAGCTTTAAAATTATTCAAGCCACTGAAAAGTTTAAGTCCATTGTGTTTACGGCAACTGCTGGTATTGCTGTATTTTATTTAATCGCGATGGTGGTAAGAATGTTTGGAGTAGAAATGGCTTTTTTACATGAAGGTTCATTAATGGGAATTGGTTTTTCTTTAGTAGTAGTTGCCATTGCAGCATTGAATCTAATTCTAGATTTTGATATGATGGAAAAAGCTGCTGAAGCAGGAGCTCCAAAATATATGGAATGGTATGGCGCCTTTGGATTGATGGTTACCATCGTTTGGTTATACCTTGAAATACTTCGACTGTTGTCTAAACTGAGCAGCAGAAAATAATTGTTTTAAAATCAACTCATTATATTTTCAAACAATTTTCAGTTCGCTTTTAAAACGATTCAATGCTATGCAAAATTCAAGAAGAAAATTTATTCAAACAGCCTCCCTTGCGGTGGTTGGCGCTAGTTTAACACCTAGCGCTTTATGGTCTTACCCATCTACTTTGGCTGATACCAAGCGATTGATTGGAATACAGTTGTACTCGGTACGTGACGATATGAATAAAAATCCATTGGAAACCTTGACTGCTTTGTCGAAAATGGGTTATCAATATGTTGAGCATGCCAATTATGTAAACCGTAAATTTTATGGATGGTCTGCAGTGGAGTTTAAAAAAGTATTAGATGGCTTAGGTTTAAAAATGACTAGTGGGCATACGGTAATGTCTCCAAACCATTGGAATAATACCACCAAAAATTTTACTGATGAATGGAAGCTTACTGTAGAAGATGCAGCAACGCTAGGACAAATATTTGTTATTAGCCCTTCGATGGACCAAAAACTCAGAAGTACATATGATGGATTAATGACGCTGCTAGATATGTTTAACAAATCCGGCGAATTGTGTAAGGCAAATGGGATGAAATTTGGATATCACAACCATGATTTTGAGTTTAGGACAAAAATAAATGGCACTACAGTTTATGATATTATCCTTCAACATACTGATCCAAAATTAGTTGTTCAGCAGATGGATATAGGTAATATGTACGGTGGTGGCGGAAGAGCAGCTGAATGGATTAAGAAGTATCCTGGACGTTTTCAATCTCTACATGTTAAGGATGAAATAAAAACAGGAACAGTTAAGATGAAAGATGAGTACGAAAGCACGCTTCTTGGAAATGGAATAATTGATCCTAAAGCAGTTTCATTATTGGCAAAAAAAATAGGAGGCTCTCAGCATTTTATTATTGAACAAGAGTCCTATCAAGGTCTAACTGAACTTGAATGTGCTAGGAAAAATTTAGAAAAAATAAAAACTTGGGGAATTTAATTTCTCCTTCAGTCATAAAAAAAGCGTCAACTAGTTGGCGCTTTTTTTATGATTATAATTGTTATTTAACACCCTCGAATAAAAAGTGCTAGAAATTTTAAATATCAGCCATTAAAAAATCAATCCCCCGCAGCGAGGCATACCCCCTAAAGTAATGCAGTCTTTTAATTTGAAATTAAAAGTTAATTGACCCTCTGATTGACGCCCTCGAATAAAAAGTGCTAGAAATTTTAAATGTCAGCCGTTAAAAAATCAAGGCTGTCTGAGCCGGCATTCTCTCTAAAGAAAAATACTCTACCGGCGAGTTCCTTGATTTTAGGCTGGCATTTAAAATTTCATCCGCCGCGGCGGA
>CAMBTV010000081.1 GCA_945870835.1 Chitinophaga pinensis
ACATCATTTGAGACTGACCCTAACAATATTCATTTACTCTTCTATTTTTCAATTATTTACACAACAATTTTTCTTTAAAAAATAAGAATGCTATTTTTACCACTCAAATCAAATCAACATGTCATATAATTTACTAAAAGGAAAGAAAGGAATCATTTTTGGAGCACTAGATGAAAAATCAATCGCTTGGAAAACAGCCTTGCGTTGTCATGAAGAGGGAGCAGATATTTTACTCACCAATGCTCCAGTTGCTATGCGAATGGGAGAAATCAATAAACTTGCTGAGCTCATCAATGCTCCAGTAATTCCATGCGATGTTAGTAGCAATGAAGATGTATTAAATCTTATTACAAAAGCAAAAGAGCATTTTGGTGGGGGAGTAGATTTTATTTTGCATTCAATAGGAATGAGTCTTAATGTACGAAAGGGCAAACATTATACAGACATTGATTATGGCTTTAATGCTAAAACATTGGATATTTCAGCTACTAGCTTGCATCGTGTATTGGCTACTGCAATGAAGCTAGATGCAATCAATGAATGGGGTAGTGTAGTGGCACTTACTTACATCGCTGCGCAGCGTGTATTTCCAGATTATAATGAAATGGCTGATGCAAAAGCTTTGTTAGAAAGTGTAGCGCGTAGTTTTGGATATCATTACGCCCAGAAAAAACATGTTAGAGTAAATACTATTTCGCAGTCTCCTACCAGAACTACCGCAGGTAGTGGGGTAAAAGGATTTGATGGCTTTATTAATTTCGCTGAAAAAATGAGTCCTTTGGGCAATGCAAGCTCTGAGGATTGTGCAAATTATTGTGTTACTATGTTCAGTGATCTTACTAAAATGGTGACGATGCAAAATCTTTTTCATGATGGAGGGTTCTCATTTACTGGTGTAACGCATTCTGTAATGGAAATCATGGAGAAATAAGTTGTTTCTATAGTTTTCTATAAAATTTTAAGAGGATTGGATGTTTATTTTCTAATGTAAAAAAAGTAGAGTGGATTTAATTGAAATAGTTGGCCTTACCGGCTCAATTTTAAGTAGCATTACATTTATGCCCCAGGTTTATCAAACTTGGAAAACAAAAAGTGTAGGTGATCTAAATTTATTTATGATGCTGATTGTTTTTATCAGTACAATCATCTGGCTAGTGTATGGAATAGGAAAGTTATTAGTTCCCGTCATTATCTGCAATGGGGTGATTTGTTTTTTATCCGTATTGTTGATTTATTTTAAAATCAGGTATACAAAAAAAGGCAATCAACTTTTTTGATGAAATTTAAAGAGCTCAGAATATTTGGAGTGAAACAAGGAATGACCGATAATTATGAATTATTTTAATTCATCTTTTATAACTACGAAAGCCACCAATCTTCAAATTGGTGGCTTTTAAATATATATTTTCATCATTTATAGAGCATAAAGTTTTTATCCTTACTGCTTTGCAGGTTAATATTCGTCCTCGTTGAAAAAGAAATCATCCTGACTTGGATAGTCTGGCCAGATATCTTCGAGTCCTTCATATAGTTCACCTTCATCCTCTAGTTCTTGCAAGTTTTCAATTACTTCAATAGGTGCACCACTTCTGATGGCATAATCTATTAGTTCATCTTTTGATGCAGGCCAAGGGGCATCTTCTAAATGGGAGGCTAATTCTAGGGTCCAAAACATTTTCTATGTAGGTTTAATTTTTGCAAATGTAAAAGTTTGGAGTCATTAAACAAATGTATTTTTTACCCAAAAAATTGGGAGTGGTTAATAACTTTTAAATATTGACAGAGTCGGCTTGATAATTCTTAATAATTAATTACTTTAGCTAGATGTTAACTGCTACTAATATTGTTAAAAATTATGGAATTTTGCCCGTTTTAAAAGGGGTTGATATTAAGATTACCAAGGGTGAAATTGTAAGTATTGTGGGTTCTTCTGGTGCTGGAAAAAGCACGCTGCTGCACATTCTTGGCACTTTGGATAAGGCAGATAAGGGTACAATTACACTCGAGAAACAAAAAATTGATGATCTATCTGGCAGAAAATTGGCTGCCTTCCGGAATAAAAATATTGGCTTTGTTTTTCAATTTCACCACCTTTTACCTGAGTTTACGGCTCTTGAAAATGTTTGTATCCCAGCATGGATAGCTGGAACAAAGAAAAAAGAAGTGATTGCAAGGGCGACCCAATTGTTAACAACTTTAGGGCTTAAAAGTCGTTTGGAGAACAAACCGCAGCAACTTTCGGGGGGCGAACAGCAAAGGGTGGCAGTAGCAAGGGCATTGATTAATAATCCATCCATCATCATGGCGGATGAACCTACTGGTAACTTGGACAGTGCCAATGCCAAAGAATTACATCAGTTGTTTATTGATTTGAGGAATCAGTTTGATCAAACTTTTCTCATAGTTACGCACAATGAAGAATTGGCACAAATGAGTGATCGGATTTTACAAATGAAGGATGGAAGAATAATTAACTAACTCACCCTTGGCTTCCATTCTACTTCAGCTACTCCTAGTTGATGAGCAATATATCTGCTTAAAACAAAAAAATAATCACTTAGACGATTGGTATATTTAATCACTAGTGGGTCTACAAAAAGGTCGTGCTCTTGCATATTAACACATAGTCTTTCTGCACGTCTACAAACGCAGCGAGCTATATGAATAGTAGAGATTGCAGGATTTCCTCCAGGTAATATAAAGTGCTTCATGACAGCAAGCACTTCGTTCATTTTATCAATTTCTTTTTCTAGTGCAATAATATCTTCTTCTTTTAGGTCAGGGATTTTCATCGAAGGAGCTTTTTCTGGATCACATGCCAAGGAAGATCCTACTGTAAATAAACGGTCTTGTATTTCCTTTAGCATCACTTTACTAGGTGCATCAATAATTAAATCTATTATAAGTCCAATGTATGAATTTAATTCATCAACGGTGCCATAGGTTTCAATGCGTAAATGACTTTTAGGAACTCTTGTGCCACCAATTAAACTGGTAGTACCAAGATCACCACTTTTTGTATAAATCTTTAAAGCCATTTTAGTTTAAAATTTTTTGAGAAAAAAAAATCAAATTAGTATAAATTTTTTTAAATGAGATTAGGCTAATTGTGTAATCAAAGAAGGGTGGATATTTAATTTATCACTTTCAATGACTCCATCTCTTAATCTGATTACTCTATGTGCAAATCCAGCAATATCTTCTTCATGGGTAACCAAAATCACGGTATTTCCATCATTGTGAATTTTACCTAAAATATCCATAATTTCATGAGACGTTTTAGAGTCTAGATTACCGGTAGGTTCATCTGCCAGAATGATGGATGGATTATTGATTAATGCCCTTGCAATAGCAACACGCTGGCATTGTCCACCACTAAGTTCATTGGGTTTGTGAGTACTTCTGTCGTCTAATTTTACTTTTCTCATTACTTCCATCGCTCTATCCAATCTCTCAGCCTTTCCTATTCCACTATAAATTAGGGGCAATGCTACATTTTCTAAAGCAGTAAGCCTAGGTAACAAATTAAATTGCTGAAATACAAAACCAATTTCTTTGTTACGAACCTCTGCCAAATCATCATCTGGCATACTACTTACATCTTTTCCGTTAAGAATATATTTACCTCCAGAAGGTGTATCAAGACAGCCTAAAATATTCATAAGGGTTGACTTACCTGATCCGCTGGGCCCCATCAGTGCTACGTATTCATTTTTCAAAATATCCATATTGAGCCCCTTTAGCACCTGCAACTCCTGTTTTCCGAGGTAATAACTTTTTACGATATTTTCTAAATGAATGATTCCTTGCATAATGATTTATTGTTTGAGGATGGTATTTTTAAAATTTGAGTGGTTTGCATTGTTAATGTTGGTTACTCACAATAACAATTTTTTACTTTTTTTTAAGTTTAGCAGGTAAATTATTTTTTAATAACCTTGGGAACTTTAAAAAACTGGCTATCTTTCTTGGCGGCATTTTTCAGACCTTCTTCTCTGCTGATACTGCCTTTTATTTCATCTTCCCTCAACGCATTTATATTGTCACTCATATGTAATAATGGAGAAACGCCAGTGGTGTCTAGCTCATTCAATTTTTCTACAAACTGAATCATTCGTTGTAGATCGTTTTTAATGGCAGACTTTTCAGTATTATCAAACTGGAGCCTGGCAAGGTTAGCCAATTTGTCTACTAAGGTGTCATTTACTTCCATACAACAAAAATAAAGGATTCCTATTATAAGTACCCAATAATTGGATAAGTGGTTGTAGTTGATATTTCAAGGGCGTAAAACCTTATTTATCGTAAATTTTCAATAGGAGCAGAATTTCCAGTCTTTACAATTATTTTTAAATTACCGTTCTTTCCTTCAAAACCTTTTTTTAAGCTAATCTAGCTCTCATAAGTTGTGTGTAGCTGATTTAGCCCCAGTATTGTATATTTAAAAATTGGTAAAGGACATTGAAATTTTTCATTTCACTTATCTATTCACAATCGAGTTTTATTATCTTCGCCATTCTTATGGTTGGAAAAAAGAAAATAGTAATGAGTGGCATCCGCCCTACCGGATTTTTACATTTGGGTAATTATTTTGGAGCTATCCAAAATTATGTAAAAATGCAGGATGAATTTGAGTGTTATTTCATGGTGGCCGATTTACATTCACTCACCACTCACCCAGATACAAGCGAACTAAAAAATAATGTTTACAGGGTATTGGCTGAAAATATTGCCTGCGGTTTGGATCCTGATAAAGCAGCGCTTTACTGTCAGAGTCATGTATTTGAAACCTCAGAATTGTATTTATATCTTAATATGCTGGCCTACATTGGCGAACTTGAAAAAACAGTTACTTTTAAAGATAAGGTCCGTCAGCATCCAGAAAATATCAATGCAGGTCTATTAACTTATCCTGTTTTGCAAACAGCTGATATTATTTTGCATCGGGCAAGTTATGTACCGGTTGGTAAAGATCAAGAGCAACATTTAGAAATGGCAAGAAATTTCGCCAATCGATTTAATTTTCGTTACGGTGAAATATTTCCTGAACCACATGCTTTTAACTATAATCAAGTTTTGGTTAAAGTTCCGAGTCTGGATGGAACTGGTAAAATGAGTAAAAGTGAAAACCAATTATCAACTTTATTTTTGGCTGATGAAGATGAATTGATAAGAAAAAAAGTAATGAAGGCAAAGACGGACAGTGGACCTATTGAAAATAATTCAGTCAAACCTGATTACATAGAAAATATTTTCGGATTAATGAAGTTGGTTAGTGGCGATGACGTAATTGCAAAATTTGAGCACGATTATAACCATTGTACTATTCGATATGGTGATATGAAAAAACAGTTGGCAGAAGATATGGTCGCTTTTATTTCTCCAATAAGAAATAGGGTAAATGATATTCTCAACAACGAAGCTTACTTAAAGGAAGTGATGCAGAAGGGAGCAGAAAAAGCAAGGAAAAGTGCCCAAGCTACCATGCGGTTGGTTAGGGAAGCAATGGGTCTGAATTATTGATTAAAATTTTAGGCCATGCTTTACTTTTTTAACTATTTTATGGGGAGAATAGTTAACCCAAATCCTTGATATATAAGGTAATCATCAGAATGAATACCGGAATGAAATTTTATATCAGGAATATAATTATGTTTGCTTACTTTCATATACTAAATTACTTTTTCAATTCTAATATTATCCTATAAAAGGTAGGTATGGCAAAAATTAAAAAACCGAAGCATATTGCAGTAGCCGGTAACATCGGTGCTGGTAAAACAACCTTAACAGAAATGTTGAGTAAGCATTATAAATGGATTCCACAATTCGAAGATGTTGATCACAATCCATACCTCAATGATTTTTATGAGGATATGCCTAGATGGAGTTTCAACCTTCAAATATTTTTTCTTAACAGCCGATTAAATCAACTCCTTGAAATAGATCGTGGTACAGAAACCGTTATTCAGGATAGAACTATTTATGAGGATGCCAATATATTTGCCCCCAATTTGCATGATATGGGATTAATGGGAAAAAGAGACTTTGATAATTATTTTCAGTTTTTTGAAACCTTGAAGACCATGGTAAAGCCTCCAGATTTATTGATTTACTTGAAGGCTTCCGTGCCAACACTGGTGGCTCAAATACAAAAAAGAGGTAGGGAATATGAAGAAAATATTCGACTTGATTATCTGAAAAAATTAAATGATTATTACAATAATTTCATTGATACCTATAAAGAAGGCCCACTTTTAATCATTGATGCGGATAGCAACAAGTTTGCTGAAAATGAAGAGCATTTAGGACAGATCATTTCAAAAATTGACTCTACTTTATTTGGCTTATTTTAGAAGAGGAGCTTAACTTAAATTGTCTGTATAAATCTTTATTCCCTTTAGCTTAGCCTCCTGGCTATTGTTTTCAAAAAATTTGATTTGATTAAAAATTTTATTGGTGAAGGATTGATTCATCTTATATAAAATCAAATTAATAATTATTCATGGGTTCAACTTTTTAATTTCAAAGATGGTTTATTTCAATTATAATGGCAAAATACATCCTGAGGGTACTCCAGTTATTGGAGCGGACAATCGGGGGCTTAGGTATGGAGATGGTTTATTTGAAACTATCAAAATGATAAAGGGGAAGTTGCTTTTTGAAGATGATCATTTCGCTCGTCTTTGGAAGGGATTGAAAGTTTTAGGTTTTGAAATCCCCAAACATTTAACGGTAGATTTTTTACAAAAGGAAATTATAGCATTGGCGCATAAAAATGGGCATGAAAACGCAGCAAGAATTCGATTGAATATTGTAAGGGGTGATGGAGGACTTTATGATGCTAAAAACCATGTACCCCTATATATTATACAAAGCTGGCCATTGGCGCAGGGTAATGGCGAATGGAATAGCAATGGCTTAGTGTTAGGGATTTATGAGGAGGCTAAAAAAAGCTGTGATATATTGAGTAACCTAAAACACAACAATTACCTTCCCTATGTGCTTGCTGCCCTAACTGCTAAAAAGGAAAAATGGAATGATGCCATTTTATTAAATACTAGTGGAAGAATATGTGATACTACTATTGCTAATATTTTTATTGTTAAAAAAGGGGTAGTGTATACCCCGTCTTTGCAAGAAGGTTGTGTAGCTGGGGTTATGAGAAGAGTGGTTATTCAAAATATGGCAAAATCAGCCATTGAGTTGGTTGAAAAAGAAATTAGTACATCAGAGTTGATGGATGCCGACGAAGTTTTTTTGACAAATAGTATTTATAATATAAGATGGGTTCAAGGAATTGGAGATATTAGCTTTCAAAACAGTTTTACCCATCAGTTTTTTTTAGCCTTAGAGCCAACCATTTTACAGAATGTATGTTAATATAGATTAAATGCAAAAAGTCAATATTATATGGTTTCGTA
Organism: Chitinophaga pinensis; assembly: GCA_945870835.1. Lineage (GTDB taxonomy): Bacteria > Bacteroidota > Bacteroidia > Chitinophagales > Chitinophagaceae > Ferruginibacter > Ferruginibacter pinensis_A. Next base: position 7,422 of record CAMBTV010000081.1, read on the forward strand.
GGGATCTTCGCTTAGAGGATAACACTGCACTTTCTCATGCACTTCGGTCTGAAATACCGGTGTTACCGATATTTATTTTTGATAAAAACATTTTAGACAAGCTTGAAGACAAGTCAGATAGAAGAGTTGCTTTCATTCATAGTGTATTGAATGAAATGCAGCAAAAGTTACTAAAACTAGGCGCTTCTTTGGAAGTTTACTACGGCACTCCATTAGAAATATTTAAAAGTCTAGTAAATAAATATCAGGTTGAGCAAGTGTTTACCAATCATGATTATGAACCTTATGCTTTGGAGAGAGAGAAGCTGATTACTCAATTATTGGAAAATCATCAAGCTCGATTGGTTACTTTTAAAGATCAGGTGATATTTGAAAAAAACGAAGTAATCAAAGATGATGGTTCTCCCTATACTATATTTACTCCTTACAGCAGAAAATGGAAGGCGACTTTGCAAGAAGAACATTTGCAATATTTTGATACTCAAAAATATTTTAATAATTTTTTTCAGCAGGCTGATTTTGCAATTCCAAGTTTACAATCAATGGGCTTTAATGAAGTTGAAAAATCTTTTCCTTCAAAATCATTGGATGAGGAGTTGGTGAAAAAATATGCAGATCAAAGAAATTTTCCAGCTATTGAAGGCACTTCAAAATTAGGAATTCATTTGCGTTTTGGTACTATTAGTATAAGAGAGCTGGCTAGAAAAAGTCGGGGGCTGTCTGAAACTTTTTTGAATGAATTGATTTGGAGAGATTTTTACCATATGATTTTGTTTCATTTTCCGCAGGTAGGTCAGTATAAAGCTTTTAGGCAGGTATATGATACCATCGAATGGCGTAAAAATGAGGATGAGTTTGAGAGATGGTGTAATGGACTTACAGGATATCCAATAGTAGATGCGGGTATGCGAGAATTAAATGCAACTGGCTTTATGCACAATCGAGTACGCATGATAGTAGCCTCTTTTTTAACCAAACATTTGCTTATTGATTGGAGATGGGGAGAAGCCTACTTTGCACAAAAACTCTTGGATTTTGATTTGGCTGCTAATAATGGCGGTTGGCAATGGGCTGCTGGAAGTGGCTGCGATGCAGCACCTTATTTCAGAATATTTAATCCCTATCTTCAAACACAAAAATTTGATCCAAAGTTGGAGTATATTAAAAAGTGGGTTCCTGAATTCCAAGAATTTTCTTATCCTGCTCCCATAGTCGTCCATGAAGATGCGAGAAAGAGATGTCTTGAAGTATATGGAAAGGCTTTGAAAAAATAATTATTTTATTGGGTGATAAGAATTTTTAAAATAGCGATTGTTAAAAGTAGGATTGAATAAAAAAAAAGTGAGTGTAGCTTCTTTTTTTCTTTGCTTAAAAAAAATAGTGAAATGAGTGGTAATGTGAATAGCAGTATAAGATTGGGAAGCGCAAGTATTTCATAGAAGACTCCAACAATTGTAAAATGATAGACATTAATTAGTCCTCCCAAAATCCAAAATAAACTTACTTCAATACTTATAAAAAATATAATCTTACTTAGGTTTGGCTGCTTATTTATTTCTTTATTCATATATTTTTTTTCTGAAATGATTTTTTAGAGTGCTACGAAAATATCTTTTCTGTTTTGGAGGTCTCCTGATGGTTGGACTGAGTGATTCTCGAGTAGTTTTAGGATGGCATTTTTTCCTTTCTCGCCTAAGTCAAGAGAGTACTCGTTTACATATAAGTCAATATGTTGCCGCATAACTTGCTCACTCATTTCTTGAGCATGGCATCTAATGTAATCGTTTAGTAATGGGTAATTTAAAAATGCGAAGGCGATACTCTTTTTAATAAGCGCATCAATGGATTGTTGTATTGAAATATCAAATTCTTTTTTGATTACAATTCCACCTAATGGAATTGCATTGCCTGTTTTTTGCTCCCACAAATCTCCTAAGTCTGTTATTTTAATTAAACCTTTTCCTTCATAGGTAAATCTATTTTCATGAATGATTACACCTAAGCCTTTTTTTGCTAAAACAAAATTTTCAATTTCATCATATCGAAGAAACACTTTGTTTTTTGCTTGGGGATAGGCCATTGAAAAAAGTAAGTTAGCAGTGGTATTTTCACCAGGAATAGCTATTAGTAGATCTTCAATGGATTGGTTTTTATCTGCAGAAGAAGAAATTAATAAGGGTCCTACACCTTTTCCAAGTGCGCTGCCACTGTTCATTACGTTGTATTGATCTAACACTAAGGGCAATACCCCATAACTTAATTTAGTAATTGCCAACCTTCCTTCTTGTGCCCATTGATTAAGTGTTTGAACATCTTCTAGAAATACTTCAAATTCAAAACCATTGGTATCAATTTTGTGATTGACAATTGCGTCAAAAATAAAAGTATCATTTGGGCAGGGAGAGAAGCCAAGAGTTATTCTCATATCAATTACTTAGGGAAGAATTTTCATTTTTAATTAGATCAACTAGTATTTTCAGCTCTTTATTTAAATTACTTATCGCTTCTTTTATTTTCCATTTGCTTTTATCTCGTTCACCTACAGTGTTAGATATACTTCTTAATTGTATAAAAGAAATCTTTTGATGTAAACCTAAAAAGTGCAAAGCTGCGCCTTCCATAGTTTCTATTTCAGGAGAAAAATGAATGACGGATTGATTTTTTTGAATTTCACTATCACTTACTTTATTTACTGTAATTGATTTTACGTTGTTTAATTTAGAAACAGAAAAGAGTTTACTAGGATTAATCAGCCAACCGTCGCTAAATGGAAATTCATTTGCATCAGCAAAATTTGATTTAAAAATAGGAGTAAATTCTTTATTCTCTTCCATGCCGATGTCTCCAAAAGCGTCTTGCTTTACTAATACTACTTGCCCCAATGATAGGTTATTCGAAAATGAACCTGCAATTCCTGCCTGAATGACAATATCGGGTTGTAAAGAGAGAATTGCTTTTTGAAGTTGGAATAAAGTTGAGGGAATACCTACCCCTGTAATAAGTACATCAATGGTTTTATTTGTAATTATATGGGGCTCAACTTCTTGTTTGGTAGCTGCTGTTAATAAGATTCGCATAGTACAAATTTCGGCTATACTCTTCATATTTTGGTATTTTGAGACTACCTTTGCAGAAATTTTGAGGATATACGATGGTTTATATTACCCGAATAGAAAATTTCAACGCGGCTCACCGACTTTTCAACCCATCCTGGACCAAGGAAAAAAATGAGGAGGTATTTGGAAAATGCGCAAATGAGAACTGGCATGGGCATAATTTTGAATTATATGTTACGTTAAAAGGAGAACCTAATCCAGAAACTGGCTTTGTATTTGATGTTAAAAAGTTAAGTCTAATTGTTCAACAACACGTAATTGATAAACTGGATCACAAAAATCTCAACCTTGATGTTGACTTTATGTCTGGTAAACTGTGTTCCATTGAAAATTTAGTGATTGGTATTTGGGGTCAATTAGTACCCCATTTGCCCAAAGATGTTAATCTACATTGCCTGAAATTATATGAAACTCCCCGAATTTTTGTTGAATATTACGGAGATTAATGGTTGGATTTTTGTTTTTAATTTGAATGCAGCAAACAATTGGTAGTTTAAGTTGTTATTTATTTCAAGAGTTAATCGGTTTAAACAGCATACTTCTGTTCTAGCCCCAGAATTAAGCGATCTAAACTATTTTCCTTTTTTTAATTTAAATGTTAATGCTACTGTCTTAACTATTTAGATTTCTTGAATATATTAAAATTAATGTATGAATAATAAGGTATCAGTTTTTCGAATTGAACATTTTAATTCAGCTCATAGGCTAAATAATCCAGCCTGGGACGAAGCAACGAATGAGCAGATTTTTGGTAAATGTAACAATCTGAATTACCACGGGCATAATTATGAATTGGTGGTAAAGCTTTCTGGTGTTCCTGATTTGGCTACTGGATACGTATTTGATTTGAAAATATTGAAAGATTTGATCAAAGAAAACATTTTAGAAAAATTTGATCATAAAAATTTAAATTTAGATACTATCGAATTTAAAAATTTAAATCCAAGTGCTGAAAATATTGCTATAGTTATTTACAATATTTTGAGAGAAAAAATAGAAATGAAATTTGATCTCCAGGTTCGGTTGTATGAAACTCCAAGAAATTTTGTTGAATATCCGGTTAACTAAATTAAAAAAACATCAATGGCTTATAAAAAAATTGAACAATACGACCAACCTGTTACAGAAGGCTTGATCAAAACCTACACCGATACATTGGGATTATTAGGAGAAGATCCAACGAGGGAAGGGCTTCAAAAAACACCTGAAAGAGTTGCAAAAGCAATGCAATTTCTTACTCAAGGTTATCAACAAAATGCGAATGAAATTTTAAATTCTGCAAAATTTCATGAAGAGGTTAGCGAAATGATCATTGTTAAGGATATAGAATTATATAGCATGTGTGAGCACCATATGCTCCCATTTTATGGAAAGGCGCATGTTGCTTATATTCCTAATGGTTGGATTACTGGTTTGAGTAAAATTGCAAGAGTAGTAGATGTTTATAGCAGGCGTCTTCAAGTGCAAGAAAGACTTACCCACCAAATTTTAAATTCTATCAAAGAAACGCTCAATCCAATTGGGGTGGCAGTGGTTATTGAAGCATCCCATCTTTGTATGATGATGAGAGGTGTTCAAAAACAAAATTCAGTGACTACTACTTCAGCTTTTTGGGGTGAATTCGAACAAAATGAAACAAGAAGTGAGTTTTTAAAATTGATCAGTGCTAAACTTCATTAAAATCAATTAATTCTGATTCGATTGTTTTTACTAAGAAATATGAAATTATTTTTTAAAATAAAATATTCATCAAGCTTTTAAGGCCTT
>CAMBTV010000082.1 GCA_945870835.1 Chitinophaga pinensis
TTTTATTATGTTTTCATTTGCTACATATTTATATCGCAAATATTAATTAATTTCAATTTCAACTAAAAAAATAAAAAATGAAAAAACTATTATTATGTTTTCTTGTATCAGCATCATTATTTGCTTGTACAAACCAAGAAACAAAAATTGATATCGCTACCGAGGAGGCAGCCGTGCTTGCTAGATCAAAAGCGCTTGCCGCTGCTGAAGCATCCAAAAACACTGATTCGTCACTGGCATTTTACGCAGAAGATGCCATCAACCAAACTCCAGGAAATCCGCAAATCCAAGACCTAGCAACCATGCGTAAGGCCTACGACGGAACTTGGGCCTCAATCAAGTCGTTTCAAGGAACCACTTCAAAAATTACCGTTTCACAATCAGGCGATCTAGCCTGGGAGTATGGCAACAATCGCGTTGTGATTGGAACTCCGAATGGTGACCTTTTGGACATAGGCAAGTATTTAGTAGTTTGGAAGAAGATAAAAGGTGAGTGGTACGTGGCTGCCGCTACTTATAGCAGCGATGCACCAGCACCGTCGCCATTACCTGCTGCTGCTGAACCGAAGTAGGAGTAGACAGTTAATGAGGTCACCCCTTACTCTATTAGCTGTATATAAAACCAACAAATTAAAAAAATTAAAAAAAAATCTAGCATTACTTGTATCTGCAAAATTATTTGTTTGTACTTCAAAAACTGCTACCACTGAAAGAGAAGTGATAGGCTTTGAACAGTCTGAAGAGACCAATACCAATAGAGTAAATTTATATGCAGGAAATGCAGCTGGCGTTTAAATTTTAGAAGATTTCATTAACTAGGGTTTCAGTGCAAACAAAAAAAGGCAATCTTGCAAAAGATTGCCTTTCAAATAATTGTGTCGGGAAGACAAGATTCGAACTTGCGACCCCTAGACCCCCAGCCTAGTGCGCTACCGGGCTGCGCTACTTCCCGAAATAACAAAAATCATAAATTAATTAATTTTTTGATACAACATAAAGTATATAATTTACATATGTATCTGCCTCAATGATAAGTAAAGTAAAAGTAATTTAAATTTTCAAATCTAAAAACAACAACAAATTGTAACTTAGCGCAACTTTATAATTCATGAGCGTCTTAATCAAGCAGGCCACCATAGTAAGTAAGGGTTCCCCTCTTAATGGAAAGCGTAAAGATATTTTGATTCAAAATGGAATCATTTCATCTATTGCTGACTCAATTAATCAATCTGCAGAAAGGGTCATTGAAGATGAGGGATTGCACATTAGTATTGGATGGATAGATTCATTCGCTCAGTTTTGTGATCCTGGATTTGAATACCGTGAAACAATTGAAACTGGAACAAAGGCTGCAGCTTCAGGTGGTTTTACAGATGTTTTAATTATCCCCAATACCGATCCGGTTATTTCTACTAAATCTCAAGTAGAATATATTATTCAAAAATCCACCAATTCAGGAGTAAAAGTACATCCAATAGGTTCCATTACTAAAAATGCAGCAGGTAAAGAATTGGCCGAAATGTATGACATGTTTAATTCTGGAGCAATAGCTTTCAGCGACGGACTCAACTGCATTCAAGATGGAAGTCTTTTACTCAAAGCACTTCAATACGTTAAATCCATTGATGGAACAGTCATTCAGCTACCTGATGATAAAACAATTGGTACCAATGGACTCATGAATGAAGGTATAATTTCTACACAACTAGGTCTTCCAGGTAAACCAGCCATGGCAGAAGAAATAATGGTTGCCCGAGATATTGAACTAACTAATTATGCTGCTAGCAAACTACATTTTACAGGTATTTCCTCAACCAAAAGTCTCGAACATATTAAGACTGCAAAAAGTGCAGGAGTTAAAATATCTTGCTCCGTTACGCCTTATCATTTATTTTTCTCTGATGATGACTTGCAGCAATACGATACCAACTTAAAAGTAAATCCTCCCATCAGAACAAAATCAGATCGTCAAAATTTAATAGAAGGTTTGTTGGATGGAACAATTGATTTCATTGCTTCTCATCATCTACCGCAAAATTACGATGCCAAAGTATGTGAATTTGAATATGCAAAAAATGGAATGATTGGTTTAGAAAGTTTATTTGGTGCAGTTTGGACAATAGTAAAACAAAAATGGTCAATCGAAGAATTGATTGATAGATTGACTGTATCACCAAGAAAAACTTTTGGACTTTCAATACCCGATATCAAGGAGGGTGAAATAGCGTCTCTTACTCTATTTAACCCGACATCAAGCTATACATTTGGAGAAAATAATATCCAATCGAAATGTACCAACTCTGCTTTTATCGGAAAGCAACTTACAGGTAAAGTAGTTGGAATTATTAATGGTACCCATATCCATATTAATTAAAATGAAGCAACCAACCCCTACAAAAAAAGGATTGATTACGGGTGCTTTGATGATAATAGCTTCCCTATTTTCCTCGGAAATTTTAAAGAATCCTGTTGAAAGCTACTTCCAATTTATCATTTACTCTCTATTTACAGGTGGCATATTATGGAGTTTGATTGCACATTGCAAAAAAAATGGAAATACCATTTCATTCAAAGATTATTTTTCTATCGGGTTCAAAACTTTTATTGTTGTTACCCTGCTGATGGCTGGGTTTGCTTATATTTACTTTAGTTATCATACCGAATTTAGAGATAGTAAAATTGCAGAAAATAGTCTATTGCTAGTGAAACAAGGCGACCATTTGCAAAAAGAAATTGAGGAGAATGCCAATCAGCTAAAAAAAATGTTTTTACCACTAATGATTTCATCGGCAGTATTCAGGTACCTAATTTTAGGGGCAATGATCACAGCAATCACTGGCGGGTATTTAAGTAAAAATTACAACACCAAATAGTTTAATTCGAAGGAGGCGTAAAATTATGGATGTATCAATTATTGTTCCACTTTTTAACGAAGATGAGTCATTACCCGAATTAGCTTCTTGGATAGAGCGAGTAATGATTGACAACCAATTTAGCTATGAAGTAATCATGGTGGATGATGGTAGCAATGATCGTTCATGGGAAGTGATAGAAACACTTCATACCCAAAATAATAATATCAAAGGAATTAAATTCCAGCGAAACTATGGTAAGAGCGCAGCTTTAAATGAAGGTTTTAAAGCAGCAAAAGGCAATGTAGTTATTACAATGGATGCAGACCTTCAGGATAGTCCCGATGAAATTCCGGAACTCTACAAAATGATTATGACCGATGGATTCGACATGATCAGCGGATGGAAAAAGAAACGATATGATAATAAACTAACTAAAAATTTACCTTCTAAATTATTCAATTTAGCAGCTAGCAAATCAAGTGGTATTAAGTTGCATGATTTTAATTGTGGTCTGAAGGCTTATCGTAATAAACTAGTTAAATCGATCGAGGTATATGGCGAAATGCACCGCTATATTCCTGTTTTAGCAAAATGGGCAGGCTTTAGAAAAATTGGAGAAAAAGTAGTTGAGCATCGTGCAAGAAAATATGGTGTTACAAAATTTGGTTGGAGCCGTTTTGTAAATGGATTTCTTGATCTAGCTTCTATTATGTTTATGGGAAAGTTTGGGAAAAAACCTATGCATATTTTTGGCTTATGGGGAAGTATTGTATTTTTTATAGGAAGCATTATTTGGATTTATTTGTTTTGGGAAAAAATATTTAATTCCCAATTTAACATGACGGACCGTCCTTTGTTTTATGTAGGAATAATCTCTATTGTTATTGGAACACAATTATTTTTAGCTGGATTTTTAGGGGAATTAATTGCCCGTAATTCAGGTGATCGAAATCACTATTTAATAGAACAAAAAGCAGGTATTAACTAGCTCATGAATATTGCCAGTAATCCGATTGAGGGTATAGCAGGTAAAAAAATTATCATACTGGGCTCGGCACATCCACTCAGAGGTGGAGGTATAGCCACTTTTAATGAACGGCTTGCCAAAGCTTTTATGCAAGAAGGTCATGATGTACAAATTTTTAGTTTCTCTTTACAGTATCCTAGCTTTTTATTTCCTGGAACATCTCAATTTACGTCTGAACCCGCTCCTGTTGGTTTAACCATTCATAGCTGCATTAACTCCATCAATCCATTCAACTGGATAAAGGTGGGCAACCAGATAAAAAAGATTCAACCCGATCTAGTAATTGTTCGTTACTGGTTACCATTCATGGGACCTTGTTTAGGCAGCATTTTACGTAAGATTAAAAAAAATAGGGTTAGTAAGGTCGTTTGCATCGCAGACAATATAATTCCACATGAACCAAAACCAGGTGATCAAATATTTACAAAATATTTTGTAAAGCCAGTAGATGCTTTTATCACTATGAGTGAAAAAGTAAAAGAAGATCTTTTAGTTTTCGCACCTAATAAACCAACGGTATTTATTCCACATCCTTTGTATGATAATTTTGGTGAAAAAATAAGTAAAGAACTTGCTAGAAAATATTTAAATATTGAATTAGAGGAAAAAATTATTTTATTTTTTGGATTCATAAGAAAGTATAAAGGATTAGATATTTTATTGGATTCAATTAAAATATTGCAGACCTCCTACCCTTCCTTTAAACTTTTAATAGCAGGGGAATTTTATGATGATCAAAAATTATACAATGAACAAATTGAAAGATTGGGAATTGAGCAGCAACTTATTTTACGAACCCATTTCATATCTGACAATGAAGTAAAATATTATCTATGTGCTTCAGATTTAATTGTTCAACCCTATCGATCAGCAACTCAAAGTGGTGTTACACCCCTAGCCTATCACTTTGAAATACCAATGATTGTTACCAATGTAGGTGGATTACCTGCGCTTGTTCCAGACAATAAGGTTGGATTGATTGCAGAACCAACTGCGGCCTCTATTGCTGAAAAAATCATTCAATTTTTCAAAACTGGAGAACAGCATTATCTTCCTTATTTAGTGGAGGAAAAGAAAAAATACAGTTGGAGTAAAATGGTAGACGCAATTATGTCCATTGCTAAATTATAGGTAGTAAATTATATAATTTTAACTCATCTTATCCTTCTTTTGTTAATAGAATTGAGTTTTTAGATACCCAAAAGTTTTAATTTCTCTTTAACCTAAGCTTTCGTTAATTTTAAAAATTCAAATTTTATTATTCATGTTATTCATTTAATTTCAATAAATGAAGCCAATATATCTATTTATATTTTTATTAATCAGCTCTCTCTCTATAGATGCGCAACAAAATTTGAAGACTGCAAGAATATCTTTGAAAAAATGGGAAGATTCATTAAAAAAATATTCCACACAAATTATTGAGGGAAAAAATCCTTCCGATTGCTTTACAGCAGATAGTATTTTTACTAAAATATTAGTAAGAGCTTTGGTCAACAAAAATTCTTTTTACTACCCTTTTAATTCACTAGAAAATATTTCTAAATTATATTCACCAGACAGCAGTTTTAAAATTTTTACCTGGCAAATGATAATCAATGAAAATATGATTCGACAACATGGAGCCATTCAAATGAGAACAGCAGATGGATCCTTGCAATTATTACCCTTGATTGATAAATCAGACATTATAATCAATCAGACAGATACTGTTACTAACAACAGAAGTTGGATGGGTGCTATTTATTATAAAATAATTCACACAAAAAATGCCAATAAGCATTATTATACCCTAATAGGATATGATGAAAACAATATTAGAAGTACAAAAAAAATAATCGAAACACTAGAATTTATTAATGGAGAACCTATTTTTGGTTCTCACCTTTTTAGTTTTACGGAAGAGTCTAAAAATAAACCACCCCTTAGTAGATACATTCTAGAATTTAAAAAAAATACTGGCGCCAGAGTCAACTACGATGATGAATTAGGGATAATTATTTTTGAACACCTTGAATCAGAAACCAATGAGCCTTCAAAAAAATGGACTTTTATACCCGACGGAGATTATGAAGGTTTTAAGTGGAAAAACGGAAAATGGCAGCACATCAATAAGGTTTTTAACCAAATAACACCATTAGGAAAAGAACCCGTACCTAATCCAATAAAAGATTTAAATGGGAAAGTAAACGAACAATATTTAAAAGACAATCAACCCATTGAACAACTGTAATAAAATATTAACTTTAATAAATATTAATTCTATAAAAAAATTTGAAATGAAAATATTCCTTTTAATACTAGCCCTATTAATCTCAAACAAAATCTTTTGCCAAAAAGTATTTTCTGTTCAATATTCCAATCAAGCAGATGTGAAAGTCTACGTGGTGAAATATGAAAATCAAGCTGATCTGAAAGTTTTTAAAGTGAAATATAATAACCAGGCAGGTGATAATAATGGCAAATGGTTTTTCACAGATTATTCTAATCAAGCATCAAAAAAAATATTTTTTGTTGACTACGAAAATCAAGCAGACCTTAAAATATATTTTGTATCCTACGAAAATCAAGCTGGCTGGAAAAATTCAAGCAAGAAACAATTACTGTATTAATGAAATTTAAAGTTGGAATGAAGATGGATATAGGAAATTAAAATACACCTATATCGAAAGAGTCACATCAACTTATGAAGAAGCTAGAAATATTAAGCTACAAAAAGTAATCAAGAAATTATTAGTCGTTCAATTTCAAAACTGCTAAAAAAGCTTCCTGAGGCACTTCCACATTACCTATCTGTTTCATTCGCTTTTTTCCCTCTTTTTGTTTTTCTAAAAGTTTACGTTTACGACTAATATCACCACCATAGCATTTAGCAGTAACATCTTTGCGCATTGCACTAATATTTTCCCTAGCCACTACTTTGGCTCCAATAGCAGCTTGTATAGCAATTTGAAACTGCTGACGAGGAAGTAATTCTTTTAACTTTTCACAGAGTTTACGTCCAAATTCATGCGACCTAGCTCGATGAATCAAAGCACTCAAAGCATCTACTTTTTCACCATTGAGTAAAATATCCATTTTCACAATATCACTCACTCTATATTCAATTGGATGGTAATCAAAGGAAGCATAGCCCCTAGTCATACTTTTTAATTTATCATAAAAATCGAATACGATTTCTGTAAGCGGCATATCAAAAGTTAATTCAACTCTTGAAGGAGTTAAATATCCTTGACTAACTAAAACACCTCTCTTACTAATACATAAAGTCATAATATTTCCAATATACTCTGGCTTGCTAATCATTTGTGCCCGAATAAAAGGTTCTTCAATTTTCTCGATTCTAGTAGGATCAGGCATTTCAGTAGGATTATTGACAGTGATTACTTCACCTCTAGAAGTAGTAGCAATAAAACTAACGTTAGGAACAGTGGTAATAACGGTTTGATTAAACTCTCTTTCCAATCTTTCTTGAATAATTTCCATATGGAGCATTCCAAGAAATCCACAACGAAATCCGAAGCCCAATGCTTTGGATGTTTCTAACTCAAATGTAAGTGAAGCATCATTCAATTGTAATTTATCCATACAATCGCGCAGCTCTTCAAATGCATCTGTTTCAACAGGAAAAATACCAGCAAATACCATGGGCTTAACATCCTGAAAACCTTTGATAGATTCATTAGATCCATTTACAGTAGTGGTAATGGTATCTCCAACTTTTACTTCTCTAGCATTTTTAATCCCTGTAATAATATAGCCTACGTCGCCAGCGCAAACTTCACTTTTAGGAGACAATCCCATTTTTAATATCCCTACTTCATCTGCACCATATTCAAGACCCGTATTACTAAATTTAATTTTATCATTTTTCTTTAAAGTGCCATTAAACACCCGATAATAAACAATAATACCACGGAAACTATTGTAAACACTATCAAATATTAACGCCTGCAAAGGTGCATCTACATCACCTTTAGGGGCAGGAATACGCTCAATGATAGCAGTCAAAATTTCTTCAATACCGATACCACTTTTACCACTGGCTAATAAAATTTCTTCTGGCTTACAACCAATTAATTCTACAATTTGATCGGTTACTTCAGGTATCATAGCACCCTCCATATCAATCTTGTTGATCACTGGAATGATCTCTAAATTATTTTCGATTGCTAAATAAAGATTACTAATAGTTTGAGCTTGAATACCTTGAGATGCATCAACCAATAACAAAGCACCCTCGCAAGCAGCTAATGCCCTGCTTACTTCATAACTAAAATCAACGTGACCAGGTGTATCAATTAAATTGAATACATATTCAACCCCCTTCCAAGTATAATTAATTTGAATTGCATGGCTTTTAATGGTGATGCCTTTTTCCCTCTCAAGATCCATATCATCCAATACTTGAGCTTGCATATCACGTTCCCCAATGGTATGGGTAAATTCCAATAAACGATCCGCCAATGTACTCTTACCGTGATCAATATGCGCAATTATGCAAAAATTTCTAATGTTCTTCATCCCTTCTAAAATGCTTTTAAGTGGAGCAAAAATAACTGATTTTCTGTGGATTGATAGTTTTGTTTGAATGATTTTAAGAAAAGAAACTTTGCTCAAAAATATTTACGAAATAATTTGTAAAATGGATAATTATAGAAGGATCATTTATATACACAATAAATACTATATCAACCCGTTGATATAAATCAAAAACTTGATAAAGACCTACTTAAAATCAATATCCGTATAAACTTCCTCCCTCTTCAAATAAATAATTTATTTTACTATTGGTAGCAGGATCTACCACCACTGGTGGAGCATGATGTGGTTTACTTCGAGCATCAATTACCAGTGGTCCATTACAACCCCAATGTTTATTATTATAGAAAGTTCCAATACCCTGAATATCATGGGATGGATTACTTCGTGTAAAAGTGGTCCATAAAAAATTATTGATATTTTCACTTACAAAATTGGCATCATCACAAATAATAATAAATGGAAAACCTTCCAAACTAGTTAGATTACTATTTAGCTGACCATCTAGTTTAGTAAATTCAACTTTTGCCTCTGTATAATTGATGAAAGCAGGAGCCTGAAGGGCTATTACTCCGGGCATAACTAGCTGAGGGTTTTGAAATCCCTGTAAATCGTTTAGGCATTTTGGTACAGTGGTAGCCAATTCTCTAAGGACCGGACCATAGGCTGCTATCACCACCTTACTACCACTGTTGATAGAAGTACCTGAATAATCAAGTGTATCGATGGTAGTGTTGGTATAAAAATGAATATCGCGACTTAGGTCAATTCTTTGTAAAACATATTCAAAATAACCTTTAATATTTTTTGTATTTAGTTCATTGGTATCATCAGCAGTGATGAATAAAAATTTTGCAAGACTCAGCTGACCAGTTCCTAGAACATGGTTAGCGATTGTGAGAATTTCGGCAGGTTGTTGAGCTGGGGAATAAGGAGTGTAGCGCTCACTTCCAATAGCCAATAATAAAGGGTGAACACCAGCAGCATCAACGGCGTTCACCTCCTTCAAACCTGGAATCTCTGCTTGTAAAGCAGAACCAGTCATTTCATGAATTAAATGCCCAAAGCTTGTATCTTCTTGTGGAGGCCTACCAACTACTGTAAATGGCCAAATGGCATTTTTTTTAGCAAATACTTTATGTACTTTTAATACTGGAAAATTGTGCTGGAGACTATAATAACCTAGATGATCACCAAAAGGGCCCTCTGGTTTATTGTCTTCTGGATAAACTTCTCCGGTAATTACAAAATCAGCATCGGTACTAATACAATATCCATCTACATAGGTGTACCTGAATCTTCGATTTCCCAACACCCCTGCAAAAGTCATTTCACTGATCCCTTCAGGTAGTGGCATCACAGCGCTTACACTATGAGCAGGCGGACCACCAACGAAAATGCTAACCTTTAATGGTAGCCCTTTTTTATTGGCTTTAGTCTGGTGTACACCAATACCTCTGTGAAGTTGATAATGTAATCCAATTTCTTCATTAAGAACATACTCATTTCCTGTCAATTGTATACGATACATTCCAAGATTGGATTTCATAATGCCGGGCTGATCGATATCTTCGGTATATACTTGAGGAAGCGTCACAAAAGCGCCCCCATCCATTGGCCAATGATGAATAAGAGGAATATCTTCAATTTTTATTTCCTGGAAAAGAGCAGGTTTTTGAAGCGGATTTTTAAGAGGCAGCGATTTCAAGGCAGCCAGTCCAGCAGTAAAATTTTTAATAGGATTTTTTAACGCCTTTAAAGGATCGTTTTTTAATTCAATCAACTGTTGGACTAAAGAAAGGGTGTCTCTGAAAATAAATTTACTTCTCTCCAGCGTTCCAAAAATATTAGAGGCGACTCTAAATTTAGACCCCTTCACATTTTCAAATAACAATGCAGGTCCACCTGCAGTATAAACCCTTAAATGAATCGCTGACATTTCAAGATATGGGTCAACCAATTCCTTAATTCGAATCAATTGACCCTTATTTTCAAGATCTATTAAACTTTCTTCAAGCGTTGAATAGCCCATTCTTTAATTTTTCGATGCAAAGATAAAGCACCTCAACAAGAGAAGTAGGGTGTATTATAAAAAAAATAGAGTCTACTTAATCTTTTTTAAATAGTCCATATTTATTTTCATGCTTTCTGTTGGCGTAAAACTATATTCCTCCTGTTCAATAAAGAAGTATTTCAATCCAGATTGCTTACTGTTATCGAACATTTTTTGAATATCTAATCCACCCTTCCCAAATTCTGTGCTTTGCTTTTTTACCAAATCCATGTCCTTTAAATGCCACAAGGGGAAACGACCTTTGTATTTCTTAAAATAAGCCAAGGGATCATTTCCACTAGCCACTACCCAACCAAGATCAAGCTCCATGTGAACCAAAGAAGGGTCGGTGTTGTCCATTAAAACATCATATAAAGTGATGCCATTCTCCTTATCAAATTCAAAATCATGGTTGTGATATCCAAATTTTATACCTCTTTTTTTACAGTCTTCTCCAGCCTGATTGAACTTTTCTGATACTTTTTTATAATTATCTATCGTTTGTCCACGGGAAGGCAAAGAAGAACAAATGAGATATTCCTGACCAGATAACAAGGCTTCATCCATCGTTTGGTTCCATTTATCATTTAATGAAACGTGACCGCTACGAATAGTCATGCCAAGGTCTGAACAGATTTTTTTCATTTCTTCAGGCTTCAAACCAAAATAAGAGCCCTTCTTGCTGGAAGAACATTCAATTTGCTTAATTCCAAGTGAAGCAATATTTTTCAAAGTGCCAATGGCATCTTCCATCATTTCCTTTCGAAAAGTATATAACTGAATACCTGGATTATTTGTCTTTTTACCGTTTACATCAAAAGAAGATAGAAAGGCTGCTCCCAATGCCAGTGAGCTACTATTTTTTATAAATCTGCGTCTTGTATACATAATTTTATATTTCTTTAAAAGTAAGGAATAAATTGATTAAATGTATAAATCTGTTCAATTGTTACTTATTGATTAATCAGATCTTTTTCCAGTAAAACCAAAAAGAAGAATTGGCTATCTTTACAATCTAAAAAAAAATTATGGAAAACATGTTTATTCATCATGTGTATTTTTGGCTCAATAATCCAACTAGCTCAACCGACAGAGATACGTTAATTGCAGGATTAAGGAAACTATCTTCAGTAAAAAGTATCCATCAATGTCATATTGGAGTTCCAGCTAATACCAACCGACCTGTTATAGACAGTACGTATGCTGTTTCGTTATTATTAACCTTTAAAAACGATGCCGATCAGGCAAGTTACCAGACCGACCCTGATCACCTTGCATTTGTTGCTGAATGTAAGTCCTTATGGTCAAAAGTAATTGTTTACGATTCAGTTGATGCCCAATAACTAATATTAAATTAGACAACAACACTTTTTTAAAATCTGATGACGCCTTTTAAAAAGTAATAGCATACTTTTCAAAGGGCGTCTTTTTTTGTAAAACTCTTTAAAAAAAAGTGAAATAGTCGCTTACATTTCAAATTTGATATTTGTTATTTATCACTTGAAAATCTTTGAATACCTACTTTCTATCATTCCCCCTCTTTCAACACAATACCTTCATTGTAAGGGGATTTTTTTATCCATCAAAATGGATTAATTATTTTAATTATAGCAACTTATTTATTATTAGCAGAGACTGGTAAATCTTATATAAATTAAGCAATAGAAAAAAAAGTAGTACCTGTGTTTAACAATAAAAAAATAGTGAACTATTTCCCACTAAATAGTTTTTAGTATTTTAAATGCTACCAACCCTCAGTGTAACAAAATATCTCTATTCAAGTCATCTGTTTTCGTTTATATATCAAATGAGGAAA